>JBDUEQ010000113.1:0-17491 GCA_040002315.1 Gammaproteobacteria bacterium
ATTGCGCCAAGCCGTCATAGAGCAAATCGCCCAGCGCATCGGGCACGAATGTCAGGCTCGAGTAGCGTGCGATGAACGAGGTCTGGATGTCGAGCGCGCCGGACGAGTGCTGCCAGCTCAAGGCGCCGAACTGCGTCACTTCGCGCTGGTTTTCATCGAGATTCTGGCTGGGATACTGGGTCTCGTCATTGACGGTCAAGCCCAACGATGGCTGTAAGCCATTCTGGTTCGGAATCTGAAATCTGGCCACCGAACTACCGATCATCAGAGCGACGCGGTTCTCCTCATTCAAGATGTCTTCGAAATAGCCAAAGCCATGGTACTGCGTGGTGTGGTCGTGGATGGGATTCGAGCTGCCGTCCGGCGACTCTATGCCAAGATCACTTCGCAAAAAATCGCCCGACACAAAGTAACTGTACTGCCCCGCACCCCCGCCATAGTTGACGCTGGGCTGCACGGTGCCATGACTGCCGCCGTACATGGACAGCGCACCGCCCGGCATTTGGATGCCGCTCTTGGTCGTGATGTCGATAATGCCCGCGGTGCGCAGACCATATTCAGCCGGCAAGGCACCCGTGATCAGGCTCATCGAAGAGATAAGCCGCGGATCAAGCGATTGTCCGAACACACTGATGCCTTCCGGCAGGATGATGCCGTTGAGCCGGTATTGCAGGCCATTGTGCTCACCACGCACATGGAATTGGCCAAAGGAATCCTGCGCGACTTCCGGCGCCTGCATGATCACCTGATTGAGCAGCGTGTTGTCGCCGCCGGGAGTTGCCGCCACCGCCGCGGCGTCAATGGTATAGGTCGATGCGCCGGTTTGAGTCTGAATCCGTGAGCGGCCCTCGTCCAAGTGCTGGGCCGTCACCACGATGGGCGGCAAACTGGACGAGTCGGAGCCGCCGGATGGGTCGGGCTCATCTGCAAGCGTTGCTGAAAAACTCATAGAAATGGTCGCGATGAGCGCCAGCGCCGTAGCCACAGGCGCGGCAGCGGCACGCATCGGCGCCATGGATGAAAATCTGGACATGGGGATGTCTCCGCCAAAACTGAATTAACCAAGAGCCGCCGCCGATTGCTCGGGCGGTTCTCCTTGTCAAGGATCGATTTCAGTTTTAAACGGGAGGGCCGCGGCTGCGCGGGCTGGGAACCGCGGCGTCTATCACCGCATAGTGCGGCTCCGCGCCTAATGTCA
Organism: Gammaproteobacteria bacterium; assembly: GCA_040002315.1. GTDB lineage: Bacteria > Pseudomonadota > Gammaproteobacteria > Steroidobacterales > Steroidobacteraceae > Bog-1198. The sequence goes on from JBDUEQ010000113.1 coordinate 1,199, forward strand.
GCGCGGCGCGAACCAGTAGGGGGACGTGGAACGAGTGACTAAAGGCGGGAGTATTGACCTGCGCGAATGCCGGACACTGCGCGCAGGTCGTGTCGGTGACGCCCGCAACGGCGCTGGAAGTAGTCGCGCCGGCGCCGGTGAGATGGCCGAGTTCGTGAACTACGGCGCCGTGCTGCGCTGTGATCAGCAGGAGTAAGAGGCTTAGTAATTTAACCACGTGTCTCATGCCGCTAATACGTTAACAGAACATGTCGTCATTTGCATCGGCGAAAAACTGTCAACCTGGTCAACGTGCCGTGAATTTCTCCGACCGATACACCACGCGCCCGCCGACGACGGTCTGAAGAACCTTGATGTCGGCAATCTGTTCCGCGGGGATGTCGAGGAAGTTGCGGTCGATGACGATGAGATCGGCGAGCTTTCCGACTTCCAGCGAGCCGGTCGACTGATCCTGATGCAATTCGTAAGAGGAATTCATCGTGATCGCGCGCAGCACTTCGGCGCGCGACAATCCCTTGTCCTCGCTAAGGCGGCCGGCGTACTTGTGATCAGGCTGCGGTGCATTGGTGCGTGTCACCCCCACCTTGAGCGCAAACCACTCATTGAGAGGATCCACCGGCCAATCGCTGCCGTAGGCAATGCGCGCGCCCGCCGCCGCCAGAAAGCCGGCTGGTTCCATATATTTGAAGCGCGCGGGCCCCATGTATTCCTGCGCGCCCTCCATGGTGTCCGGCGCCTGCTTCTCCCACTGAAAGGACAGCACGGGAATCACATTGAGCTGCTTATAGCGCGCGAAGTCGGCGGGATCGACGATTTCGTTGTGCGCGATGGCGGCGCGAATATCTCGGCCCGGGAATTCCCGGCGCAGTGCTGCGATGCCGTCCAGGCCCTCGCGCACCGCGCGATCGCCATCCGCGTGCATATGCGGCTCGAAGCCCGCACCCGCCACCTCGATCAGCAGCGCGCTCAGGATCGGCGCCGGGAAATACACCTCCGGCCCGCGACTCATCGAGGGCGCCCAGTGAGGATTGGCAGGAGCCCCCTGCAAACTGAAGTACGGAGTCAACATGGCGCCCGTGCTGGCCGGTGCGGTAATCACGCCATCGAGAAACAATTTCACATTGCGCACCGTCAGCTTGGGCTCCACGGCGACGTGGCCCTGATCGTAGTGTTGCGCCAGCGAACTGACCATGGCGACGGCCTGTTTCGGATCGCGGCCCTGTGGCGGCGTTATCAGCACGGCAAAGTGTGCGCGCGCGGTGAGATTGCCCGAGCGCTGCACCGTGGCAAATGCCTCGAGCGACGGCGCTTCCGCCGCTGCATCCAGGAATGTCGTCACGCCTTGCTTGCGCAGCGCGTCCAGAGCGGCGTTTGCCGCCTTGACATTGTCTGCGGGGGTCGGCGCCGATATGTGCTTGGCGACGATGTCCTGGGCGGCATCCTCGAGAATTCCCGACGGGTTGCCCGCGGCATCGCGACCCACCTTGCCGCCCAGAGGATCCGTTGATTTGGCGGTGAGACCTGCGATTTGCAGGGCGCGCGAATTGACCAACGACGTATGGCCGAAGGACGACGCAACCAAGATCGGACGCTTGGTCTTCAGTGCATCGAGGGTCGCGCGGCCCGTTGCGACTCCCGCCGGCACCATTCCCTCCTGAAACCAGTTCACCACCTCGAGCCAAGCATCCGGTTCGTGCGCCCGCGTTTGATCGAGGCAGGATTGAACCCTGGCCTGCAGCTGCACGACGCTCAGTTGCTCGTAGTTCAAGCTGCACTTGAGGAGCGCGGCTCCGCCCTGCAGCGGATGAGAATGGCCGTCGACCAAGCCAGGCATCAGCATCCTGCCGCGTAAATCGATCACCTGGGTCTGCGGGCCGATAAACGCCGCGGCACCGGCGTCGGCGCCGACATAGGCAATGCGCCCCGCACGGATCGCGAGCGCCTGCTGCACACTGTCGTGCGCATCCACCGTGTACACCAATCCATGCCTGTACACCGTGTCCGCCGCAACCTCAGCAAGGGCCTGCGTCGTGAATGCCGCAAGTGCCGTCGCAACAAATATCTCAAATCGCATCAAGTGCCGCTCCTAAATCCGCAATGAGGTCACCGGCATCTTCAATGCCGACGGAAATTCTGATCAGACCGTCGGTGATGCCGATGCGGTCTCGCGTCACCTTCGAGACTCCGGAATGGGTCGTGCTGGCGGGATGCGAAATCAGAGTCTCGGTCCCACCTAGGCTGACCGCGAGCTTGATTACTTGCAAGGCGTCGAGCAAGCGGAATGCCTCTGCCTCGCCGCCTTTGACCGCGAATCCAAACGTCGAGCCGGGGCTCTGGCATTGGCGCCGGAAGACTGGATAACGCGGATCGTTCTCCTGCAGGAACCCAAGATAATTGACGCTCGCAATTTTTGGATGGCCGCGCAGAAACTGCGCCACCAGTGCGGCATTCTCCGCCGACTTGTGCATGCGCAGCGACAGCGTCTCCATCGAGCGCATGATCATCCACGCGGTATTCGGATCCAGCTGCGTGCCGAGCGCACCGCGCAATTTTTTCACTGGACCCACGGCTTCGCGCGAGCCGACCACGCCGCCCGCCACCAAATCCGAGTGTCCGCCGACATACTTGGTCAACGAATACATGACGAGGTCCGCGCCGAAACCAAGCGGCCGTTGGAAGACTGGACCGAGAAAGGTGTTGTCGACCACCACCGGTGGCCGCCCGCCGCCCTGCCGTGCACCGATTTGCTCGGAAATTTCCCGCATCAGCGCCAAATCGACCAGGCTGTTGGTGGGATTCGCCGGCGTCTCCACCAACACCAGGCACACCCGGCCGCCGCCTTCGGCAGCCCGTTTGGACGCGCGCTCCGCCGCCTCGGTCACCGCGCTCCTCTCATGTCCCAGGGTAAAGCTGACGGCGTTCACGCCGAAACCGGGCAGGGTCTTTTCGATGAGGGTTTCGGTGCCGCCGTACAATGGCTGACTCATGAGAATGACGTCGCCGGGCCGTACATGGGTCCAGATCACTGTGGAGATGGCCGACATGCCGCTGGAAAATACCGCCGCCGTCTCGCCCTCCTCCCATAGCGCCAGGCGATCCTCGAGCACTTCGAGATTAGGGTTGTTGAAACGCGAATAGACCAGGCCCGAGGATTGACCCGCCACCGGGTCACGCCGCCCGGAGGTGAAATCGAAGAAATCCTTGCCGTCCTGCGCGGTCTTGAAGACGAACGTCGAAGTCAGGAAGATCGGGGGCTTCAGAGATCCTTCGGACAAGCTCGGGTCATAGCCATATCCCATCATCTGGGTTTCAGGCTTGAGCACGTGTTTGCCGATTTTGCGCTTATGATAGGTGTCGTAACTCACGCTGCACCTCAACCCTGGTCGATTTTGTGATGCGCAATATAACCTGTCGGCCGGAAGGCGTGGAATGAATCAACCATGTTGCTCGTAATCATCGCCGCGGCGACGTTCGTCAGTACGTTTCTAGGCGGCCTGCTGGCGCTCAAGCTGCGCGACAAGCTGCACCTGATCTTGGGCTTCAGCGCCGGCGCCGTCATCGGCGTGGCGTTTTTCGACCTGCTGCCGGAGGCAATCAACTTCGGTCAGCAATTTCACACCCCGTCGGCCATCCTGGCGTGCACCGCGCTCGGCTTTCTCTCCTATCTGGTGTTGGATCGAATATTGTCGTTTCACGGCGATTCGCCGCCTCGAGGTCCGTTCGCCGCCACCGTGCTCTGCATCCACAGCCTGCTTGACGGCGTGGCCATCGGGCTTGCGTTCCAGGCGTCGCACGAAGTGGGAATCGTGGTCGCCATCGCCGTGCTCACTCACGATTTCTCCGACGGCATCAACACCATGAGCATCGTGCTGAGGAACGGCGGTGACCGCTCGCGCGCATTTCGCTGGCTGCTCGCGGACGCGGTGGCGCCGGTGGTGGGAGTCGCTTCCACGTTCATGTTCACACTCCCCGGCAAGGGCTTCGGCATCGCGCTCGCACTTTTTGCCGGATTCTTTCTGTACATCGGCGCCAGCGATCTGATCCCCGAAAGCTACCACGCACATCCGAAATTTCTCACCACCGCCATGACTCTGGCTGGCGCCGCGGTCCTGTATCTCGCAATTACCCTAGTCGGGTAATAACTGAGGGGCGCTATTGCGGCTGCTCGCAGCGCTGCCCGCCGATGCCGCCATGATGCTGGCAATCGCCGCCCATTGAATGATGCTGAGGCGTTCGCCGAGAAAACACAGGCCCGACACAGCACCCAGCGCCGGATCCAAGCTCATGAGCACACCGACGGTTCGGGTCGGCAATTTGGGCATGGCCAGCATTTCGAGCGAATAAGGCAGCGCACTCGACAGCAGCGCCACGCCGATCGCGGCCGGCAAAATCGCCGGCGAGAGCATCTGCGCGCCGGCTTGCACAACGCCGAAGGGCACGACCACCACGGCGCCGATCACCATGCCCAATGCGGTGATCTGACCGCCATGAGCGGCTCCTGCTTTGCGGCCAAAATGAATATACAAAGCCCAAAAGACGCCGGCAGCCAGGCCGTAGATGACGCCCGCAGTATCCAGTGGCTTCGCTCCGAACCCGTGCGGCAGCAACGCCAGCAATCCGATCGCGGCCATCAATATCCATAGGAAATCGAGCGCGCGGCGCGAAGCCGCCATTGCCAACGCCAGTGGCCCGGCGAACTCCAAAGCGACGGCGATGCCGAGCGGAATGCTGGAGAGCGACAGATAAAAAAAGTAGTTCATGCAGCCCAAGGACAGGCCGTAGAGAAGCACCACTCGCATCTCGCGTGCATTCATGCGCATGCGCCAGGGACGCCACACGGCCAGCAACATGATGGATGCCAATGCCATACGCAACGCCGTCGTGCCGGCGGCGCCCACCACGGGGAACAGGCCCTTGGCGATGACAGCGCCGAGTTGAAAGCAAAACATCGCCGCGATCAGCACCGCGATCGGCACCGCCACATTATCCGTCTTGAGCCTCAAGCGTCGGGACTGTCGGCGTGCACCTTGTCGAGAAGATGCAAATGCTTCATTACGCGGGTGAGATTCTTGCGAATCTCATTCAAATGGCTGATGTTGACCGCGGTCTTCATTGCCTCCTTCAGAGGCTGCAGCGGATAACCGCCGTACGAGCCGGCGTCGGGTACATCGCAGGTGACCGAGGATCTGCCCGCCAGGACCACATTGTCGCCCAGTGTAATATGCGCAGTCACCACGGAATTGCCACCCGTGACGAATTGCCGGCCTATCTTCGTCGACCCCCCCATCATGAACCCGGCCGTGAAGAAACCGTTCTCGCCCAGGTCGCAGTTGTGCGCGATATGGCAAATGTTGTCCAACTTGGAGCCGGAGCGGATGTAAGTCGACGTCAGGGTTGCGCGATCGACGGCGCAGTTGCTGCCGATTTCCACGCCGTCGCCGATTTCGACATTGCCGAGGTGCGCAATTTTTCGCGGCCTGCCGCCGACATCCATCGCGTAACCGAAGCCGTCGCTGCCGATGCTGGTGTGCGGATGAATCTCGCACTCATCGCCGATGCGGCAGCCGGCGCCCACGAATACATGAGGGTGCAGCATGGTCCGCGCACCGATCGTGGCATCGTTTTCGACCACCGTGTGCGCACCGATCATGCAATCGTCGCCGATGACCGCGCGCGCGCCGATCACGCAGTAGGGTCCGAGAAAGCTGCGTTCGCCGATGACGGCATCCGGATGCACTACCGCGGTGGGGTGGCGTTCGCCCCATTGCGTGAAACGATAGCACTTGCGGTCGAAGTATTTCAGCAACACCGCCATCCCCATGGAGATGCTTTGCACCGAGAAGCAGCAGCTATCGGCATCCGTTAGAGAATCGACCCACGCGGTCATCTTCGAAGGAACGATCATAATCGCGGGCTTGTGGAGCCTTGCTTCCGTAAGCTGCACCAAATTGCTCACATATACCAGGCTCCCCAACAGGGCCTGTTCCGGAATGTGGCAATGAGTCGCGCCCAGCGCCAAGTCGCCGTGTAGAAACGTGAATATGTCGGAATGCTGATTCTTTATCGTTTGAGCGGTGAGCATGCTTGTTCCTGACCAACACGCCGTCTAAGTTCACACGGAGTATGATCGCAATTCGTGCCCTGCGCGAACAATCATGCAGAACCCGATCGACATTTTTCTTGCACAGCGCCCGGTCATGATTTTGGACGGTGCGTTGGCCACCGAACTCGAATGGCGCGGCGCGGACCTCAGAGATCCACTTTGGTCCGCAAAGTGCTTGATCGAGCAGCCGGAACTCATCCGCGCAGTGCACCTTGACTATTTTCGCGCCGGCGCCGACGTTGCGACCACCGCCACCTATCAGGCCACCTTCGAAGCCTGCGCGCGCCGCGGCATCGACAGCCGCGGCGCGGCGCAGCTGATGCGCGACGCCGTTGCGCTGGCCGTTGCGGCGCGCGATGAATTTTGGTCGGTAACGGCCAATCGCAGTGCCCGGCTGCGACCACTGGTTGCGGCTTCCGTGGGCCCTTACGGCGCAATGTTGGCCGACGGCTCGGAGTATCGTGGCCACTACTCCTTCGGCGACGACGCTCTGGCTGATTTTCATCGGCCCCGCTTGCAGGTCTTGGCAGCGGCCGGCGCCGATCTGCTGGCGTGCGAAACCATCCCCTGCCTGCGCGAAGCGTTGGTGCTCGCGGAACTGCTGCGGGAGTTTCCATCGCTGTCCGCGTGGATGAGTTTTTCCTGCCGGGACGGCGCCCGCACCTGTGAGGGGGACAGCATTGCCGCCTGCGGGGCGAAGCTGCGCAGCTTTCCGCAGATCGCCGCGGTGGGGGTGAACTGCACCGCGCCGCAATACATCGTATCGCTGCTACGCCGCCTGCGCGCCTCAACCGATGTGCCGCTGGTCGTCTATCCGAATTCGGGCGAGTCTTACGATGCTTCGTCCAAGCGATGGTGCGGCGAGCCCGGCGCTCTGCGCTTCGGTGAGATGGCGCGGCTCTGGCACGCCGAAGGGGCACGCCTGATCGGCGGCTGCTGCCGCACTGCGCCTATGGACATTCGTGGAGTGAAGCAATGCCTGCATCCCGAGCCTTCGGAATAATCATCGCCCTGGCCCTGGCCTACGCGGCGCCCGCACGGGGTATGGGCTGCGCGCAGCACGCCGACCTTAAGATCTCCGTGCAGGACGCCACACTTTGCGTCTCGGTAGACGACCCGGCGCACGCCATCTCGGAGCGGCTGCTGCATGATTGGGTCGAGCGCTCGGCGCGAATCGTGGCGGATTACTACGCCGGATTTCCCGCGCCCCTGGTGTCGGTGCGCATCCGGGCCGCAGCCGGCGGCGGCGTGCGCGGCGGGCGTACGACCAATGATTCGGGGCTGGTGATTCAAATCACTGTGGGCCGCGATGTCAGCGAGAGCGAGTTGGCGGCAGACTGGGTGCTCGTTCACGAGATGGTGCATCTCGCCCTGCCCGAATTGGGCCGCCGCCACAATTGGCTGGCGGAAGGACTCGCCACTTATGTCGAAGGCGTTGCGCGCGCGCAATTCGGCAATCGCGACATCACGGATGTCTGGGCCGAGTACCGAGACTCGATGCACAAGGGCCAGCCGCAGCCCGGCGAAGGCGGCATGGATGAGACTTCAACCTGGGCACGAACTTACTGGGGAGGCGCGCTGTATTGTCTGCAAGCCGACGTGGCCATTCGCGAACGGACCGGCAATCGAGTCGGGCTGCAAACGGCGCTGCAGGCTATTCTGCGGCAAACCGGCGGATATCGCACCGACCGCAACATTGACGAGGTATTGCGGATAGGCGACGCCGCCACAGGCACACGGGTATTGCAGGACCTGTATGAACACATGAAGAGCACGGCGCTGACGCCCGATCTTGAGTTGCTGTGGCGACGACTCGGTGTTCCGCAGAACCCAGCCTCACAGCCCTTCGACGATCACGCGCCTCTTGCGGCCGTTCGCATCGCCATCACTCGCAAGCCCTAGTGCTCGGAAAAATTCGGCTCGCGTTTCTCGAAGAAAGCGCGCACGCCCTCCACGCAGTCATGCGTCTCGAGCGTCATCTCCTGAGCGCTGCGTTCGGCGCGCAATTGTTCCTGCAGGGAATTGTCGAAAGTCGAGGCATGCAAGGACCGAATCTGGCCGAGCACTGCACACGGTCCGGTGGCCAGGCGATGTGCCACGGTCTGCGCCCGCATTACGACCTCGGCAGCGGGCACCACGGCGTAGGCCAGCCCCCAGTCGAGCGCCGTCTTGGCGTCGATGCGCTCGGCAAGCATCAACGACGACAGTGAACGTCCGGCGCCGATGCGGCGCGCTAAATGGAAGGTGATGCCCGCATCCGGCACCAAGCCGAGACGCGCAAACGACGGCAGGAAGTACGCGTTGTCGCCCGCGACGATGATATCGCTGGCGAGTGCCAGACTCATACCTGCCCCCACCGCTGCGCCGTTGACCGCCGCCACGATGGGAAAACGAAATCCGCTCAGGCGCAGAATCAATGGATCCATGAAGCGGCGCATTTCGAAGTGGGCCCGCTGCCGCGCTTCCTGGGTTTTCAGATCGACGGAGTGCAGGTCCAAGCCGCTGCAGAACACATCGTTGCTGCCCGTGATGACGACGGCGCGCGCGCCGCCCTCGCCTTTTTGAATTTGGTCGAGCGCCAGATGCATGGCGCGGATGATGGTGATGTCGATCGCGTTGCTCACTGACGGACGCTGAATCGCCAGAGTTGCAACTCCATCCGATACCGTGAACGATAAACTGCTCATGCGCGAAGCCTCCTCCAAATCGCCAGCCTGCACCCTCGATTACAGCCTGCGGCACCCGCTTATATTGTTAAGCCGCCTGTCAATCGAAGGCTCGTGTTCCGATCATGCCCCCTACCACCCATTGCTGCAAGGACGTGAGGTTGGGCACCGGTATGGCGCCCTGCTTGCCGTGGCCGCCGCGCGCCTCGCCGTTGTACGCAACGGCTTGATGCCGCAAACTTCGGCCGCGCAAGGACGAGCCAACCGCAGGTCACGACGTCGACGAATGAGCGGCGCGCACACGCGGGGCTCAGCGACGTCGATCTTGCTGTCCCGAACCCCTCGATGCTGGCCCCCATGCGAGCTTCGTTGAGTTACCTGTAGTGCGGTAGCAGCCTAGCGCTCGGGTTCGTGTTTCTCGTTGCGCGGCGGCTTGGCGGCCGGCCGTTTTTGAGGTTTCGGCGGCTGCGGTCTGGCAGCGGGCGGTCTCGCGCCCGGCCTCTGCGTTTGCCCCTGCTGCGGTGGCTGATTCACGGGCGGCCGCGGCTGCATGCCCGCATTGGGCGGCGCATGAGTCACATTCGGCGGGGTCACATTGTTGGCACGCGGTGCCGCTGCACCGCGCGCGCCGATCACTCCGGGTGCATTGAACGCGGCCGGTCGCGGTGTGGCCGCAATCGGAGGATGGCCGCCATTCGCCCTGGCCGCCAGCGCAGGGTTCTTGATTGCTTCTTGGAAGTGCTGCCTTTGCACCGGCGTCGGCGCCACACGATCATGCAAAGCGGCTCTATCCTGCGCAGTGGGAGCGGCTGCGACGCCGCCGGATCCGCCGTTGTAACTCACCCTGTTGACGGTGACATTATTGATCACGGTCTCATTGTATGTGTTGTGAATATTGGTCACATTCACGTTGTTGACGGTGCGGTTGTAGGCGTATCTATTGCCGTCCCAGCGGCCGCCGACGAAACCCGCTCCGCCGTAACCGTAGCCATAATTCACACCGCCGTAGAATCCGACGTGCGGGCCCCAGTATCCGCCATGGAACAGGTATACGCCGCTCACAAAGCCCCAATAGCCAGGGGTCCACAGCACCCCGACGCGGGGCGGCTGAACCCAGGTACCGGGAATCCAGTAGTATCCTCCGCCGCCCCAGGCCCAGTATCCCGGCGTCCATAAATAGCCGTCCTCGGGACACGGCGGCTGATCGTAATCCGGTAGCGGCGGCGGAGCTTCGTTGGTACGCACTTCGGCGTCGGTACTACCCGGGTCGGCATAGGTCTGATCTGCGTAGGCCGGCGGCGGCGGTGCGTAGGCGCGCGGCCGCGGTGGGGCCACGCGCTCCTGCACGACGCAGCCGCCGAGCAAAGTCGCTATCGACAGAGCCAGCGTGGCGCCAGCCATCGGCAGGCCGGTGTATCTAAGATCCTTTCGAACGATGCGCATGATGACCCGCCAATTGAGTGTTGTGCCCACAGCGTACTCAGCATTCCGCTGTCCATAGAACATATAACGTCACACTTCGCTTAGTGGCTACGTGCGTTAAGCGAATGTAACTTGTCCGCACTATCCGTCGATTGGACGCCTGAAGGTTTCGGGGAGGAGAAACAAGCCGAGGACCAGCGTCGCACCCGCCACGACTATGGGATACCAAAGTCCGTAATAGATATCGCCGGTGGCGGCCACCATGGCGAAAGCGGTGGTCGGGAGAAACCCGCCGAACCAGCCGTTGCCGATGTGATAGGGCAAGGACATGGCGCTGTAGCGAATTCGCGCCGGAAACAATTCAACCAGCAAGGCGGCTATCGGCCCGTACACCATGGTCACGTACAACACCAAGGTGAATAAGATCAAAACCACCATGGGCTTGTTGATGGTCGCCGGATTGGCCTTGTCGGGATAGCCCGCTGCCGCGAGGACACCCTTCACTTCTTTCTGAAACGCCGCGATCGCCGCCTTCCGCTGCTTGCCGGCGACGACATTAGGGTCCGGGGCCGTGACAATGCTCGAACCGCTGCGGATTTGCGCGATGGTTCCCGCGGGCGCATCCATTCGTTGATACGAGACGCCCGCCTTCGCCAGAAAACTCTTCGCGATATCGCACGAGGTAGAATCGAAAGTGTTCCTGCCGATGGGATCGAACTGAAACGAGCATTGCAGCGGATCCGCAATCATCGTGACCGGCGCTGCGGCCTGCGCCGCATACAGCGCCGGATTTGCATTTCGTGTCAGCGCCTCGAACAACGGAAAATACGTGAGCATCGCCAGCAGGCAGCCCACCATGATAATGGGCTTCCGGCCGATCTTATCCGACAGCCAGCCGAAAAAAACAAACCCCGGCGTGGCGAGCACCAGTGCGATCGCCATGAGAATGTTGGTGGTGGCGCCGTCCACTCGCAGCAGCCTCTCCAGGAAGATCAAGGCGTAGAACTGTCCCGTGTACCACACCACCGCTTGGCCCATCACCGCTCCGGCCAGTGCAATGATGACGATTTTCAGATTGCTCCAGCGGCCGAACGCCTCCGACAACGGCGCCTTCGAGGTGGTCCCCAGCCGCTTCATTTTGAGGAATACCGGACTCTCGGCCAACTGCATGCGTATCCACACCGAAACAGCGAGCAAGACGCTGGATACCAGGAAAGGAACACGCCAGCCCCAGGCCTTGAAGGCGTCCTCACCCGTGTAGGTGCGCGTGCCGATGACCACCAGCAACGCGGCGAATAAACCCAGTGTGGCTGTCGTTTGAATCCAGCTCGTGTACAGCCCGCGCCTTCCCTGTGGCGCAAATTCGCCGACATAGGTCGCCGCGCCGCCGTATTCGCCGCCCAAGGCGAGTCCTTGCAACAGGCGCAGGGCCAGCAGCAGGATGGGCGCCGTCACTCCGATGCTGGCATAGCTCGGCAGCAGTCCGACCGCAAAAGTCGCGCCGCCCATGATGCTCATGGTGATCAAGAACGTGTGTTTGCGGCCAACCAAATCGCCCAACCGCCCGAACACCAGCGCGCCGAATGGGCGCACCGCAAATCCGGCCGCGAACGCGGCGAGGGCGAAAATGAAGCCGGTAATGTCGTTGACGCCGGAGAAGAACTGCGCACCGATGATGCTCGTCAGCAGCCCGTACAAATAGAAGTCATACCACTCGAAAACCGTGCCGAGGGCGGAGGCCCCGACAATCAGCCACTGATTGGTCGCCGCCTCCGGCGTGCTTGACATGCGATCTCGGGGTCAGCGCTTCGGCGGTGCCGTAGTAATCGCCGCACGCAGTTCTTTGAGTTTCGCCTTGATCGTCGCCGCATTCTCAGGGCCCATCCGGATCAACAATTTCTGCCCGGCGGAACGCGCCTCGAGCGCCGGATCTGCAAAGTTGTACATGACATTCGGGCGCACCAACGCAATCGGCCCTGCCGGCTGCGGCGTCGCCAACAGATTGTCGATCACCTGTACCAGCCTATCGTTGAAATAGCCGTTCGGATATCCCAGGTCTTGATAGGCCTGCTGAAACAATGGATAGAATCGAATGTAGACGGCCGTGAGCTGCTGCATATCGACCTTGCCGGCCGCCGTGACCAGAGGTTGGTAGCGTTCGTAGTTTTGCGCATCCAGGGTTGCGTGCAGCTCATCGCCATTGGCGAGGAAGAATCCGATCACCGGGCCGATCGGGCGCTTCTGCACGGCTACTTTCTGCCGCGGCAAATTGTCGATGGTCACCACCAAGTGCCGGATGATGCTTTCAGGCAGCAGGTAATCCTTCACGGCCGAGGCGCCGGCGATGCGAACCAGAGCGTCGCTCAACGGAGCGTCGCTATCCGCCAGCGTCGGCAATGGGCCACTTGCCGCTGACTCCTGTGCCGCGGGCACCGGATGCTCGACGGTGGCTTCCTCGGGGGCCGCCGGCGGCAGCGGCTGCGCGGCCACAGGCGGCGCTTCGGCATGACGGGAATGCAGGTAGTACCAAGTGCCCGCGGCAAGCACCACCACCGCGGCCGCCACTCCAATCATCGGCTTATTGATCATCACTGCTCCTACGCTAGCCTGCGCCGCCCCTCGGCATGCGCATTTGAAGTTCATGTCGTCGGTAGTCGATGACCAGGGTATCGAGCAATCCCAACGCATCCATGCCAATCAAGATCGCGGGTTCCTTCAACAACTTCCACTGCTTGAAAATGTAGATGTCGGCGAATGTGACGCCGGAATCGAGAATCTTGACCGCGCCGAACTCTATCGCGGGCATGGGGATGATTTCGCCATTCTGAATGTCTTTCGTGGCACCGATGATCTGGTCCGGCTGGCCACGGTAACGCACGGTACGCCGGTTCAGCGCATCCCGCAGAGCCAGGTTCGCGATGGTCGTCTGGCCGCCGGTATCGATGATTGCCTTGACGCGCACGTCGCCTATGACCGCGCTGACGACGACCAGCGTCTCGCGGATGGAATGAAAGGGTACGTCCACGAAATCACGTGTGGATCGTTCGTTGCGGGAGAAGGTTATCTGGATCTTGTCGTGGCGAAAGTCGATGAAGACTCGCTTGCCTATGAGCCCCTCGCCGCCCAGTATTCCCTGCGCGCCGCCGAGCGCGTCCGGCACGATGGGCAGGGTGGGCGAATCAACCGACAGATCCCCGACAGTCAGCGTATCGACTCGAATCGTGGGCACACTGGCGAAGCCCGTCACCCCATGCAATATCACCGGTGGCGACAGATCGGTGGGGATCCCCAGCGATAGCGCGACCAGCGAGGTGACGGCGCTGTGGCTCGCGCCGGTATCGAGCACCAAGCGGAACGGCCCATGGCCGTTGATCATGACCGGCGCCCAGATGCGGCCGATTTGATCGCGCCGCGTCGGCGACACATAGCGCGGTTCGGGCGCCTCGACCATGATGTCAGCAAGCTCTTCGATGGCCGCTGCAGACGCGGCGCTGGTGGGCGGCGCGCCCGGCGGAGCCACGGTCGCGACCGTGCCGCTCGCCCATTGCGGCGACAACGCCACAGCGCAAATCAGCGCGACGCGGGCACCACACCAGATCCTCCGGTGAAGCCGTTTGCCGAAAATTCCGGGAACTGCCTCTTTCAATGCTGCAACCGCCTTGGGGTTAGCATAGCATCGCTGGATGACCACTGGAATCACACGCCGCGATTTCATGAACGGCATTGCGATTGCCGTTGTGGGGGCCGCGGGAGTCGATTTGTCGCGCGCGCAGGATTCGAGCGCCGTCGCGGCGTCTCTCTACCCGCCCGGCCGCGATGGCTTACGCGGCAGCCACGTCGGCTCCTTCGAAGCGGCGCATCGGTTGCGGGACGGCTCGCCGTTCGACCTATCGCAGGCGGCAATCAGCGAACACTACGACCTCATCGTAGTCGGCGCGGGCATCAGCGGCCTGGCGGCGGCGCACTTCTACCGTCAGCGGCGAGCGCGGGCGCGCGTGCTGATCTTGGACACCAACGATGATTTCGGCGGCCACGCCAAGCGCAATGAATTCGAAGTCGATGGGCGAATTCTCTTGGGGTACGGCGGCACCCAGTCCATCGACGGTCCGGCGCACAAGTGGGACGGGGTCGCGCAAGGCCTGCTCAAGGACCTCGGCATCGATGTCAATCGATTCAAGACGGCCTTCGATCAAGACTTCTACGCCCGCTGGCATTTGGGCCAGAGTGTGTTCTTCAAGAAAGAGCTGTTCGGCGTGGACCGCCTGGTACGCCGTCCGTTCGGCGGCTGGGCGGAGCTCGACGAAAACCCGCATGACAGCCAGGCACTGCATGCCTATATCGACCAATTCCCCATGGGGCAAAAAGCACGCGCGCAATTGTTCGAGATGATGTGGTCGGATCGTGACGTCCTTCCCGGCAGGACTCCGCAACAACGCCTCGGCATTCTGGAGCACATCAGCTATCGCGATTTTCTCAAGCAGTATTGGGATGCCGACGATGAAATCCTGAAATTCCTGCAGAAGCGCACCCACGAGCTATGGGCGGTGGGCATCGACGCCGTGCCTGCCAGTGAGACCCTCTCTCTGCCCGGCCTCAAAGCGCAACGCAAGATCCTCGAGCGAGAGGCAGAGGAGCCGTACATCTACCACTTCCCGGACGGCAACGCCTCCATTGCGCGCATGCTGGTGCGCCGGCTCATCCCAGGAATCGCGCCCGGCAACACCATGGAAGACATCGTGCTGGCGCGCTTCGATTATGCGCAAGTTGATCGGCCGGAACAGGCCGTGCGGATTCGCCTCAATTCCACCGCCGTGGACGTTCGAAATGTCGCACAAGGCGTCGAAGTCGCGTATGTAAACGCCGGCCAGGTCGCCCGCGTCGCCGCCCGCCACTGCGTGCTCGCCTGCTACCACGCCATGATTCCCTACATCGCGCCCGAGGCCGGCGCAGAACAGCGTAAAGCGTTACACGACAACGTGCGCGCACCGCTGGTGTACGTGAATGTCGCGGTGCGCAATTGGCAGCCGTGGCACAAGCTGGGCGTCGCCTATATCGACAATCCCGGCGGCACATTTTCCGCCTCCCTGGATTTCCCGGTGAGCCTCGACGGCTATCACTTCAGCACCGACCCTTCCCAGCCGGCATGCCTGCATTTGATGCACACGCCGGCGGCCCCCAATCAGGGGCTGAACATGCGCGAACAATATCGCGCCGGCCGTACGCGCCTGTACAGCACGAGCTTCGCCGACTTCGAGCACGAGATTCGCGATGAGCTCGGGCGCATGCTCGCCGGCGCGGATTTCGATTTCGATCGTGATGTCGCCGCCATCACCGTGAATCGCTGGCCGCATGGCTATGCCTACACGCCGACGCCGCTGTACGACGAACCTGCGCAGCAGGCGCGCACTGCCCAAGCAGCGCGCCGCCGGCTCGGCCGCATCGCCATTGCCAATTCGGATTCCGGCTGGGATGCCTATACGCACGTCGCCATCGATCAGGCGCATCGCGCGGTGCGGGAGCTTACGGCGTAGCGAAATTCTCGCTGTCGATTTCCGATTCATCTACGCGCCCGCTGGCGCCGCCGCAGTCGCGGGCATGCGTCCGAATTTCCCCCGCTGAAAATCATTCATCGCCGCTTCGATCTCCTGCCGCGAGTTCATCACGAAGGGTCCATAACCGACAATGGGCTCGGCAATCGGCTCTCCGCTCAATAACAGCAGTGCGCTATCGACGGCGGCATCGATGTGTACTTCATCTCCGGTTCGCTCCAGCACCAGCAACTCCGCGGGCCCCACGTCTCCCGAACCGTTCGCCGCAATGCAGCCGCGCAGCACTGCGATGGCGGCAATGTGGCCTTCCGGCAGCGCGAGGCGCCCCGAGCGTCCGGCCTGCAAGCGCAAGTCCCAGACGTTGAGCGGGCTAAAGGTGGCTGCGGGACCGCCGTGACCGTCGAAGCTGCCCGCGATGACGCGCAGGCTGCCTGCGCCGTCCGCCAGCTCAATTGTCGGGATACCCGCATTGAGAATCGTTTGATATCGGGGCGCGGACATTTTCTGCTTGGCAGGCAGATTGACCCAGAGCTGAGCCATTTCCAGGGCGCCG
>JBDUEQ010000114.1:0-50137 GCA_040002315.1 Gammaproteobacteria bacterium
GCGCATACGCGAGCGCATACGCAAGCGCAAACGCGAGCGCAAACGCGAACTCACCGGACGTCGCGACAGCGCTGTCCTGGCTTCCCGACGCGGGTCTACGGCCGGCAAAATCCTACTTTTTGCCCCATGGCCGCCGATACGCTCTGTTGGAATCGGCACCGTAGCAACGTCAGGCTTTCACCAATTGTCGGTACAGTGAGTCGTATTTAACGATCTGCCGCGTCCATGAGAAATCCTGCGCCATGGCGTTCTGCATCACACGCTGCCAACTCTCCGGGAGGGCGTGCCAATCCAGCGTCGTCCCGATGGCCCAGCGCACCGCGGACGCATCGTAGTCATTGAACACGCATCCTGTGCCGGTGCCCGTGTCCGGATCGAAATGCTGTACGGAGTCCGCGAGGCCGCCGGTATTGCGCACAATGGGAATGGTGCCGTACCGCAGGCTGTACATCTGATTCAAACCGCAGGGTTCATAGCGTGAAGGCATGAGGAAGATGTCGCTGCCCGCCTCGATCAAATGCGCCAGCGCCTCGTCGTAGCCCGAGCGAAACGCCACGCGCGCCGGGAAGCGCCGCGCCAATCCCTCGAAAAAGTCCACATATTGTGGATCGCCGCTGCCCAGCACGATGAGGCCGAAGTCACGTTCCTGCAACATAATCGGCAGTGTCTCGAACAACAGATCGATGCCCTTCTGCTCCGCAAGGCGAGTGACCATGCCGATCAGCGGGCGCGATACCATTGTGTCGAGTCGGGTGGCCGCGATCAGCAATTCCTTGTTAGAACGCTTGCCGCGTAGATCCTGCGGTGAGAAATGCGTCTTCAAATTAGGATCGTGCCGCGGATCCCAATCCTTGTAATCCACGCCATTCAAAATTCCGACGATTGGGTCATTGCGCGCCCGCAACGCGGTCTGCATGCCCATCCCCAACGGACCCTCGCAGATTTCCCGCGCATAGGTGGGACTCACCGTGGTCACTGCAGCAGCGAATTTTATGCCGGTTTTCAACGGGTTGATTACACCGTGCGCCCAATCGCCCGCATCCAGCCAGGACTCGGGGTGGTCCAACCCCACATCTGCGGCTGCAGTCCTCGACATCACGCCCTGGTAGCCGATGTTATGGATCGTCATCACCGAGCGGGCGCGTGACAGCATGGGATCCGACGCATACAGAGTATTCAAGTACAGCGGCAGCATCGCTGTATGCCAATCATTGCAGTGAAAAATGTGCGGCGCCAACGCAAGGCGCCGGCAACTTTCAAGCGTGGCACGCGTAAAAGCCAGAAAGCGCCGGTGTTCGTCCGGGTCGTTGGTGTAGTAGGCAGGGCGATCGTAGAGCGCGGGACAGTCGATGAAGTACATCGCAACGTCCGTGCCCGGAAAGCGGGCGCTCTGCAGGGAGAAACGATATTGTACATCGCCAATCGCGAGAGGGACCTGTTGGACCCCGAGAACGGGCTGCAGTTCCGAATGCGCCGCCCGCACTGCGGAGTACAGCGGCATGAAGGCGTGCACTTCGTGACCCAGCAGCCTCAGGTTCTGCACCAGGGCGCCCGCAACGTCTGCAAGGCCGCCGGTCTTCGCGTACGGCAAGATCTCCGAACTCAAGACACAGACCTTTAAGACGGACATAATTAGAAGTCTAGCAGCCGTAACCCGAGTGTGGCAGGCTGGCATTGCGCTGAGGGGCTGGATCGATTGCTCAAGGTGAAGCCAGGATATGATGCGACACGCTGCTCGTAACAACACCGGACGCTACGTCAGCCGCTTGACGAGCGGCACCCTGGCGGTGGTCATGGCGGGCGGTCGAGGCGAGCGGCTCAAGGCACTCACGGAGAACCGCTGCAAACCCGCGACGCCCTTCGGCGGCAAGTTTCGCATCATCGATTTTGTGTTGTCGAATTGCGTCAATTCCGGGATCCGTCAGATTGCAGTATTGACGCAGTACAAGGCGCAATCGCTGATCCAGCATATTCAACGCGGCTGGAGCTATCTGCGCGGCGAGCTCGGAGAATTCGTGGAATTGATTCCGGCGCAGCAGCAGATCGGTCTGCACTGGTATCGCGGCACCGCCGATTCGGTCTATCAGAACTTGGATTTCATTCGTTCGCAACACCCGACGCATGTCCTGATCCTGGCGGGTGACCACATCTACAAGATGGACTACGGCCCGATGATTGCCTACCACGAGCAATGCGAGGCCGATATAACCGTCGGCGTCGTCGACGTACCGCTGGAGCGCGCCAATGAATTCGGTATCTTGACCACCGACGATACCAATCGGGTCACGAAATTTGCGGAGAAGCCGGGCAATCCGGATCCCATCATCGGGCAGCCGAACCTCGCGCGCGCATCCATGGGCATCTACGTGATCGGCATGGACCGACTCGAGAAAGTGCTGACCGACGATGCGGCCAATCCTGCCAGCAATCACGATTTTGGCAGGAATATCATCCCCCCCGCCATTGGACCCTTACGCGTCTTCGCCTATCCCTTCCACGACGTCGAAACCCGCGCGCAAAATTACTGGCGTGACGTGGGCAACGTCGATGCGCTGTACGAAGCGAACATGGAACTGGTAGCGCTCGATCCCGAGCTGAACATCTACGATCATCAGTGGCCCATCTGGACGTACCAGGCACAGCAACCGCCCGCCAAGTTCGTGCTGGACGAAGAAGGCCGTCGCGGCATGGCGGTCAACTCCATGGTGGCCGGCGGCTGCATCATATCGGGCGCTTACGTGAAGGAATCGCTGCTGTCGCATGACGTGCGAATCGAGGACAGCAGCAGCATCGAGAGCTCGGTGCTGTTGCCGGGAGTGACCATCGGCCGGCGTTGCAAGATTACCCGCGCCATTCTCGATGAGAACTGCATGATTCCGGACGGCACGCAGATCGGCCAGGACCTCGCCCTCGATGAGAAGCGGTTCTATGTGACCAAGCGCGGCGTAGTGCTGGTGACTCAGGACATGCTGCGCGTTCCACCGGCGCGGTAATCGGCCGTGCGGCCGCGCTGCGTCATCAATCCCCGCGCGGTTTCACTCCGCGCGCAGTTTTAAGCCGGACCAAGCCGCCATTACGCGGCTCGCTTCGATTCCCAGCATGTCGGGTGCGCCTGCCATTTGGCCGCAGAGCACCTTTACATCCGCTCCCGCCGTGCCCCAAGGCCGATATAGCGACGGCAATGCCTTGCCGAACAGTACCACCATCGGACAGCCCACCGCAGCCGCCGCGTGCGCGGGGCCCGAGTCGACGGAAATCAACCCCGCGCCGCGTTCCAGCAGCGCCACCAACCGTGGAATCGGTAAATCGGCGGCGGCGTTGTAGAGCCGGGAAACATCGGCGAGCAGCGCCACTTCTTTGTTCAATGTGTATTCGGGTCCCGTGCCCAATAGCACAATCGAATGATCCGGACATTGCCGGCGCAGATGACGCAACACCTCGGCCCAGCGCTCGTTAGGCCAGAACTTCTGATTGACTGCCAGCCGGCGCAGGCCGCGCCGCATGGTGCGCTTATTGCCGATCTGGACCAGGATCAGCGGCGCCGCGGCCAGGCCCCGCGCCTGCAGCCACACCTCAACGTCGTCGCGCTGCCGATCGCTGACCTGCAGATAGCATCCCGGCGTCACCGCAGCGAGCTCGGCCGCACGACCCGATTGTGCGACTGCCGCCGGAGTGATTTGCGCGAGGCGTCGCCATTGCTCGGTGGCATGCTCGCCCGGCAGCAGCGGATGATCCTTGACGTCGACCATGAATTGCGCCGGAATCCCGGCGCGCTCGAGCAGCGGCCGCGCCGCATTGCTGCCGTCGCAGTACCAGGTGGGACCCACGCCGCGCGCGCGCAATGCCCGCACCAGGTGCCGCTGGTCCGGACTCAGCCAGTAGGGAGTCTTGCGGCTGCGAACGCTCCAGATATCGCCCACTCCTGGTTGGCCCCGCAGCAACGGCTCGCTCCACGGGCCCGAAGTCACGATATCCACCGGAGCGCCAAACCGCGCATGCAATACCCGGATCAATGCGGTCAGCAGCACCATGTCGCCGAAGGCACCGCACCGTACTGCGAGCGGACGATTCAAAGGCTCGGTACCGGTGTCGCGCGCACGCTTGCGATTCCCAGTCGGACCTTTCGCCAGCCGCCGTAGCGGTAGTATGCGATGGCCATCAGCACGGACATCCCGGACGCCAGAGGAAAACTCCACCAGATCGCGTCCGCTTGCCAGCGATCCAGCATCGTATAGGCGAAGGGTATGCGGATGAGCCACAGCGAAATAATCAGCATGACGAGCGGCGGCATGACCGCCCCGGTCGCACGCACCACGGCGAACAGCACCATCGACGTACCGAAGAAGAGGTAGGACCAGATTACGATGCGGTTGAGGTGCTCCGAGATGCGCAGCGCCGCCCCATCGGCGGGCAGGAATAGACCTAGAGCATGCCGATTGAGCAAGAGAATGATGGCGATCAAGGAACCGCCGATCAACAAATTGAACAGGACGCCGGTGATCGCGACTTTGCCGACGCGCTCCCATTTCCCGGCGCCGACGTTCTGTGCCGCCATGGACGACACCGCGGCGCCAATCGACATCGCCGGCATTTGCACGTAATTCCAGAGTTGCATAGCGGCATTGAATGCCGCGGTTTCCTGGGAGCCAAAGCGGTTCACCAACGACGTCAACGCAATCATGCTCGAGGAAATCACGAAGAACTGCAGCCCCATGGGAATCCCCTTGGTCACCAGCAATCGAATCAGCGACCAATCGACCGTGAACAGGCGCAGCTCATCACGATGGATGCACAGGAAATGCCGGGTTCTATATAAATGTACGACCAACGCGAAGAAGCTCAGCGCTTGGGCGATCAGCGTGGCCATCGCAGACCCCGCTATCCCGAAGCGCGGCACCGGGCCCCAGCCGAAGATGAACAGTGGATTCAACGCGATATCGAGGACCACCGACATGAGCAGGTACACGAACGGAGTTCTCGAATCGCCGGCGCCGCGCAATACCGCCATGAGAAAAAACAATCCGCCCATGAAGGGCAGCGCCAGGAAAATGATCCGCATGTAGGTAAGGGCCAGCGGCAGCGCGTCCGGAGGCGTGCGCAGCCAAGCGACCAGCCAGTGCGCCAACGCAAATCCCGTCAGACTCATGGTAAGCGACAGTCCCAGGAAGAACACCGCACTGGTGCCCACCACGCGCTTGGCCTCGGGAATGTTCTTTGCACCCACGCATTGCGCAACCATAATGGTCGACGCCATCGAGAAACCGAACATGACGCCGAACAACAGGAACATGATGACGTTGGAGTTCCCAACGGCGGCTAGTGCGGCCTCGCCCAAGAACTTGCCCACCCACACGGCATTGACCGAGCCATTGATCGATTGCAGGATGTTGCCGAAGAGAATGGGTAATGAAAAGGTCAATAGCGCGGGTGCGATCGAACCTTCCGTCAACGAGTGCTTGGGCGGCACGAACTCTCCGAACTACGGGACATGGCCCGGCAGTATAATTCATCGCCTATGCGCACGCAGACTGCGACAGCTGTTGAGCACATCGTCTCGCGGGTCAAGGAAATGCTTGAGTCATTGCTGCATCCGGCGCTCGCCTCGTTTCTTGAAGACTGGCCGCAAACCTACTTAAGACGCGAGATCGCCGCTGCGAGTTTGCCGGTGTTACGTTCGCTCCCAGATCTTGGCCGCGACATCACAGCATTCGGGGCTGACCTGGTTGCCGACCTGTGCCGCGCCGCGCCGTCGCTGGATTGGCGGCAAACATACACGGCAAAGGACCTCGATCCCGCCTTTCTCGACAACTACGGTTGGAGCGAGATCATCGGCGCGGTGGGACCGTTCGAGAGCGAGCGAATCGCCTGTGGCTTCCTCATCCTGGGCCCATCCACCCACTATCCGCGCCACCGTCACGCGGCCGAAGAACTGTATGTGCCGCTCAGCGGCACGGCGGCTTGGCAGCAGGGCGACGGGGGATGGCGCCAACAGCCACCGGGAACCCCGATTCATCACCGCAGCGAGGAACCTCATGCCGTGCGCACGACCGGTCAGCCGTTGCTCGCGTTATACGTCTGGCGCGGCTCCAATCTCGCGCAGCAGGCTCGGCTCGACGCGCACGGAGCGCCGCAAGCCTTCGCACTCCCGTCAAAGTAAATCGGAATTTACGCGTAAAAAGTGACATGCGCAGCGCTTATTGGCGCGCTGTCCGCCGGATCGCCGCTCGACGATTGCCAGTTCAGCGAAATTTCGGCATTGTTGCGGCGGAGGGTTTGCATATGTCGCAAGATTCACACGAGCGATGGCGGTCGCTGAGCGAACACCTCGATCAGGCGATGGAATTGTCGGAACCGCAGCGGGCCGAGTGGCTCGCGGCTCTGGTGCAATCCGATCCCGAAATGGCCGCGCGGGTTGCCAGCCTGTTGTCCGCGCGCCGTCATGAGGGTTTCAGTGAGTTTCTTGCGGGCGATGCTTCCGGCGCGGCTCCGGAATCCGCCGCGGCGACGCTCGCCGGACGGCACGTCGGGCCCTACGTCATCGAAGCGGAGATCGGACGCGGCGGGATGGGCAGTGTGTGGCGCGCACGGCGCGCCGACGGGCGCTACGAGAGCACGGTGGCGATCAAGTTCGTCCACGCCGCCTGGATCGGACGAACCGGAGAACAGCGCTTTCGACTGGAAGGCAAGCTTCTGGGTCAATTGGATCATCCCAACATCGCTCGCCTGATCGACGCGGGCGTCCTCGATGGTGCGCAACCCTACCTCGTGCTCGAGTACGTCGAGGGGGAGCCGATCGATGCGTATTGCGACCGGCTGATGTTGAACGTCGAGGCCCGGGTAAATCTGTTTCTCGGGGTTCTCGCCGCAGTGGCTCACGCCCACAGCCATCTGATCGTGCACCGGGACATCAAGCCCTCCAATATATTTGTCACGCATGAGGGGGTCGTCAAGCTTCTCGACTTCGGCATCGCCAAGCTGCTCGACGATCAAGCCGACTCGGCCGACCTCACGAAATCGGGCGCGCGGGCGTTGACACCGCAATTCGCGGCCCCGGAGCAATTGCTCGGCCAACCCGTTACCACGGCGACCGACGTGTATTCCTTGGGGCTGGTGCTGTATGTGCTGCTCACGGGCAGCCATCCGGTCGCAACCGAATCCCGCTCCGGCGCCGAGTTGATCCGCGCCGTGCTCACCGAGGATGCGCCGCGCGCGTCGACCTTGAGCACGCTGCCCGACGGCCGGCGGCGGGCGCTGCAGGGCGACCTGGACAACATCATCGCCAAGGCATTGAAGAAGGCGCCGTCGGAGCGTTATCCGACGGCCGAGGCCTTCGCCGCCGACCTGCGGCGCTTCTTGACGCACGAGCCGGTCAGCGCGCGTCGCGATTCGCTCACCTATGTGCTGGGAAAGCTGGTGCGCAGGCACCGTTTGCCGGTGGGTGCTGCCTCCATCACCCTGCTCGCGCTGATTGCCGGCGTGGTGGGCACCACGCTGCAGGCGCGGGAAGCGAGACTGCAGCGCGCCGAGGCCGTCGCGCAGCGCGACCGGGCGCGGACATTGTTGGCGCGCAACGATGCCATCTTTGACTTCGTCGACATGATGTTGACGGAATCCGTCCCGCAGAACGCGGCGGCCGGAATACAGCAGATGCTCGACAGAGGCGTAACCTTCGTCGATGTTGCGTCGGCCGGCGAGCCGGACCGACAGGCGGAAATTCTGCGCGTCTTGGCTTCCTATCAAATTGCATTGAATAACGCTGAAAAGGCGGCGCCGCTGCTGGAGAAGGCACGTCAATTGGTCGAGCATAACGGCGACCCGTCGCTTCAGGCGCAACTCGCCTGCGCCTACGCCGACAGTCTGAAACTGCTTGGCCGGACGGAGGAATCGATCAAGTTGCTCGATGAGTGGGGTGCAGCGACGAATATTGACGGCAATGTTGCCGCATACTGCCTGCAAACCCGGGCGATCCTGGCGCAGAACGATGCGAATGCAAAAGATGCGTTGCGATTCGCAGAGTTGGGCCTGCAGCGAGCGCGTACCGCCTCAAATCCATCCGCCAAGCTGCAAGCGGCGCTGCTGGGAGACAAGGGCTTCGCGTTGCATCTGCAGGGACGTAACGCCGAAGCCGACCAATACTATGAGGCCGCGCTGGCGCGTTTCCGTCAATTGGGGCTGCAGGATTACCAAGACGCGCGGCGCATGACCGCCGATTGGGGCGTCGTCGCCTACGGCAGCGGCGATTTCCAGCGCGGGCTTGCGCTGTTCGATCACGTGGTCCGAATCTCTGAGCGCATCAGCGGCTCGGGGCCGGTGGACGCGGGGCTCATGGGCAACTATGCCTTCGGTCTGGAAGCGCTCGGCCGCTATGACGAGGCGCTGCAGGCCTATGACCGCACACTGCAGTCGGGGGAGCAGACCGGCTTCGTGGGTGCGCAAGCCTATGCGCTGATCGGCAAAGCCGGCGTACTCACCACCCTCAAAGACTATACGCAGGCGCAGAGTGATTTGGACCGCGCGGCCGGCCTGATGAAGGACAAAGTGCCGGAAGCTCATCCCGCCCAAATACGCCGCATGATGATCCAAGCGCGCATCGATGCCGCCCAGGGGCGGTTGGACAACTCCGGCAAGGAAATCGCGCGCGTGGTGGATCTGCTGAGCGCTCGCGGCGTCTCTCACCCGGCATTGGCCAACGCGTATCGACAACGTGCAGAGCTGGAATCGCAGCAGAGCGCAATCGCGCTCGCGGAGGCCGACGCGCGCAAGGCATTGCAAATCGACCGGAGCCTGCAGGGCGGCAAGCCATTTTCCGGCGACACCGGAATGGCTTATCTCACTCTGGGACGCATCTTGCGTCAGGAGGGCAAGGATACGGATGCGCGCAGTGCATTGCAGGCGGCAGCGCTGCATCTCACCAAAACCATGGGCGCCGATCATCCCGACAGCAAGCTCGCGCAGAGCCTGCTCGTGGCACAATAGTGCCAGGCAAATCACGGGAATTTTCTGATGATTCATCGGCGACGATCCGCGTCTACGCGGGCGGTTTATCTCCTGCTGTTCGCCGGTCTCATGCATAACGAGGGACACTGCGCGGAATTCTCCGCGGTGCGCGGCGATCGTGCGAGCGGATGGCTGCCGCAAACGCGCTCCGAAGTCTTGGCCCGTAACGGCATGGTGGCGACCAGCCAGCCGCTGGCGGCGCAGGCCGGCCTGCAGGTATTGAAAAGCGGCGGCAATGCCATCGATGCGGCGATCGCGACCGCCGCCGTGATGAATGTGGTCGAACCCGGCAGCGCGGGGATCGGCGGCGATGTCTTCGTCATCGCCTGGCTGGCAAAAGAAAGGAAGCTGGTGGCGTTGAACGGCAGCGGTCGAGCGCCGTCGGGGGCGACGCCCCGGCATCTCGCCGAGCGCGGCGCCGTGAAACAGATGCCTCAACATGGGATCGATTCGGCCACCGCCCCGGGGGCTGTGGACGCTTGGGACGCTCTGTTGAAGCGCGCCGGGAGTTTGACGTTCAGGGAGCTGTTGCAGCCCGCCGTGGACCTAGCCGAGCAGGGATTCGCGGTCAGCGAACGGATTCGAAACGATTGGATCTACGGCGCCGAAGTCTTGCAGGCGGACACCGATTCGGTGAAGACTTACCTGGTCGCCGGTAAACCGCCGGCCACTGGCAGCGTGTTTCGAAATCCGGATCTCGCACATGCGTTTCGCGTTCTGCAGGCTCAAGGCCGAGATGCCTTCTACCAAGGCGAGATCGCATCGGCCATCCTGGCAAAATCCCGCATGCTGGGCGGCAGCTTCACGGCGGCAGACCTGGCCGCCACTCGTGCGGAATGGGTGTCGCCCATCGGCACGAATTATCACGGCTACGACGTTTTAGAATTTCCGCCCAGCACGCAAGGGTTTGCGGTATTAGAGATGCTGAACATTCTCGAGGTGTGCGCTCCGACCCTCGGCGTGAACCTAGCCTCGCTCGGCCCGAAGTCGCCGCTGTATTGGCACCTGCTGGTCGAAGCCAAGAAGCTTGCCTATGCCGACTTGTACGCCTATAACGCTGACCCGCATTTCGCGCAGATTCCCGTCGAGAGACTCATTTCCAAATCCTACGCTGCCGAACAATGCAGGCGAATCGACTTGCATAAGGCAAGCGTGCCCGAGGCCAGGGGTGATCCCGTGGGCGGCACGGTGTATCTGGTCACCGCCGATCGCTGGGGCAATATGGTGTCGTTCATCTACAGCATCTACGACACCTTCGGCTCGGGGGTCACTGTGCCGGGTTACGGTTTCGTGCTGAATGACCGCGGCGCGCTGTTCTCGCTGGATCCGCACAGCCCGAATGTCGTGGCTCCGGGCAAGCGACCGTTTCACACGCTGCTGCCGGGATTTGTCATGAAGGAAGGGCGGCCGCTCACTGCGTTCGGACTCATGGGAGGTTCCCAGCAGGCTCAGGGACACGTACAGGTGCTGATCAACATGATCGACCTTGGCGCCAACGTTCAAGCCGCGAGCGATGCTGCGCGCTTCTCACATGCCCAAGCAACGAACACCTTGCAGCTCGAATCGAGCCTCTACGATCTGGTGGGTGCGCAGTTGAAAGACCTCGGGCACACGGTGTCCTCCGCGAACGGTGATGACATGGGCGGTTACCAGGCCATCTCATTCGTGCCCTTAGTCACGGGCGCTGCGCACCCGGGCGATAAACTTCCGGCCGGCGCCGCCCTGCAACCCGTCGAGGGCGTGTACCACGGAGCTTCCGATCATCGCAAGGACGGGCAAGCGGTAGGTTGGTAGTCTTAAACCCCCGTATCGAGGAACCCGGCCATGAGATCATGTATTCGATCCGCAGCGCTCGCCCCGACCGCTTTGCCATTCGTGTTCGCCTTGCTGCTCGGGTTTTCTTCGCTCGCGAGCCTGCCGGCTTCTGCCTACGCAGCCGGTTCGCAATCGCCGCTGGGGCTGTGGCAGACCTTCGATGACAAGACGGGAATGCCGCGTGCACTGGTGCGGATTTACCTGCAAGACGAAAAATATTTCGGACGAATCGAACAGAGCTTCACACCGGGTGCTGAAAACCGCGTCTGTTCGGTGTGCAAGGACGATCGCAAGAATCAACCCATCATTGGCCTTCTGATCATACGCAACGTCGCATTGCGGGACGGCGAGTACGGCGGCGGCGACATTCTCGATCCCGACAGCGGCTCCGTATACCGCTGTAGATTTCACTTGGAGAATGACGGCAGCATCTTGGTCGTGCGCGGTTTCATCGGCATTTCCCTGCTCGGCCGCTCTCAGACCTGGCGGCGCCAGAACTAGTCCTTAGCGAATCCACCCTAGCTGATTTTCAAACCGATTCGGCGCCAGTTCGGCCAACCCGGCAATTGCCAATTCATCCATATCCGCACGGCGCGCCCGACGAGGTTCTGTTCGGGAACCAGCCCAACCAAAGGAAATCGGCTGTCCGAGCTGTCATTGCGATTGTCGCCCATGAAGAAGTAGTGTCCCGCAGGCACGACAGTCTCGAAATCCGTGGCATCGCGATTCGGCGCCAACATAATGAGATGCTGTTCGGAGCCGAATCGCTCGAGAGCAAGTGCAGCGCCCGTAAAGCCGAAACCTCCCGAGTAGGCGCCGTCGCGTTGCAGCGGTATCGATGCCCCGTTGATGGTGAGCTGGTTGTCGCGCACCACGACATGATCTCCGGGCGACCCTATCAGACGCTTGATGTAGTGAACGGACGGATCCGACGGCAACCGAAACACGATCACGTCTCCGCGCCGCGGCTCGCCGATGGGCACGATTTTGGTGTTGATGACCGGGAGTCGTAGCCCGTAGGAGAATTTGTTGACGAAAATGAAATCCCCGTCGACCAGCCCCGGCATCATGGACGCAGACGGGATTCGAAACGGTTCGAATACAAACGCCCGAACCAGCAGTACCACCAAAATAACCGGCAAGAATGAGCGCGCGTACTGCACCAGCAAGGGTTCGGGGAGCACCCGACCCGGCGCGCGGCGTTGCCGTCTGTGCTTGAAAACCACGAAGTCGGCCAACAACACTATGCCGGAGACAAGGAGCAGCAAGACAAAAATTGCCGAAAGGTCCATGAATAGGAGCCTAGGGCGCAGTCAATGCCCAGGTAATAGTTCCGACTCCGAGTGCGAGCACACCGAATGCCAGCAATAAGGCCTTGATTGCCGCGCGTCTCGGCAGCGCGGGAATGAAACGTACCCGGGCGTACAGAATTGACGCAATGACCTGCCGCCAGCACCACGCACGACTTCGGCCTTGCTGGCATTGCTCGATCAAATCTCCGGCAAGCGATTCGCCGTGATAGGGCGACCCGAGCCACTTCAAGAGCCATAAAGCCAATGTCGGTGGTGCTCGCCCCGTCATACGGTTTCACCCTGTAGCGGCGCTAGGCCGCCGGCGAGGCGCAGCAGCGTCGCATGGGCTTCGCGCGCCTCGCGTAGGCCCGCCGGGGTCGGCTTGAAATAGGTGCGTGCTCTGCCGCCGCGTGCTGCGGTGGGCTGCCCGAGCGTCGATACCACGAGGCCCTTTTTCTCGAGTCGCTCGAGTGCCGCATAAACGCTGGCGAGCGCAACTTCGCGCCCGCTTTTTTCCGCGATTTCTTGCGAGATCAATATGCCGTACGAATCCTTGGACGGCCGAATGACGGCGAGCAGAACCATGAGTTCCAATTGCCCCAGATATTCACGCCTTCTCATATCTTCCACAATAATGAAGTAATGCGAAAAACGCAATCCCGCAACCGATCAACGTGAGCCGGCAGTGAACGGCGAAGCCACCGCATCGACCCAGATTGGGTCGGTATAAGCCTTGTGACCCTGCTTATCTTCGACTATCAGGGAATACCAGGCGGCGCGCTCAGTCGCCAGTGGGAAGTCGACGTGAACCTCGTGCGGCGTACCAGAGAAGCTTTCCGTCTTCAGTACCGAGCCACCGCCGATCAGTTCAGCTTGCTTGAGACCGTCCACGGACTTCAAGTCGAAACCCAATACAAATGGCTCGCCGGGTTTCACCTTCAACTCGTCGCCGAACATCACCGAGGGAAACACCAACGGCCCGAAGCTCACGTATCCGTGACCGGCTTTCAGCGACCGGGCAAATGCCTCGGCGCTCACCGCACCATCGATATGGGCGAAGACCCGCACGGCCCCCGACTCGTCCTGCCACACATCATGCGTATCGGTTCCCGCCGAAAGATAGTAATGATGTCCGGCGTTCCAGAAATTCCACAGCACTCGCAGCACCTTCACATCGTCAGCCGGTGCTCCCGCATTGATCTCGACGAGGTCGAATGTGGGATTGAAGCCGCCCGGCGCCACTCCCGCGCCGACACTGGTGAAATAACCATAAGGAATGAATGGGTGATTCACCTGCACCACGGCCGCTCCCTGACGCCGGGCTTCTTTGATGATCTCGTCGATGGTTGCCGTCCCGGTATCAATCGCCAATTTCTGGCCGAGCTTCAGCGGATACGCATTGAAGTGGCCCCAGGATGCGGACAGCTCGACGCCGGGAATAAAGGCGATGCCGCGGCGCTCGGCAATGCTCTGCAAGGTGCCGTGGTTCAGCGTCGAATCGTGATCGCTGACGAACAGCAGATCGAGCCCTGCCGCCAGCTGCGCGCGGGCCAAGTCCGGCGGCGGAGTCACCGCCTCTGCCTGATCGGCGTGATGATGCAAATCCGCCGAATACCAATGCCGCATGGGCGGATCAAACAGCGGAGTCACCGCGACGTTCACCACCTGAGCCTCGCCCGGGACAACTTTAAGCTTTATTCGCTGCCTGTCCGCCAGAAATCCGCCGCCCGCCGAAACGGTGAATACATAGTCGCCCGGCGCGATCTGCACATCGATTTCGCCCTTATGCTCAAGCTCGGTGAAGAATGTCTTGCGACCGAGAAATTCCACAAGTGGCTTTTGGCCTTCCGTGATCGATATGCGCGCATCCATGGGCTTTCCGTTGCGCGAATCGGCCACGGTGAAATGAATGCCGCCCGGCAACTTCAAATCGCGGAAATCACGCACAGCTGCCGCGCCTGCCGCTACTTGCACTGAAGCAGGGGCGCTCTGCGAGTAATTCTTGGCGGTCGCATACATTCCGTACTCTCCCACCGGAAGCGTGAGTTCGTACTCGCCGTGATGGCCAAGCACCCAGGCGTAGGGCTTGCCTTGCTTCTCGATCACGACGATCGGTGTCTCCACCGGCTTGCCGTCCCCTCCCGTAACCACCCCCCGCACCATTCCCGAAGCAAACTTTCTGCGCGCAACTTCCGCGGCAATGACCGGCTTCAAATCGCCGCTCGAGCCCACCTGCAACCATGCATCGAACGCCTGGGAGTGGCCGGTCGCCAGCGTGTGCAAGCGGTACATGTCCATCGACCCGTCGCTGATATGATCAGCATAGGGAGCGTGCAGCGCCACCGTCCAGTGCTCATCGTAAGCCACCACTCGATCCGCGAGGGCGCCGTCAGTCGTGCCGCGCGCAATCCCCGCCAAACCCGGAACGCCGAAAAGATAGCCTCCTTTCGGCCATAGCGTGAGACCCGACAGCAAACCGGATAGCACCGGACCGCCATTGTTCATCGTGGTTCGTATCTCGACGGCGTCTGCGTTCGACTTGAGCGTGTAGAGCGTGGTGATCAACACCTTACCCCAGTCGCGCTCGGTTCGGATTACTACTCGCGCGGGGCCGCGTTCGAGGATCTTGACGCGTTGAAAAGTGTTGGGCCACGCCGACCAATTATCGGGAATGAAGTCCGCGAAAACGACGCAGTCACGGCCAATCTTGCCGTTCATCACCGGTGCCACATCGACAATCGCGCCGCGCGGCACCCCATACGGAACCGGCGATCCCACGGCAAGCGCAAACGCCAATTTCTCGTTCACCACCGTGATATCGCCGGCCGACTTGGCCTCGCCATCCTGGATCGGCGTCGGCCCCTCGATCACTTGCACCGCGGCTTGCACGACCGCCGGCAGCGCCAGGGCAAGAAAGCAGATCGAGAACCCGAATCTCAGCATCCATGAATCCTTGTGCGCCGGTGTGCGACTATCGCACGACCCCGCGATACAAACTCAAGAATTCATCGGCGGCCCTGTGCACGTTGCTCTGCCAGTCGTCCGCCGCCGCGTGATCGGCGCCATCGGTCACATACTTTGCGCAGGCGAATCGCGCCTTGTGGCTCCAGCAGGTCTTGGCCAGCGCATACGCTTCCATATCGACCACCGCGCATTGCACACCGATCCCACCGGTGGCAAACGAATCGCCGCTGCCGCAGACGGCGGAGGTTAATTGCCTAAACCTAGGCGCGAAGCGCAAACAGGTCGGCGCCTCATCATAGGGTGTCACGCCCAATGCAAACCCTAAGCCGCTGACGTCCATGTCTCGCTGTACGAATTCATGGCATCCCACCAAAGTTCCGGCGGTATGGCGTGGACTTCCTGCCGATCCGAAATTCAGCACCAGAGGCATGGCTTGACCCTGCAGCAGGTAGCGGGTCAGCTCGCGACTGAGCGCCATGGCCGCGTTGACTTTGCCGACGCCGCAGTACAAGACGGGGACTCCGGCCGCCTCGAATACTCCGGCCGATTCGACGCGCAGCGCCATGACTACCAACGTGCTCGGCAGCGTTGTCACGCTAGTAGTAGACGGCGGCGCGCAAGCTCAAATCCTGCCACGCATAGCGACTGACAATGTTCAAGTCGACCAAGGCAACCAGAGCCTGCAACTGATAACCCGCGCGTTGACATAATTCGGCGGCCGCCCCCATCGTGCCTCCCGTGGCGAGCACGTCGTCGACCAACAGCAGGCGCCCGCCGCCGCGCTGCATCTCCAGGACCCCGGAGCCATATTCGAGTTGATACGCCACGTCGACCACCGGCGGCGGCAACTTTCCTTGTTTGCGCACCAGCACGAAGCCCTTGCCGCGGCGGATGGCGAGAGCCGCGCCCAAGATGAAGCCCCGCGACTCGATTCCCGCCAGGGCGTCCACCTCGCGCCACTCCGCATCGGTCAGCAACGCATCCAATGCCTGCACTGTGGCGTCAAAATGATGGCGCAGTAACGGCGAAATGTCGCGGAATAATATGCCGGGGCGCGGGAAATCCGGCACATTCGTAATCGCTTGCTTCAACTCAAACATTTATCGCACCCCTCTACGAGCCACCGCCGACACGCGTCAGTTTAGCGTCACCAGGGAGGCATGACGATCTGACTTCGTCATAACCCGGGCCGGCGCGGCGTGTGGTAGCGTCCTTGGCTTCACGTCAACGAGGGTATTTAAATTCATGTCGAGGCCAAACCCTCACTGCTTAACCGTTGACTGGTATCGCACGCTCGGTATTCAGCAGCAGGCTGCCAGCGAACCCAGCGACGTGTTGATTCTCTACGACAATCGCCAGACGGCGAATCAAGTCATCGGGTTGGCCTTTGAAATCGCACGGTCCAATGCCGAGATTCTCGCCAAGCAGCCCCGGCCCAAGGAGGTCGGCGGCGACCCAACATCATCACCCACGCTAGCTCAGCTGCAGGATAAGTTCACCGCCCTTGGGACTACAGTGCAGACCGAGATTGACTCCGACCGGCATCTGCTGGCAAATGCACGGCCGGAGAAAAAAAACCAGCTGCAGGCCAAGATTTCCGAGCTGCAAGGAGAGCTTGACCTGATCAGTGCCAGGAAGAGTCTGCTTGGCACCCTGTCTTCATTCGCCAATCAGAGCGACCCGAACGGTTCCGGCGGGAGTGCGCTCAAGGCGCAGATCGAGGCCATGGCGGTGGCCATGCCTACTGCCGCAAATGCCACTGGCACGCCGAATCCCGCCGCGCGCTTCGGCATCTGGGACTTTGCCGCAATCGCTGTGCGGCTCTCGGAGAAAATTGCGGTCATCGATATCATCGATAACCGAAGCGCGGCACTGCAGGCACTGTTCTCGCAGATCAGAGCGCCGCTCTCAACGAAGTTCGCGACCAGCTGGACGTCTTGTCGGAGCAGTTCAAGCAAACGTCGGCCATGCTCATCCCGTTGGGCAAGGAGGGCGTATTGCTCAACCAGTATCGTCGCACCATCGGCAATTGGCGCGATGCCGTCAAAGGCCAATACGTCAATGCGCTCAAGACGCTCGGCGTGCGCATAGGCGTGCTCGCGGTTCTATTGGCCATCGTTTTCGCGGCCGCTGAGGTCTGGCGGCGCGCAGTCATGCGCTACATCCCCGACTCGCGGCGCCGGATTGCGATGTGGTGCGGCGTGAATTTCATTTGGCGCGAAATCGTCCTGAATCTGCCGGCGGGCATCGACTACGCCGCGGCCAAGGAGAAGCTCACGTCGGCCGTAACCAATGCAGTCAAGGAGTACCGCGACGAGATCGTGCGCCAGACCAAGGAAATCCAACGAGCCACGGCCTCGGATTCCGCGGACGACGGGCGTCGCAGGCGGTGTTTGGTGCAATCGCCGGCGTGGAACAGGGTCCACAGAGACCCCACTCCGCATAAGCCATCCGCGATGCTATCCTTGCGCGCTTGCGCAATCGACGGCGCATTTAGGGCAGCAATCACCGCATGATTTTGGTAATCGACGTGGGTAATACCCGCCTGAAGTGGGCTTGGCTCACGAGTACCGGACTGTCCGATCAGCAGGCTGTCGTGCATCGCGACGCGAAGCCCGGTATCTGGACCACGGCGCTATTCGAGTCGGGACAAAGCCCAAGCCGGGTGCTGGTCTCCAACGTGGCGGGTCCGGTCATGGCGAAAATGCTGACGCGTCTAGCCAAAAAGGTCTTCAAGGTCAACGTCGAGTTCGTGACCGCTGCCCAGGAGTTTCAAGGGCTCACCAATGGATATCTTGACCCTACTTTGCTGGGCGCTGATCGCTGGCTGGCGCTGATCGGCGCCTGGACCAAGGCGCGCTCGGCGCTGTGCGTGGTGGATGCGGGCACTGCGGTGAAGCTCGATAGCGTCGATGCCGGCGGCCAGCATCTCGGCGGATTGATCGTGCCCGGCATCCACATGATGCGCGAGGCCTTGATGAACAAAACCAGCGATATCGCCAATGCCGTACAGCACAGCACTCCCTCCCTCGCCGGAGTGCTGGCCAACAACACCATCGGGGCCCTGTCCCGCGGCGCGACTTTCGCCTTGGCAGGTATGGCCGATCGAGCTGCTGAAGTGATCGAACAAAGTACCGGCGTAAAACCTAGATTGTTCATCACCGGCGGGGATGCCGGAATGATCACGGGCACGATGCGATTGCAAGGCGAGATCGTGCCCGACCTCGTGCTGCAGGGATTGGCCGTGATTGCGGCGCAGCCGCGTTAACACAATGTTTCGGCCTGGACCCAAGAACCTGATTACGGATGTCGCAGGTCTCACGGTAGGACACGCGACCGACGAGCAGGCCAGGTCCGGGGTAACCGCCCTGTTATGCGCAGCGGCCTGGCCGGCGGGTGTGGACGTGCGTGGAGGCGGACCCGGCGGACGCGAAACCGATACCCTGTCGCCGGAAAATCTGGTGGGTCGTGCGCATGCGGTGGTGCTCGCCGGCGGGTCGGTGTTCGGCTTGGCTGCCGCCGACGGCGTGGCCGCGGCACTCTCGGTCCGAGGCGTCGGCTTGCAGTTGCGGCCCGGGTCGCCGCGTATTCCCATCGTGCCGTCCGCGGTGCTGCACGACCTCGGAAATGAGGGCGACAAGCACTGGGGCCTCGCGCCTCCCTACCGTGACTTGGGCCTTCGCGCGCTTGACGCCGCTGCCGCCGAATTCGCGCTAGGTTCCGTGGGCGCGGGACGCGGCGCCATGGCGGGGCTGATCAAGGGCGGCATCGGCTCGGCCTCCTTGGATCTAGGCGAGGGACTCATCGTTGGCGCGTTGGTGGCCTTGAATTCTGTCGGTTCGGCGCTGATGCCCGACGGCAAGACCTATTGGGCCTGGGCCTTCGAACTCGATCGGGAATTCGGCGGCGGCGGGCCACCGCCGTCCATGGACCTGAGCGATCCTGCGCCCGACCAATCTCGGCTTCTGGCGCTCGGCCGTTTGCAAATCGGCGCAAACACCACGCTGGGCGTGGTTGCCTGCAATGCCGATCTGAACACCGTGGAATGCAAGCGGGTGGCCATGATGGCGCAGGATGGAATTGCGCGCGCGGTGCGCCCGGCACACACGCCGTACGACGGCGACACGATTTTCGCGCTGGCGAGCGGTGCGGTGCGACCGGATCATAAGTATCAGCGCGCCACGCACGTAGGACGTATCGGCTCAGCGGCGGCGGATTGTCTGGCGCGCGCCATCGGCCGTGCTATCTATTTCAGCGGCTCGCCGCGTCAACTGCTCAACAACTGACGCCCTCGGGCGGCCGCACGCGCCGGCGCGCAGTTCAGGAACGTGAAGCCGCGCTTCCCGGCATCACGCGCGATGACGATGCGCTAAGCAGCGTGCCCGGCGCGCGTGAGCGCGGCGCGCGCCGACGCTTGGCCCGCAAGTTCCGGCAGCCCCAATTGAATGTACACCGCGGCGAGTGCCGTATTCACCGCTACGCCGTCAGGATCCGTCACTCTACGAAGCTCCAAGACCTGCTGGGCTGCCACCGAGCGGCCGCTCTTGATGGCGGCATCCAACAAGATCTGCTCGAACAAATCGCGTTGTACGTGGCTTCCGCCCGCCTCCGCCATGCGCGGCACGCTGGCGGCGAGGTAGCGCCAGGCCGCTGCGTAGTCCCCGCGCGCGTGGGCGTAGAGTCCCTCGCTTCCGGGGAGAGCAACATCGCGCCAAACTTCGCGCGTGAACGCCGGCGCAGTCGCGGCGGCATGCCGCACCGAAGCCAGCAGGGTCTCGGCTTCGGGACGCCCGGCCCGCGCCAGGCCGTACAGGTATTGAAGCGACAGAAACGGCAGCACCGTATCTTGGGCACGCGCCGCGAGGTAGGTCCCTAGCTCATGCCAGCGCGGCCCGACATCGATGCCTGCGAGTTCGCATCTCGCCAACAGCGATGCGGCGCCGATTTGATCCTGCGAGTATTCCTTGGCGACTCCCCAGCAATGGCGATCGTACAGATCGAGGACCTTTTGGTCGCGCCCCTGGCTGAGATAGAACAACGCCAGATGCCACCAAATATGCGTGACCATGAACGAATTTAAATCGGTCCATGTCTCCGCCGCCGACTCCAGAAAACGGGCTCCCTCATCGATCCGCCCGCGCGTCAACAGGACATGTGCCAACGCATGCTGTGCCCATGGCTCCTTGCGTCGCATCGCCAGCGCCGCCCGCGCCTCTGCTTCCGCCTCATCCAACAGATGGCATTGCTCGTAGGCAAACGCCGTCATGCCGTGCATATAAGGGACATCTGCGTTGGCCGCCGCCACTTTCAGTGCTACCCGCAACATTTCCGGCGCGTTGCCGCGATTGAATTCAAAATACTGATGCAATTTGACGATGGCCAGATCACGCGGAAATTCAGTCGATACCCGGTCGCACAGCCGCAAGGCCTCGGCCACATCGTCCCGTACCCAGGCGGCCAGCACCGCAGTATTGAGTTGCTCGCGCAGGGTGGCACGAGGCGCGGCGGCCTGCGCGGCAGACAGATATTTCCCAGCGCGGCACGGCGCTTCAGGCGCTTCGAGCAGCATCCACAGAATACCGGCGTAAGCGTTGGCCAAACACGACCCACTGTCGGCATCTGCAGCGGCGAGAATGCCCTCAGCCCGCGTCTCGTAAGCCAGGAAACCTTCGATGAAATCATCGATTGCGCGCAACGTGGCGTCGCGTTGCGCGCCGACCGGATTGCTCAAATAGTCGCGCTGCATGAGGCGATGATACCGGAGAGCGGCCGTCAGGGACGAACGAGCGCCTCGTTCGAGAACGCCCTGGGCATCTGCCGCGGCGTGCGTCGATGCCATATATATCAATGTGAGATTTGTAGGAATTACACCGGAATTGCCTGCGGTTTTTTTCCGCGAGCCAATGCAGGTAAACTAAATACCCATCCAGCGGAGAGTTCGATTGCGACATCTGGTGTTAGTTGTGTACGCGCTCTTGCAGACGGCCGGCGCTGCCACGCACGCCGCCGACACATCGCCGCTGCCCGCAGCGAATTACACGGTGTCGCGAAGTTGGCAGCTGGGCGGACCCGGCGGCTGGGACACCTTGGGCTTGGAAGCGAGCGGTGCGAGGTTGTTCATCAGCCGCGGCGATCGGGTAGACGTCGTCGAAACCGTCAGCGGCAAGCCGGTCGGCAGCATTGCGCACACCTTGGGAGTGCACGGCATTGCATTCGCGCCCTCCCTGACGCGCGGCTTTACCAGCAATGGGCGCAGCGACAGCGTCTCAGTGTTCGAACTGGATACTCTGCGGATTCTCGAGGAAGTGCGAGTTTCGGGAAAGAATCCGGATGCCATACTGTATGAGCCGCGGCACAATCTCCTGATCACCGCCAACAGCGAATCCGCCAATCTCACCGTATTCGATGCGGGGACCCTGCAGATTGTGGCCACCGTCGCGCTGTCCGGTCCCCCGGAATTCATGACCGCCGATCCCACCGGCATGGTGTACGTCAATATCGAGACAGAACCCGGCAGGCTTGTCGTCATTGATACGAAGTCGCTTGCAATCAAGTCGACCTGGCCGCTGCCGGGCTGCGCGAATCCTACCGGCCTCGCGCTGGACGCGGCTCATCACCGCTTATTCTCCGTGTGCGCGAATCAGGTCATGGCGGTGACGGATAGCCAATCGGGCAAGCAAGTTGCGCGGGTGGTGATCGGCAGAGGGCCGGACGACGCGGCCTTCGATGCCGACCTTGGCCTGGTATTCAGCTCAAACGGGCTGGATGGCACATTGACGGTGATTCATGAAGAGACGCCGGATGAATATCGTGTTACGGCGACGGTGACGACTCAGGTCAGCGCACGCACTATGGTATTGGACCCGGCCACCCATAAGATTTTTCTGGCCGCCGCGAATTTGGGAGCCGCGCCGGCGCCGACCGAGGATCAGCCGCACCCGCGTCCCACCATCGTCCCCGATAGCTTCGCCATCTTGGTGGCGCAACCGAAATAGGGCACGACCAATGAGCGACTCCATTCAAGTGGTTTGCGGGCATTGCGACTCAGTGGTGCGCCTACCGGGCGAACGCTTAAAAGATGCCCCGCGCTGCCCCAAGTGCCGTTTCCGGTTGTTCGAAGGCAAGCCCATCGATCTGACGGAGGCGAATTTCGACCGGCACGTACGCCGCGGCGATCTGCCGCTGGCGGTGGACTTTTGGGCACCCTGGTGCGGTCCCTGCATTGCCATGGCGCCTTTTTACGAGACGGCTGCGCGCCACCTCGAACCGAAAATGCGCTTTGCCAAGTTGAACACGCAGGACGAACCGGGGCCGGCATCGCGCTTCAATATTCGTAGCATCCCGACGCTGATCGTTTTCCGCGCGGGTAAAGAAATCGCTCGTCAGTCAGGGGCAATGGACGCGAGCGGCTTGACTCGCTGGCTGAATTCAGTTGTCTGAAGCGGTCCGCTGGGCACTTCTAACCGGCGGACTTGCGAAACAGCAATACGAAGCGATCCGTCTTGCCCAAGGCGGGTCCCTTGTAGCTCACCTGATCGCGCGCGTCGTCCGGCCTCTTCAACAAATCGCTCTTGGCAACGACCTTAAGCCCGCGTGACTCGAAGTCCTTGACGGCATAGCTCTCTTCGATGCGGTGCAGGCTGGAGGCCGCGGTATTGCCGCTTGCCGCCTTTGCTGAGTGATCCACTACCAGCAGGATGCCACCGGGCTTCAGCGCGCGTACCAATTGATCGAGTACCGAGCCGGTATCGATCTTGGGCCAGAGGCCCTGCGAATCCAGCCCGTTCAGGTCCACCCAATACAAATCGTGGTACACCTTGACCAAAAAAACCGCGTCCAAGCTTCCCGGCGCCAGGTTCAGATGGTCGAGGTCGAGGGTTTCGTGCTCCACATTCGGCAAGCGATTGGCCTTTAAGCGCGCACCGAGAGATGGCTCGCTCCAATGATCGAAGGCGCGGTTGTTGATCAGCAGCACCTTTCCGCTTGGGCCGACCACATAGCTGATCAGCTCGCTATAGTAGCCGTCTCCTGCCAGCACGTCCGCCACCCGCATTCCCGGCTTGATGCCGGCGAGGCGCAAGATCTCCGCCGGATGATCCAATGGATCGCGCTTCAGATCGGCCTCGGTGCGTGCCGTGTGGGCGACGGCGGCATCGTAGACATCCGCCGCCGATGCGCGGTTTCCGGCAAGTGCGCAGAGCGCGCACAACAACCCCACCGATACCGAATGCAAGGCCAGTGATTTGCGAGTCATTGCAGCGCCCCCCGAATAGTTCCGCCAGGCCTTTCCCATCTTATTCGTCAATTTTCATCAGCAGCAGGGCGATCAAGGTCACAAACCCGGCCGCAGAAAGATAATACCCCACATAGGCGATGCCGAAACGCGAAGCCAACGAAGTGGCAATCGACGGGGCGAGCGAGGCGCCGAGTATTCCCGCGAAATTGAACGCCAGCGAGGTGCCCGTGTAGCGGACAGCCGTGGGAAACAAAGTTGCCAAGGAACTGCCCAAGGGGCCATACGTCAAGCCGCTAACGGCAAAGCCGAGCACCAGGAACAGCAGCACGCCAGCCGTATTGTGGGCCGAGAACAGTGGTTCGAAAGCGAAACCGAACGTGATGATAAGCACCGTGGCAATTATCAGCATGGTGCGACCGCCGATGCGATCGGCGAAGAGTCCGGCGAAGGGGATGGTGAGCCCAAAGAACAGCACGCCGATCATCTGTAGAATCAGGAACGGCTGACGGGCGAATCCCAACGAGTTGGTGGCCCAGCCGAGCGCGAATACCGTCATCAGATAAAATACGACGAAAGTGCAAGTCGCGCCCAGGGTTCCCAAGATCAGCCGTACCGGATACTGTGTCATTACTACGAAGAAGGGCACCCTCACCCGCTCACCCTGCACGAGGCTGAGCTTGAAGGCCGGCGTCTCGACTAACTGTAGGCGTATGTAAAGCCCGACCAGCACCAAGGCGGCACTGGCCAGAAACGGCAGGCGCCAGCCCCAACTGAATAGGTCGGACTCAGTCAACGTGTTGGTCATGAGCAAAAATGCGCCGGTGGAGCACAGGAACCCCAAAGGGGCGCCGAGTTGCGGAAACATGCCGTACCAGCCTTGCTTGCCCGGCGGCGCATTTTCCGTCGCCAGCAGCACGGCGCCGCCCCATTCGCCGCCCAACCCCAAGCCCTGACCCAATCTGCAAAGTGCCAGGAGAAATGCCGCCCATATGCCGATGGAAGAGTACGTCGGCAATAGGCCGATCAGCACCGTGGAAACGCCCATGGTCAGCAACGCCGTGACCAAGGTCGCCTTGCGCCCGATTCGATCGCCGAAATGCCCGAATAAGGCCGATCCGACGGGACGCGCAAAGAAGGCGAGGGCGAAAGTCGCGAACGATTGCAGCATGGCCGTGGTCGGATCGCTCTTCGGAAAGAACAGCTTGGGAAACACCAGCACGGCAGCGGTCGCATAGATATAGAAGTCGAAAAACTCGATGGTTGTGCCGACGAGACTTGCAAACAGAATGCGGCGCGTTTGCGGCGCGTCGGGCCGAGATATCGAGTCGATCAAGGCTTAGGAACTCCAAGCGATCCAGTTATGGAAATTCTTGATGTTACTACAGGGTGCGGCTGTACGATGGCGCACAGATTCGCGGTCGGAAAGCACCGGCCTTGGGAGGATTGCGATGCGCATACAATCCGGTGATTTTAGGGTAAAGCAGGGACAGGCGGTCGACCTCAAGAAGTGGCCGACCCTCGTGCCTGCCGTGTACCAGACCCATGAGCAATACGGGGAATTGCTTCACAAGCACGTCAAGGCGCTGAGCGCACAGCAGGAGCTGCTATACGCCTCCGACCGCTATGCGCTTCTGTTGATCTTTCAGGCGATGGACGCCGCCGGAAAGGACGGTGCGATTCAGCACGTCATGTCGGGGGTCAACCCGCAGGGCTGCCAGGTATTCAGTTTCAAGCATCCGAGCGCAGCTGAACTCAAACACGATTTTCTTTGGCGCACCACGCGGGACCTGCCCGAGCGTGGGCGGATCGGAATTTTCAACCGCTCCTATTACGAGGAAGTGCTGATTGCGCGGGTACATCCGGAAATTCTGCACGCCGAGCGCCTGCCCGGCCAATCGGATGATAGGTCCATCTGGCAGGATCGATACCGCTCGATCATCGACTTGGAAAGGCATTTGGATCGCAACGGCACTCGCGTCATCAAGTTCTTCCTGCATCTTTCCAAAGAGGAACAGCGCAAGAGGTTCCTCGACAGAATCGACGCGCCCGATAAGAATTGGAAATTCAGCATCGCCGATGTCGAGGAGAGAAAGTACTGGAAGCACTACATGCGCGCCTATGAGAAGGCTTTGAGCGCCACCAGCACCCGGCACGCACCCTGGTATGTCGTGCCCGCCGACGACAAGCTCAACAGCCGCCTGATCGTGTCGCGAATTCTGCTGGACACGGTTGAGGCTCTGGAATTAAGTTACCCGAAGAGCACCGCAGCGCGTCGCCGTGACTTGCTGATGCTGCGCAAGAAGCTGGTGAAGTAGCGGTCAACCCATTACGGCGGCATACGACTTTTGGCCGCTGGCATAGCAGCCGCAGGCCGCGGCCAGAAGTCCCTTGCGGTTGAGCACAGTGAGCTCCCCGCGAGCATATTCTATGAGACCCTCTCGCTGCAGGACGCCGGCCGCCCCCGTGATGCCGACTCTGCGCACCCCGAGCATGTACGCCAGAAACTCGTGAGTCACATGAAACGCGTCCGCATGAGCTCGGTCCTGAGTCATCAGCAACCAGCGAGCGAGGCGCGGACCGATCATGTGAAAGCGCAGGCAGCCAGCCGATACCGCCAGCTGCGTCATCAGCACATAGACGTAGCGGTTCAAACATAGCTGCAAAGCCCTGTTGCGCGCCAGCTCGCGGCGAAACGGAGCGGCGGCGATGCGCCAGGCTTTTCCTGACCCTTGTACTAGAACATGCAGGGGCGCCGCCGACACCCCGAGCACCAATTGCGCGCCCACCATTCCCTCGCGGCCCACCATGCCCACTTCCAACACGGGCTTGCCGTCAATTGGCGTGATCAGCGAGAGTGTGGCATCCACCGGAAAGTACACATAGCGGGTGCGCTCGCCGGCTTCACACAGCACTTCCGACAGCTCGAGATGAACCGGCTCGCAGATAAGCAGCAGACGCCGCCGATCCTCGCGCGGCAGCAACTCGATCAGGTGGTTCTCGGCAGCCGCCATATTCTCTCCGTAATCAAGGCGCATCCCGCCAGGGACGGCAGCCTTGTTTGTTTCACGGAGTGTCCTTTAGATACCTGTACGCCACCGTCTGTCAGCGCACATAGCGGGCCTAAGCCCCCAGCCGGCTACGCGGCCAGCCTATTGGGCAGTAGACGATCGTACTCGTTTTTGACCACTGCATAGCACTCGCAGGTCCTGCGCTCGAGCGCGGGGCGGTCCAGCACCGAAATTCTGCCGCGCGCGTAGCGAATCAAGCCGTCCTTTGCCAGCTTCAGAGCCGCCTCGGTCACCCCTTCGCGACGCACACCGAGCATATTGGCGATCAGTTCCTGGGTCATCACCAATTCATTGTCGTGCAGCCGATCCAGGCTCAGCAGCAGCCAGCGGCACAATTGCTGATCAAGAGAGTGATGGCGATTGCACACCGCGGTCTGCGCCATCTGCGTAATCAACGCCTGGGTATAGCGCAACAACAGGTGCAGCACCGGACCCGATCGGTTGAATTCATCCTTCACCAATTGCGCTTTCAATCGAAATCCATTTCCCGCGCTTTGCACAACAGCGCGGCTGGGCGTGGATTCGCCGCCCATGAACAGCGATATGCCGACCAGGCCCTCGTTACCGACGACGGCAATTTCCGCCGAAGCACCGTTCCCCATCACATAGAGCAGCGAAACTATCGCGTCAGTTGGAAAATACACATGGCTCAAGGTGTCGCCCGATTCGTACAGCACCTCGCCCAAGGGCATCACCACCGATTCGAGCTGTGCTTCCCATCGCTGCCATTCCGTGACGGGCAGCGCGGCCAGCAGCAGGTTCCTTCGAGCGTTGGTTGATAGGTCGAGCACTGATATCCGAGGTTATTTTCACCCGGAGCACAGCCAATACATGAGTTGCGGGCTCACCTCCGTTGCCTCAGAGGATACGCTCGAAATTTCCTGCAGTATGTACGTTATCGCACATACCGACGGGGCGGCGCTATCTCTTGCGGGCGCCGACCACGATGAGCACCACACCGGCTGCCAGCGCCGCAGCACCCGTCCAGGGCGGAATCGAATGCTGCTGCGATACTTTGGCTTCCACATCACCGATCTTGAACACGCTCTTGTCGCTCGAATAAGACGCTCCCCTGATGAGAACGAAAAGTCCGCCCGCAATCAGAAGGGCGCCCACGATTTGTAGAATTCGCATGTCATTCCCCTTTAGGAACACGTAAGTGAATCGTCAGTGTAATCGCTGTGGGCGCGGCGCGTGATGCGATTACCGTTAGTCCGCTCTAGTCCAGTGCCGGAGGTCCGGCGATGGTGGTCAATGCCGCGGTAGCCGCCAAAATCAGCACACCAAGTATCAATTCCCACCGCACGGTGACGGCCAAGCTCCTCACGGCCCCTGCGTCGCCGGCCAACAATCGCGGCGTCAAACGCAATTTATTGAACGCAGCGAAGCACAGGAGAACGACAACGAACCCCAACTTAAGTAGCGCAATGCGGCCGTAGTCACTGCTCCACAACTGTTCAACGCCGCCCAGCAGCATCGATAACAGGCTCATCGCCGCGGCCGCCATCCCGGCCACGACATAAAGAGCCGCGGCGCCGAAGCGCGCAGCCACAGGCGCTATCCGTGATATGTCGTCGTTTGCGGCGACGATGAGCAAGGGCGCTAATGCCCCCAACCAGAAAGCGGCTCCCAGAAGGTGCACGCCGAGGAGAACCGGGGCTATATCCGAGTCGAGAACGCGTGCGTGTCCAGTCCACGCAAACGATGTTGCGGCCATTGCGGCGCCGAGCAATGCCGGCCAGGCGGGCCGATGCGATAGTACACCCATCGCAACGAGCAGCAGCCCGCTGGCGCGAATCGCATTGTCGCGTCCCGCGCCCGATTGCCATGCCAGTTGTATCAGCGATCCGTTGAGCATCCCCGCCGCCGCACCGCGCATGGAACCGGCAGTGATGAGCAGCTGCGCGGCGCCGCTGCACACAGACAGCGCGGCCAGCGCAAGCGCGGTGCGACGAATCCTCTGGCG
This sequence comes from Gammaproteobacteria bacterium, assembly GCA_040002315.1. Lineage (GTDB taxonomy): Bacteria > Pseudomonadota > Gammaproteobacteria > Steroidobacterales > Steroidobacteraceae > Bog-1198. The sequence continues at coordinate 28,339 of JBDUEQ010000114.1, forward strand.
ATGCGCGTCCGCCAGCAGCGTATGGCAGTAACGCAGAAACCATGCCGCGCCGGCGGCGCCAAGAGTAGCCGCATAGGTTATGGTCTTGGCCGCGATTGCCGACGCATCCCAGACGCTAAGGGTCACCGTGACCCACTATCGCAAACGAGAACGCGCCCTTGCTCACGTGGCCGTCCTTGGGCGACAGAGCGCTCCATTGCACAAGATATTTTCCGGCTGCGAGTGCCGGCAGCGGCACCGTGACTTGCGCCGCCGCCGGTGCGTTGCGATCCACCGTCACGGGAATCTCCTTGCCGTCGATGGACAATGTCAAGAATGCCAGGCGTGCTTCCTCATTGAAGGTAAGGGTTAGTGTCTTCGGCGCGATACGCAGCTCCGCGTCCGCGGCAGGCATGGTGCTGCGTAACTTCGCGTGGCCGAAAGCCTGGCCTGCCAGGATCATTGTGCAAACGGCGGCCGATATCCAGTGCCTACTCATACTGAAGCTCCTTGGTCAAAGGGGTGCCTAAAGCCCCAGCGTATCCCAAGACTGGAGCGAATCACGTGTATGATTCACCCTGCGATTGGTACATGACGTGCGCATGGGATTTGCGATGCTGCGGTTGCGCGCGGCTAGCAATCCGCCTCGGGACGCAGCGCAGGCTTGCGCTACGAAGAATGGCAGGAAGCGCCGCCCGCCCAGCAGCCGGAATTGATTCGCGTCGCTCACTTCAGTGCCGCCGCAGGTGCGCGGTGGCGAGAAACATCCGCATCGGCTCGCCCAGCAATTCATTCAACGACGCGCAGGCGCGCAGCAACGCGTCGGGATTCGGCAGGAAGGTCATGATGTTGAGTTCGCTAATCCCCAGCATGCCGACAGGCGCCGGCACTACCTCGACTCCTGCGGCCTTGAACTCCGCCACGGAGCGGCGCATGTGGCTGGCGCGCGTCACCAGCACGATGCGCTGCACGCCGTCGGCTTTCAGCAGCTGCACTGAGTTGCGTGCGTTCTCAAAGGTGTCGTACGCCTTGGCGTCGATCCAGCGCGGCTCAATGCCGAAATTGCGCCGCAAAGTAGCGCGCATCGCAGCGGCCTCGATCTCAAAACCGGTCACCAGAACGGGCAGGCCGGTCTTGCCGGCAATGTAAGCGCCGTAGCTTAGGCGTTCCAGCAGATACGGCTCCGCGGCCGGTCCGCCGTATTCCGGTGCGAAGGCGCGCTGACCGCCCCCACCCAAGACCACAATGGCCTGCGCACCGGCTGCCGCTTGCAGATCCAGCGGCGGATAGTATTCCGACAGGCGCGTTATTGCGTCGGACACCAGCGGCGTACCCAGCAACCATAAAGACCCCAGCCCCACCATCAGACAGGCGCGACCCAGGCGCGGACGCCGCTTGATAAGAAATACGCCGACGATGGCCAGCAGCAAGGGCCCGGCAGGCGGCAGTATCACAGCCTTCAACAGCGTCTTGAGGCGCAGTACCATCAGCATCCTTTTTGGACCTGCCGGCCGCCCAGCAAGCGCGTACTAGCGCCGCGCGAGGCGATCCCGGCAATAAATGAACAGACAATTCCCGGCGATGCTGAGTGCGAACAGCGCAAGCGACGCGGGGACTAATTCCAGCACCTTGTGCATGCCCAGCCAATCCACGGGTGCGTCGAGCCAGTGCATGAACGCGGCAAGCCGGCCGCTGACGTCGCCCTTCACGCAGCAGTGCTGCAACCCAACCCGCAGTCCGTCATCCATGCCGATATGAGTCCATTCGCCTTCGCGAAACCATCGGTAAATCTGCCTGCCCACCACTAATAGCAAGCCGAGCAGACAACCGTAGCCGATCACGATGCCGAGCGCGCCTGACACCCTGAAAACCACATCCCCTGCTTTCATGTTGCGGCTCCTGCCATCGTCGGACAGCCCTTTACTTCGAGCCGCACGATTCGGCCGGCTTCCCCTTGCAGATCCGCGGGATTCAATAAGCCGTCGGTCGGCTTCAAATCGATGTCGATCCAATACACGTTGCCGGTACGCTTGCGGTCGGCGATTCCCGGATTGAATCCCAGCGCCTGCGCCTGCGCAACCCGGGCCTGAGCGCGCTTGGCTTCGCTGTACAGTCCCAGAGAAATCACGGAGCCCTCGTTCGGGCCGGGCATTTCCAGCGCGTCGTCGATACCGCCTGCCTTAAGTTTCGCGAGCACTTGATCTCCTGCCGCTTGCGACGCGGGCAACGGTAAATAAACCCAAACTCCCGCCCAGACATCACCGTCGGCGACACGCTGCCGCGGGTCGTAGCCGCCGCCGCGCAGAGTGGTCGCGGCATGGGCCGCTTCCGACACGTCGCGGAACGGACCGACGCTGATGCAGCGCTTCACATTGGTGAGAAGTCCCGGCAGCGGATCGGCGTGCGCAGCATCCGTTCCGTCCGCCGACGCGCTCGGGGTGGCACTCGCCGCGTCGCTGCTCGCCACATGTGCGGCGACTGCGGACTCGGACGCCAGCTTCAGCGTCGCCGCGGGCGCTGTTTGCGCCGGCGCCTCCGCAGTCTTTGCGATACCGCGCGCCCACAGGAAATAACCCACGTTGGCCAGCACCAAGCACACGACAATGCTCTTCAACAGCGTCAAGTATCACCTTCAATCAAGCGCAAACTAGCCTCGCCGGATACGAATCTTTGCACCCCGCTCGCTGTGTCGAGCAGCAAGGCACCGTCCCGGTCCACGCCGCGCGCCGTGCCGTCAAGGAATTTTTCCGCAAGCAAAACCCGCACCGGCCGGCCGCTCAAGCTATCGAGCGCCGTCCAGGCACCCCGAAACGCGGCGAAGCCCTCGCGCTCGAACTGCGCCAGCATACTCAAAAGCTCGTCCAAGATGGCTCCCACCACCAAATTGCGCGAAGGCGGCACGCCACAGGCGTCCGCAACCGCCGCGACTGCAACACCGCCGGATTCGATCTCGCGGCGAGCCTCTGCCGTCAATGCCACGTTGATGCCAACCCCAATCACCACATGCGCGGACCCGCCGGCCTCGGCTCGCAGCTCGATCAGAACGCCGCCGATCTTGCGATCCTCTAACCAGATGTCGTTGGGCCACTTGAGCGCTATGCCATGAGCGCCGGCGCGCACCAGCGCGCGCGCCACCGCCACTCCGACCGCCAAACTTAACGCCGCTAAAGTACTTGCCCCGTCGCGGAAGGTCCAGGACATCGATAGCGCCACACCCGCGCCGAAGGGTGCAATCCAGCGTCGCCCTCGCCGGCCGCGGCCGGCATGCTGCAACTCGCTCAGGCACACATCCGCGTGGCCCGCCGGCGGTGCCGATCTGTCCAACAACCGGGTGTTGGTGGAGTCCACCTCGAACAAAAGCTCAAGGCCGCGCAGCTGCTGCATGTGCCGCGAATCGATTTCGGCGCGAATGCGCTGCACATCCAACAATTCCACGCGATGCGCCAGACGATATCCGCGCCGTGCCAACGCCGACACGGGCAGACCCAAGCCGCGCAGGCGTTCCACGCCCTTCCACACAGCCGTGCGGCTCACGTCGAGTTCCTGTGCCAGTGCTTCGCCCGAGTGCAGCCGGCCATCCGCCAGCAGCACCAGCAGCCTTGGGGGATCTAGGCTCGCGATCGAAACAGCCATAGTCGCCGCACGCGAGACTCTTGGCCCGCGCGCATGCGGGCGATGTTACTGCGATGGGTGTAAACGACAAACAGCGTCACCGCGAGGCAGAAGGAGATCAGAGGAGTATCGCCGGGCTCCAGCACATAGGCGGCGGCGATGAGAGCGAGGCCCGACAGCATGGTGGCGAGTCCTACGTAGCCCGTCAGTACGAGCACCAGGAGCCAGCCGAGGAGCAGCGGCGCGACCAGGCGCAAATCGATCGCTGCAACCACCCCGACTATCGTCGCCGCCCCTTTGCCCCCGCGGAAGCCGAACCAAACCGGATACACATGCCCCACGATCACCGCAAAACCGCAGGCCAGTGTCAGCCATTCGCGCGACAGTTGCGGGTCTATGCCGATCTGCGGCAGCACCGCCATGGGCAGCCACCACACCGCGAACAGGCCTTTGGCGATGTCGATGATGAGCACCAGCAACCCGAACAGCTTGCCCTGGGTGCGTAGGGCATTGGTGGCACCCGCATTGCCGCTGCCCATGCGGCGGATATCGACCCCGCGTACGCGGCCGATGATCAAGCTGCCGAGCAGCGCGCCAAGCAGGTAGGCGATCAGTATTTTGACACCGAGTTCCAGCATGCCGTGATTATGGCACCAGTGGCTGAACCGCCCTACGGGCGCTTCGGCAGGTGCAATTCGGCCAGCATGCAGCGTACGCCTCCGCCGCCGATTCGCTCGATCGTGGGTATGGCCACCGGAATCACCTCCGCGTGGGATTCGAGCAGACGTCGCTGCGCCGAATGGAGGCTGCGCCAAGCGGTCGTCGACAACGCGATGATGTGCCGGCCCGACGGCGCCAACTCCAGCATATTTGCGGCGAAGTCCTGCATCTGCCGCATCGAGATGTCGAGTATGTCGTGGCCCGAAGCTCTTATTTTGCTGAGTACCGCCTCGCGGTGCTGCGGCTGCGCGATGGCCTCGCCGCAGACCACGGCAAAGCGGGTGCCGATCGCCATCGCCACATTGGTGTGATACACGGGCCGCGCGCCGCCGTCGCAGGTCTCGAAGGTCACGAGCTCGTAATCCAGAAGTTGCGCGAATTCCCCCAGCACATCCAGGTCGGTGCGCGGCGAGAGGCTGGCGTAAGCCACACGATGCGCACGATCCAGGACCATGCTGCCCGTTCCCTCGAGAAACTTCCCCTCCGCCTCGCGATGAGTGAGATCGACGGTGCGCGACACATGCAGCCGGCCCTCCCGTACCACCTGTTCGAGAATGTCTTCGCGGCGCTCCCAACGCCGGTTGGGCGCCAACATCGGATACAGCGCGACCGTGCCATCGTGATGAAAGCTCACCCAATTGTTGGGGAAAATAGCGTCGGGCTTTACCGGCAGCAAAGTGTCCTGAGCCACCAATACTTCAATACCGGCGCGTTGCAGAGCCTGCGCCAGAGCGTCGAACTCGCTTTGGACCAGGCCTTGCGTCTCGCCGGCGCCAAGGAAACCAGGCAGTTGCTGGAACGCGTTGCTGGCTGCGGTCTGCGTATTGAATCCAAAGCTGGCCGGCCGCACCATGAGCACCGCTCGGGCGCTTTGCGGTTCCAGGGCGGAATGATCGAGGGCCGACATCGCAACCCACTATATCAGAGGCCGATCCGGTAAAATCCTGAGCTCAAGTCGTAGGGCGGATTTTGGGGATTGCCTTGCCGGTTTCATTTGCCGTTAAATTGCCTTTGCTCGCACTGATCATGGTGACTGTGTTTGCGCGCGCCGCCCCAACCGTCGCCCCAAACGCCGCGCCGGCCGCTCCCGGCAAGCCGTCGGCCGCCTATCCATTCACGTATGACACCTTGGTAGCGGATGCCAAGCGTCGCGCCGCCGGCGCCTATTCGCCGCAACATGACCGGCTGCCAGCCGGGCTCGACAAATTGAGCCCCGAGCAATACCGCAGCATCCGCTTCAACCCGGACGCCGGCATTTGGCGCGCCGAACAGCTGCCGTTTCGCCTCGAGCTGCTGCGCGCCGGGTACAATTTACAAACCGCGGTCACGATATCCACCATCGAGAACGGCGTGGCGCACGATGTGGTGGCCACCCCGGCGATGTTCCAAATGGAATCCACGCTGCCGGCGCAGCTCGGTAAGGTGTCGCTGCCGCTGTCGGGCTTCCGCGTCCGAAGCCGCATCAATTCGAATAAAATCTGGGACGAGTTCTTGGTCTTCCAAGGTGCGAGCTACTATCGTGCCGTCGCCAAGAATCTGCTGTATGGGCTGTCGGCACGCGGACTCGCCATCAACACGGCGGAACCCTCGGGCGAGGAATTCCCGGTGTTTACGCATTTCTGGATCGAGAAGCCGGCCGCGCATGCGAATTCCATCGTCATTTACGCACTGCTGGAGAGCGAATCGGTGACCGGCGCGTACCGCTTCACCGTGCAACCGGGCACCGAGACGCTCACCGACGTGGACCTCACCCTGTTCCCACGCGCGGAGATGCGCGTCACCGGGATCGCGCCTCTGACCTCGATGTTTCTGTTCGACGAAACGAATCGCGGCCATCTGGATGACTATAGACCGGAAGTGCACGACTCCGACGGCCTGCAGATCGCGGCGGCGTCCGGCGAGCAGATATTTCGGCCGCTGGCGAATCCGATCAAGCTCCAGGTATCCACGTTTACCACGCAGCAGCCGCGGGGCTTCGGTCTGGTGCAGCGCTCCCGGCAACAAAGCGACTTTCAGGACTTCGATGCCCAGTATGAGCGGCGGCCGAGCGCCTGGATCGAACCCAAAAGCGACTGGGGTGCCGGATCCGTCGAACTGGTGGAGATCCCATCGGGGCGCGAGAGCAATGACAATATCGTGGTTTTCTGGCGCCCCGCGCAGCCATTGCCGACGGGGCGTGCGGCGCACTTTGCGTACCGCGTTACCTGGAGCGCGGCGCCCCCGACCGTCAAGTCCCTGGGAAGAACCGTCGCCAGCCGTTCCGGCGCCAGCCTCGACGGCAAACGACGCGTCTACCTGCTGGATTTCGTCGGCGCCGGCGACAAGGTCGACGGCCTGCGCCTCGACTTGAACGCCTCCGCCGGCAGAGTCTCGAACGCGACGCTCATATCGAACAGTGCCTTGCACGGCCTGCGCGCCAGTTTCGAGATCGATCCACGCGATGCCGATTTGATCGAAATGCGTCTGCGCATCATGCGCGGCGACCATCCCGTCACTGAAACCTGGCTGTATCGATGGACGTCCGGCTAGAACCCGCCGCGTCGCAAGCGCCGGCCGCCTCGGGCGGTGCGCCGCCCGGCGGGATGCCGCCTCAGGCGCCGCTCGACATGCCGCCGCAGGATTTACGCTACAAGCCATCGCGCCGCGCGCGGCACGCCTCCGGCGTGGCGGTCTTGTACGCCCGCTTCATCCTGGTGGCCGTGACCGTCGGCGTTACCACCTACGGCGTGTATCAGATGCTGCAGGTCGTGCGCTTCGCCAGCATGACGGTACTGCAAGGCATGATGATTTTCTTCTTCGCGGTGTCCTTGGGCTGGATCGCATTCGCGGCGGGCTCGGTACTGGCGGGCGCCTCGAAGCGGCGCGATCCGACGCCGGATCCTAATGGAGGTGCCTCGCTCACGGCGCTGGTGATGCCCATTTACAATGAAGATCCGCTGCGCACCACGGCGGCGCTGCAGGCCATGGCAGAGGCGCTTGCGCACATCGATGCACACCGTAGCTTCGAGATCGTCATTCTCTCGGACTCGACCAACTCCGATGCCTGGATTCGCGAATCCCTGCGCGTCGACCGGCTGCGCGCCGCGCTGCTCAATATCATGCCGGTCTGGTACCGGAGGCGCTGGCAAAACATCGCGCGCAAATCCGGCAACCTCGAGGACTTCGTGACGCGCTGGGGCGGCCGTTACGATCACATGATCGTACTCGACGCCGACAGCTTGGTGGATGCGCCGACGCTGCACCGATTGGTCCAGTCGATGCAGACCGATCCGGACTTGGGAATATTGCAAACCTCTCCACAACTCATCGGCGCGAAGACGTTTTTCGGCCGGCTGCAGCAATTTGCGGCCTGCGTGTACGGACCCGTCATCACGCGCGGCCTGTGCGCGTGGTCGGGCGACAGCGCCAACTATTGGGGACACAACGCCATTATTCGCGTGCGGGCATTCGCCGAGAACTGCGGCCTGCCCAAACTTGACGGCCGCAAACCGTTCGGCGGCTTCGTCCTGTCGCATGACTTCGTCGAAGCCGCATTGATGCGCCGGCGCGGCTGGAAAGTGCGCATGGCCACCGACTGCGGCGGCTCCTGGGAAGAATCTCCGCCGTCGCTCATCGATGTCGCCGTCCGCGACCGGCGCTGGGCCCAGGGCAATTTACAGCACATGAAAATCATCGGCACGGCGGGCTTGAGCTTCGCCAGCCGCATGCACTTGGGCGTCGGCATTATGAGCTACCTGTCATCGCCGCTTTGGCTGGTGATGCTCGGCATCGGCTTCGCGCTTGCCATACAGTCGCACTTGATTCGACCGGAGTATTTCAATCATGACTTTCAGCTGTTCCCCACGTGGCCGCGTTTCGACGTCGAACTTATGATGGCTTTGTTCTGGTTCAGCATGGTCGTGCTGTTGATTCCGAAGATGCTGGGCCTGATTCGCGCTTTGCTGTCGCGGCGCATCCGCCGCGGCAGCGGCGGCGTCATCGGCGTCGGCGCGAGTTTCCTGTTGGAAGTGGTTCTATCGGCGCTGTATGCCCCGGTGCTGATGTTGATCCAATGCCGGCATGTCTTCGAAGTATTTATGGGCCGCGATTCCGGCTGGAAACCGCAGCGTCGCGACAGCATCGGCACCAGCTGGGCCGATGCATGGCACTATCACAAGCGGCACATGCTATTGAGCTGCGTCACGGCGGTGATCGTCTGGTTCTTGTCGCCGCCGTTGCTGGCCTGGCTTTCGCCGGCGCTGCTCGGACTATTTCTCGCTGTGCCGCTGTCGCGCGCCAGCGGCAGCGTCAGTCTCGGGAATTTCCTGTCGCGGGTTGCCTTGCTGCGCACGCCGGACGAAGCCGAAACGCCGGTGCTGGTGACACGTCGCCGGGAGCTGGTGAGCCGGGCCGATGAATTACCGGACGACGGCTTGCGTCACCTGGCCCGCCATCGCGAATCGCGGCTGATGCACATTCATGGCAATTTGGCGCGGCCCGCCGATCCGCGCGGGCAGCCCGATCCGCATGCCTTCACGGCGGAACAGAAGCTCAAAGATGCCGAATCGCTCGATGAGGCGCTGCGGTGGCTGACGCCCATCGAACGCGTTGAAGTTGCGGGCGACCCACGGCTGCTCAATCAGCTCGCGTTACTGCCGGATGCAACACACCCCTCCTTTCTGATTTAAAGGATCCTTAGCCTATGTTGGTTCGACGACGCACAATTCTCAAATCGGCCGTAGTACTGGCCGCCGGTCAGTGGGCTACTGACGCCGGCGCGGCAATGCCGCCGGCCGTGCCCTTCGACTATGCCTGGCTCAAGGGCCAGGCTCGCAAGCTCGCAAGCGCAGCCTACCAACCCTCCCAGGATGCGCTGCCGCCGGCCATGGCGAAGCTCAGCTACGACCAATATCAATCGCTGCGCTTTCGTACCGATCACGCCCTGTGGAGCAACTTGGGGCTGGCGTTTCGCCTGCAATTCTTTCACGTCGGAAGAAGCTTTACCGAACCGGTGCACCTGTTTGAAATCGTCGACGGCCAGGCCCGGGAGATCGTCTACGACCCGGCTATGTTCGAATTCGACAAAGCCGGCATCGACCCGAAGCTGATGCGTGATCGCGCGGGCTTCGCCGGCTTTCGAGTGCAGTTCGTGACGAACTGGAAGGCGGATGTAGCCGCCTTCTTGGGCGCCAGCTATTTTCGGGCGGTCGGAAGCGATACTCGGCAGTACGGTTTGTCGGCGCGCGCGCTCGCCATCGATACGGCGTTTCCGCGTCCCGAGGAGTTCCCGCGCTTCACATCGTTTTGGTTCGAGCGGCCGGCCAAGGATTCCGGCACTCTGACTTTGTACGCGCTCATGGATTCGCCGAGCATCGCCGGCGCCCTGCGCTTCCAGATAGCGCCCGGTGGCACGCAGATCATGGACATCGACAGCGCGCTGTATCCGCGTAAGCCGATTGAGCGATTGGGAATCGCGCCGCTCACCAGCATGTTCTTTTACGGCGAGAACGATCGGCGCGGGGCGAACGACTGGCGGCCGGAGATTCACGACTCCGACGGACTGTCGATGTGGACCGGTGCCGGCGAATGGATCTGGCGCCCACTGACGAACCCCGCGCAACTGCACTTCAGCTCCTATGTGGACGACAATCCGCATGGTTTTGGTCTGCTGCAACGCGACCGTAATTTCGATCATTATCAGGATGATGGCGTGTATTACGATCGCCGGCCGAGCTTGTGGGTCGAACCCAAGCAGGGACCGACGGGCGGCTGGGGCAAGGGCTCAGTGCAATTGGTGGAAATCCCGACTGTGGACGAAACCTTCGATAATATTGTCGCGTTCTGGAATCCGCTCGAGAAGCCCAAACCCGGACAGGAACTGCTCTTCGGCTATCGCCTGTATTGGGGCACGAACATGCCGTATGCATCGACGCTCGCGCAGACCATCGCGACGCGCACCGGCATCGGCGGCACCGTGGGGATCAAGCGCCAGTACTATTCCTGGCATTTCGCGGTCGACTTCGCCGGCGGCGAGTTGGGTGCCCTGGTCAAAGATGCCGCCGTCGAAGCGGTGATCACGGCGTCTCGCGGCCTGACAGAGCATGTCACCGCGCATTACGTCGAAGAGTTTCACGGCTACCGGGCACTGTTCGATATCAGACCGCCGGAGGACAGCATCGAGCCCATCGATTTGCGTCTGTACTTGCGCATCGACGGCAGGCCATTGACGGAGACTTGGATCTATCTATGGACGCCGCCGTCATTGAAGGAACGCAAGGCAGCTCTGACATAGCTCCCTGCCGGCATAACTCGCGAGCGGACGTAGGGTCTTAGCTCGCCGCGCCGAGCACCACGACATGCTCGCGCCCGGACACCACAACGCCGCCTGGCTTCTCGACGGTGACGGCGAACGCTTTTGCCGACAGCACCGGCAGCGCCGCGTGGATCGGAATCACCACTTCCGTCGCATTCGCCGGAATGTCGAAGACGCCGCCATCCACCGGGTAGCGCTGGTCGCGGCCGCCGTCGAAGATCCATAGCTGGTATTGCCGTAACGCCGGATCATTCGGAGCAAGGCCGACGAAGTGCAGGAAGCCGCGCTGCGTGACCGGATCCCACACCACATCGCCGCTGACACCCGCGGCCGCCGGGTCCTTGGTTGCACCGAGAGTGAGCTTGAGCGAATCGGACTTCGCCAGCATCGCCTCACGTTCCTCGGCAGCCGTCGGTGGCTTCGCTAGCGGCGCGATCACGGCGGGCGCAGGCGTGCCGGCGGCGACCGGCGCAGCCGGATGCGGCGAACGATTCCAGGCAAATACCGCCAGCAGCAGGCAGGCGGCCGCGGCTAACCAGCCATAGTTGCCGGACTTCGGTGCCCAACGCGCAGGTTTAATCGTCGCAGGCCGCGCATGCCCGGCCCCCGGTAGGCCGGCCCCCGGTAGGCCGGCCCCCGCATAATGTTCCAGAGCCTGGTGCTCGATCCGTCGCGCCAAGTCGGCCGGCAGCGGCGGCGCGTTCGCGCAGCCGGCGAGCGCAACCGCCGCGGCCGCTCGCTCGAGTTGGCGCAAGTTCGCGCTCGCAACCGCGCTGTCCAACACGTCGAGCGCACGCTGTTCAGCCGGCGACAGCCCCTCAGTGACCTGCTTGACCAGCAAGTCCATCATGGCGTCATCGAGCTGACCTTGTGGACCCGGCTCGGCCATCAGCCCTCGCTCAAGATGCGTTCGGCATCTATGTTCATGAATTCGCGCACTCTGATCAGACCACGACGCATAAACGACTTGACGGTGCCCAGCGGCATACTGAGACGAGTCGCTATCTCGGACTGAGTCAGGCCGTGTATCAGCCCAAGTTCCAGTACCTGCCGCTGCTCGGGACGCAGCTCCGCCAGCGCCCGCGTGGCCTGTTCCGCCTCCAGCGATGTTTCCGACGAAGTGCCGGGATCCGCCCACGCCACCGCCTCCAAAGCCTCGACGGGATCCATGGGCGGTTCGGCGCTGGTCTTGCGCAAGCGATCGATGAGACGCCGCCGGGCGATCATCGCGATGAACACCTTGTCGGAGCCCTGCGTTGCGTCGAAGCGAGCGGCACTGCGCCAAATGTCCAGAAAGATTTCCTGCGTCGCATCCTCGGCATCCGACGGCGAGCGCGACAAGCGTCGCGCCAAACTCCACACGAGAGCACCGTATTGCTCGATGCACTCACGCACCGCGGCGGAATCGCCGCTGGCAATGCGTTGCAGCACGGACGGACTCATTGATGGCCTTGTGGACTTATTCGCAGCGACTGCAACGGTGGATGCAAGCCGCTTGCACTATTTATTCGCCGCACGATAGCAAGAAATGCCGCCCGATAATGCTAATTCGACTGCCGCCACCGGGGCACTAGCCGCTGCCTTTGAGGCGGAGCTTGAGCTGCGGCAGCCGCTGCGTCTCGCCCGTGGCGCGGCGCATATCGCGCTCGTGATTGACACGCGAGCGGGCGTGGCGGGGATTTAAAATGATCCAGCGCCACTCGTTCAACTGATGCTTGAGCAGCGGCAGCAGCGAGCGCTCGGAAGCAGATTCGACCCCGTCCTCCGCGGGGAACAGGGTCATGCAATACAGATCGAAGTACTCGGCATACAGTGCCTCGTAGTGCTCCATCGGGTCCAGAAATGCAGGATCGTGTACCAGGCCGGTGCCGACATGATTCGCGCACATGAAGCTGCCTGCTTTACGCACGTATCCAGCGTGCTCGGCAATGACGGCAGATTGATAGCCGCGTGTCGGGTAAAAGTGCTTGAGCATCTGCGTGCGCTGCGGACCGCGGACTTCGTTGCGCCGCAGGTATTCGAACAGCGCCTTACCGTGCACCAGGCGGAGACTGGTTTGCCGCAGTGCCGCAGCCTGGACTCGCAAAACGCCGTAGTCGGCGACATGGCGCATGAGGCTCGAGTGCTCGTTCTCCCACAGCTGCCAAGTCGTCGGGTTCTCGGATAAGCGGTGCGCAACCAGTTTTTCTTTGTCGTCGCCGCCGTGCAGCGCGCTCTCAATCCGGTCGGTGGACTCGCGCATGAGACGGGAAAGACTGATCGCGCTGCGGTGCACCCTGGAGATCCTCCCGCGTTTTTTGGATTGTCGACTGTGGGCAGTGGCTGCCTAAGCGAAGATTAGTAGTTAGCCCTAATCGCGAGCCGATGACAAGTAGTGATGAGAAATATATGCGCGCCGAGAGAGTGTCGATGCAGGATTTTTATTCACGCAGCCAATGGTGCCGCCATCTGCACCTGATTGCGGCCGCGCCGCTTGGCAACATAGACGGCGGCATCCGCCTGCGCGATGAGATGTTCGCCCCAAACACCAAGCGTATCGCTGGCGGCAATACCGATGCTGCAGGTCAGACGAATCGGATTACCGTAGCCGTCGACGCGCACGCTGGCCACCCGTTCGAGGATTCGTTGCGCAATAGGGCTCGCGGCTGCCGCGTCGGCGCTGCTCAATATCACGACGAATTCTTCACCGCCGTAGCGGCCGATGACATCGGATTGCCGCAATTCCGCATGAATCGGGTCGATGATGGCGCGCAAACACGCATCCCCGGCCTGATGACCGAAGGAATCGTTGATTTGCTTGAAATGATCCAGATCGATGAACAACAGCGCAATGGGCAGACCACGCGCCCGCGCCCGCAGGCATGCAGCGTCGAGCCGCTCGATCAGCGAGCGGCGATTCAAGACGCCGGTCAGAGGATCGGTTTGCGCGCGTCGTTCCGCGTCGCTCAACGCCACGCGCTGCGCACGCAGCCGATCCGCCACGCCCAAGGCGATTAGCACCGCCGCCGCCACCATCGACAAGGGCAGGCCGTAGTAATAAAGCAATGGGCTGGATTCCACTGAGGCAATAAACAAGAATCGCACCGCAGCAGTGATGGTGAAGCCTTCCAGCAATCCCCACGCGATCAAAAACCATCCGGCCGCGCGGTTGCCGCGTCGCCAGGCTAGAAATGCCACCACCAAGGTAAATATCGACGTCGCGATGAACAGCAAATTGCCAGCCGCCGTCACCCACATACCAAAGCCCACGAGTTTGGCCACGTTCGCAATGGTGACGGCGACGAAGCCCCAGGCGAACCAGGCGAACATCGTATAAATCCGCGGCGAAGAATGCTGCAGGTCCGCAATCTCGCGGGTGAAAAGACACGCGACCGCACCGCTGAGGCTGACGGGCACGTTCCAGGCAAAGGAGGTCAGCGGTTGGGCGTATGACAACCACGGCCAGTCGAAACCCTGGCCGGAGAGATAGGCGATGTACAGCGCCTGCAGGAAGAACAAGGTCGCATACAAAATGAAAATACGATCCACCAGCACGAACCAAATCAACAGCGCGGACAGCGCCATTGCTATCAGAGCACCGAACACCAGCGCAATCATTCGCGCATGCTCCGCGCCTCGCACCAGCGTATGGTTGAGAGTCGAATCGTTGAAGGTCACGGCATCGACCTCGCCGCCGTCGATACTGACGCGCGCGTACAGGGACTGTCTTATGTCAAGCCCATCGACATGGGTGAACACCGTGTCCTGGGTGCCGCGAAATCCCGGCAGGCGAACTGCCTGGGGTAGTGACACGACCGTGTCGCGGCGCGCTGCGAATATCTCGGCCTGAGTTTGTCGCACCGCATGCATCACCACCACCGGAACGCCGGCCGCCGACATGCCGTCCGATTGCGCCGCGGACATCGTTGCGCCGATCGAGGAGCGGTCCGGCAACGTGAGCTTCAACCAAAGGACGCGGTGCCCGCGCACCTTGGATCCCGTGAACGGCTCAAATTTGTCGTCGAGCGAACCTGATGCGACCTCGTCAACCGAGGGATTCGCCACGGCGGCGTCCAGCGTCCGCACCTCGTAGGTAGATTCGGCGGCAATCGCGCCGGGCGGGATCAGGATCCCGATCCAGCCCAGGATGCATGCCGCGAACAAACCACGCACAAGATTCAGGAACCCGGCGTCAATACTGACGCGACAGCAGCCAGTGGGCCAAGGAACGCAGCGGCTCTGCACGTTCGCCGAAGGGCGCCAGCGCATTGATTGCTTGGCTATGCAAGTGACGCACACGCTGCTGGGAGGCCGGTATACCGATCACCGCGGGATGCGTGGGTTTCGCTCGTTCGCTGTCCGCTCCGGTTGCCTTGCCCAACGTGGACACATCGCCGATCACATCGAGCAAGTCGTCTTGGATCTGGAATGCAAGGCCCACGGCAACCGCAAAACGCGTCAGCGCGGCATATAGGTTGGGATCGAGGCGGGGCACGCATTCGGCGGCCATCAACACACTGGCACGAATCACCGCTCCCGTCTTGCGCGCGTGCATGTCTTCCACCTGGCCGATGTCGAGCCGCATGCCCTGAACGGCCAAATCGATTGCTTGGCCGCCCGCCATTCCGAAAGTGCCGCTGGCCTGCGCAAGCATATCGATCAGTCGCAGACGGATCGCGGCTGAGGGCGGCAGCTTGGGATCGGTGGCGAGCAACTGAAATGCCAAGGGCTGCAGCGCATCCCCCACCAACAGTGCGGTGGCCTCGTCATACGCCTTATGACAAGTGGGCCGGCCGCGCCGCAAATCATCGTCATCCATCGCCGGCAAATCGTCGTGCACCAACGAATAGACATGCACCAGCTCAATGGCGCAGGCCGCCCCCTCGACGTCGTCCTCGGAAAGGCCCAAGGTGCGGGCGGTAGCGAACAGCAATGCCGGACGAATCCGCTTCCCGCCCCCCAATACGCTGTAGCGCATGGCTGCGTGAAGGCGAGCCGGCACCGCGCTGGACTCCGGTAGTCGCGCTGCCAGCGCGTTTTCCATACGCACCCGCCACGCTTCGAGCTGCGCACCGAATGCGTCCGCACTGGCGGTCTCGTCCTGCACCGGGATGCGGCGATCGGCTGCGTCGTTCATGCTAGTAGGAAGTCCTCGGACTCCTAAAGCGATGTGCTCGCCGGGTTCAAGCGCTCTCCCGGCTCGCACGCTTGATTTCGCTGAGCGGGATCGAGGCGATCGTGCCATGCCGAACGCCGTCTGCGTACTTGACGGGCAAGTCGGGCGCCATCGAGCCTGTGATGCGCGGGCCGCGCAACCAGACCTTCAATGCCTTGAGCGGATGGCTGAATGCGTCATTGACCGCGGTGCCTTCGAAGCCGCAATGCGCCATGCAGTTGTCACAGCGTGGGTTCTTGCCGACACCGTATTTATCCCACTCCGTGTCATCGATCAACGAGCGGTAGGTCGGTGCGTACCCTTCATCGGAGAGCAAGTAGCACGGCCGCTGCCAGCCGAATACGTTGTAGGTGGGATTGCTCCACGGCGTGCACTGATAGGTCTGGTTGCCCGCGAGAAAGTCGAGAAATAGTGCGGAATGATTGAAGGACCACGACAGGCCCGAGGGGCGGCGGCTCAAGCTGAAGATACTGCGGAACAACTGCTTGCTGGCATTGCGTGCGAGGAACACGTCCTGTTTCGGTGCGTGGTGGTAGCTGTACCCTGGCGACACCGTGATCCCCTCGACGCCGAGCCGTGTCGCGGTATCGAAGAAATCAGCCACGTCCGCCGGATCCTCGCCGTTGAACAGGGTGCAATTGATGGTGACGCGAAAGCCCTTGGCTTTGGCGAGTTCGATCGCCGCCACGGCCTTGTCGAATACTCCTTCCTGACACACCGACTCGTCGTGTCGTTCGCGATTGCCGTCCAGATGAATCGAGAAGGTAAGGTAGGGCGAAGGCTGGTATTCGTCGATATGCTTGGAAAGCAAAATTGCGTTCGTGCAGAGGTAGACGAATTTCTTGCGCGCGACGATGCCGGCCACGATCTGCGGCATCTCCTTGTGTATCAGGGGTTCGCCCCCCGGTATCGACACGATGGGTGCGCCGCACTCCTCCACGGCCTGCATGGCGGCTGCGACGCTGACCCGCTTCTGCAGGATCTCCTTCGGGTAGTCGATCTTCCCGCAGCCGGAGCAGGCGAGATTGCACTGGAACAGGGGTTCCAGCATCAGAACCAGGGGATAGCGCTTATCACGGCGCAGCTTGCGGCCGGCGATGTAGCGCGCGACCTTGTACATTTGCAGTAGTGGAATGGCCATGGGCTATCTTACCGCGAGCGGCAGCTCTTGGCCCAATTCAGATTGCAATCCAAGCACTTGGCCGCGGTGATCCCTCCAAACCCTGGCCCATTCGAGCGTGAACCACGGCGTAAAATTGCCGCCGCCGCCCGCCATTTCCGCCTGCAGCGCCTCCGGCGCCACCCAACGCCAGGCGTGAATCTCATCAGTGTTGATTTTGACGGAATCGGCACTACGCCCGATGAAAACCGAGCAAAGCTCGTTTTCGGCCCCCGTTTCGTCGAATTGTGCCTGGTATTGGAACTTGAACAGAAAATGCAGCGGACATCGCAGCCCCAACTCTTCTTCAAGCCGGCGGCGGATCGCCCCCTCCATAGTCTCGGCGCGGCGCGGATGACTGCAGCAACTATTCGACCAGTACAGGGGCCACAGCCGCTTCGACGCGGAACGCTGTTGTAACAGCAATTCCCCCCCGGCATTAAATATCAGTAATGAGAAGGCCCGATGCAGAATGCCGCGGCCCTCATGGCATAGCAGCTTGCTCAAGTGCCCGACTCCATGATCGGCCTCGTCTACCAGGATCAGTGAATCCGAATCTGCGGTAAAATCGCCTGCCGTGGCGGTAGAGTCACTCATGCGACGGATAATAGCCGCAGACCCTTACTCAAGCCAAAAGGCCGTGATCGCGAAACCAGCGTAGCGCATCTTCGAATGCCTGCTGTGGCGGACGCCAGCGGTACCCCAACTCACGGACCGCCTTGGCGCTCGAGAAGAACATGCGCTTGCGCGACATGCGCACGCCCTCAAGCGTCACCCGGCCGGTGCGGCCGGAGATTCTGGCGAATCCCTCGGCGAGATACGCCATCGGCAGCACCGCGGCGTACGGCAGACGGATGCTCGGCGGCTTGCGGCCGGTGAGCCGCGAAATATCGTTGAGAATCGACTGCAAAGTCATATCCTCACCTCCCAAGATATAGCGCTCGCCGGAGGTGCCGCGTTCGAAGGCCATCAGATGCCCAGCGGCGACGTCGTCCACGTGAACTATATTGAGCCCGGTATCAACATAGGCAGGCATGCGCCCGGAGGCCGCATCCAGCACTAGCTGTCCCGTCGGGGTGGGCCTGATGTCGCCCGGACCGACCGGGGTCGACGGGTTCACGATGACCACCGACAGGCCCGCGCGCGCGGCATTTCGCGCCACCTCTTCCGCCAGATATTTCGAACGTTTGTAATGCCCGATCATGTTGATCAAGCTCACGGCCGTGCCCTCGTTGCCCGGCGAGCCGTCCGTCGGAATGCCGATGGTTGCGACGCTGCTGGTGTACACCACGCGGGCGACTCCCACCGTGCGGGCGGCGCCTAAAATGTTGCGGGTGCCTTCGACATTGGTGAGATACAGCGGCTGCGCATCGCGGACTCCTAGGCGGTAATCGGCTGCGACATGAAACAAACCATCGCAGCCCTCGAGGGAGCGCTCGAGCTGTCTCACCTGCGCAAGGTCGCCTTCCACGACTTCCGCCGCCAGGGCTCCGAGATTGCTGCGGTTAGAGCCGCTGCGTGCCAGCACCCGAACCTGCCAGCCGGCGTTCTCCAAGGCCCTCGCCACCGCCGCGCCGACGAAGCCGGTCGCGCCGGTAACCAACGCCTTCATGCGACGCGAGCACCTGCGAGCTGCGGCGCCGACAACCCCACGCGTGCGACGGCGCTCAACGAGCGCAGCGCCGCGCGGTAGCGCCGCGCCAGACGGATGACGGCAACCAGTTCCAAAGGCGCCAGTGCGAGGCCGCCGACGAGCCGCCGCAAGTTGACCTGACCGGTTTGGCTTGCCGCGACGACCGCGCGCGGCAGCACGTCCCCGGCCGTATCCACAATCACGCGCACTGCCATGAATGGCAGCCCGCGGGCGGCAGCGACTTCTGCTACTCCCAAGCTCTCCATGTCGACCGCGACGGCGCCGGTCTCGTAGAAGAGCGCGGCCTTGTCCGCAACGGCATCCACGGGCGTTGCGCTGCTGAGCAGCGCGCCGTCCGCCGGCGGCCTCGCCGCAGCGACGGCTAGACTGAGCTGCTCACGCCACTGCGCCGAAGTCGCGAACCGTGTGCCGCTCAGGGAAATGACTTCAGTCGGCAGAACCACCGTGCCTGCCGTCAATTTGGGGTCCAGGCCGCCCGCCATGCCGAAGCTCAACAGCCGTTCAGCGCCCGCATCAGCGAGACTGCGCGCCGCGATCGCAGCCAGCGCGCCGCCCATGCCGCTGACCGCGAGCAGCGCTCCGTCGCCCAACGATGATAGTCCGTCGCGCCGTCGCACCGCCGCTCCCAGAGTGCGCCCTTCAGATTCGAGCGCCGCTACGACGCCCAGCGCATTCAATGCGCGATTCCGCGGCGTGACAGAGTACGGTAGGCGGCGAGCGCCCAGAGCGGGAAATACGCGGAATAGCCGTGATATCTCAAATAGAAGACGCGCGGAAAACCGGGCGCCGTGAAGCTCGGATCGTTCCACAATCCGTCCGCCTGCTGCGTGCGCATCAAGAATTCAGCGCCTCGGCGCGCGGCCTCCGATCGTGCTTCGCCGGCGGCGAGCAGACCCAGCAGCGCCCAAGCGGTCTGGTAGGCGGTGCTCGGAAATTTATCGCTCTCACCGGCCGGATCGACGCGGGCTGTTTGCGCGTAGCTGTCGTTGCTCTCGCCCCAACCTCCGTCCGAGTGCTGTTTAAATTTGAGCCATTCGACGCCGCGCCGTACAGCTGGATCGTCGACGCCGCGATGCGCCTGCGCCAGCGCGGTGAGCACAGACCAAGTTCCATAAATATAGTTCGTGCCCCAGCGCCCGAACCACGACCCGTCGGCCTCCTGTTCCTCGCGCAGGTAGGCGATGGCGCGGTCCAAAGCCTCCTTATCCTGCGGCCGGCCGACGCGCGCCAGCACAGTCACCACCCGCGCAGTGACATCGCTGGTCGGCGGATCGAGCAACGCCCCGTGATCTGCGAAGGGAATCTTGTTCAGATAGTAGTGCGTGTTGTCCGCATCGAAGGCGGCAAATCCACCGTCCTTGCTTTGCATTCCGACCAGCCAGTCGAGTGCCCGTCCCACGCTCTCTGCATAACGGTCCGAATCGCGGGCCTGATGCATGGCCCACGCGACCACGGCCGTGTCATCGAGATCCGGATAGTGGTCATTCGCGAACTGGAACGCCCAGCCACCGCCGGCGAGCCCCGGACGATTCACCCGCCAGTCTCCCGGCTCATCGAACAACTGCTTCGTGCGCAGCCAATCGAGCGCACGAATCGATGCGTTGGCAGAGGTGGTATCGCCGGCCTCCTGCATTGCGAGGCTCGCGAGCGCCGTGTCCCAGATCGGCGAGACGCAGGGCTGGCAGTAGGCGCTCGAGGGACCCACCACCAGAAGCTTTTGCAATGCGCGCTTTGCGGTGACGCGCCGCGGGTCATCTGCCGCATAGCCCAGCAACACCATGGCCTCTAAAGCATTGACCATGGCCGGGAAAATGGCACCGAGACCGTCTTCGCCGTTGAGCCGCTCGAGCATCCAGGTCTCCGCCCGCCGGGTCGCACGCGCGCGCACGCTCGCGGGAATCAAGGGATCGATCATGCGCCCGAGCCGATCGGCCGCCAGGAAGGCTTTCGCCACGAATCCCTTGCGCCGGAAGTAATCGCGCTCCTCCTCGGGCGGGATCGTGAACAACTCGCGAATGTGCACCTTGCGCGGGTTCATGGCGACGGGCTTGCGCGTGCACAAGATGAACAGCGGCACCATGACGGTTCGCGACCAATACGCCACCCTGTCGAGATGGAACGGGAACCAACGCGGCAGCAACATGATTTCGACGGGAATATAGGGCACACCGCGCCAAGGCAACTGGCCGAACAGAGCTAGCGCAATGCGCGTGAATACGTTGCAAGAGGCGGCGCCGCCACGCTGCAAGATGGCCGCGCGTGCGCGCACCATGTGTGCCGCATCCGTGCTGTCTCCGGCGAGTTTCAACGCGTAGTAGGCCTTGACGGTGCAGCTCAAGTTCATTTCGCCGCCGTGATACAGCGGCCACCCGCCGCTTTCGCCCTGCGCTGTGCGCAGATAACGGCCCAGCTTCACTTCCAGCGCGGCATCGATCTCGTCCAGGAAGTGCATCATCATGATGTACTCGGCCGGGATGGTGCAGTCCGCCTCGAGCTCGAACAGCCAGTATCCTTCCGCGCTCTGCCGCGCCAGCAATGCATCGCGAGCATCTACGACCGCGCGGTCCAAGGGCGTGTCGGTGACCCGGCGCAGTGTGTGCGAGACGATGTCGCCGCGCGCGTCGGACAGTGGTGCCGGGTAGGAACCCGGCTTCGGTGCGATCCGGCTCACGATCCTGAGTTCCCGCAGGAGCGGCGCAGCGCATGCTCCGGTTCACGGGCCGAATCAGAAAGATTCACCGGCGCCGGACGCTGGCGGTGCAGGTCGGAGAGGTGCGCGAGTGGCAGTCCGCGCGCGGCCTGCGCAAACAGGATGCGCAGCATCCAATCGGCGTGTCCGGCGACATTGGTCAATACGCGGGTCATGGCCACCGCTGAGCGTGTCACTTTCACTTGGGTGCCGGCAGTGAACCGTGGATTATGTTCAATCTTGCGCAGGGTCAGTACGGCAAGTCCGATAGCCCACAGGCAGAAGCGGCGCATTCCGGTTTCCTTGGCCGGAATCAATAACGTGTAGTCGAGCGCATTGCGCAGGTGCGCATGAGCCACGCCGATGAGCTCGCGGAAGGCCGCGGCGAAACGAGGGTCAAAGGGCTCGGCCACAACTTCAGCCAGATCGACTCCGTAGCGAGTGAATACTTCCTGGGGCAACCAACAGGCGCCGCGGCTGCGGTCCTCCCATACATCCTTGAGAATATTGGTCATCTGCAGACCCTGCGCAAACGACGC
>JBDUEQ010000115.1:0-8726 GCA_040002315.1 Gammaproteobacteria bacterium
CCGCGGTCTCACCGCAGCTTTGATAGGAAACTTCCTGCATGGGTGCGAGGACGATGTAGCGCGCCTTGATCAACAGCATCCAAAGCAGGAGAAAAATGAACAGCACCCGGGCGGCACTTGCGCGTTGCCAGAGCAGGCCTATGCCACAACCTAGAGCGATCATGGCGCACACATAGGCCAGAGCCTCGCGTGCAGGCATGCCTTCGGGTACCGAATTCCATATCGGCGCAAAATCCCCTTTGATCACGCCCAGGATTCCGAGGGCTATCATGGTCGCCGCAAAGAGCGCATGTCCCACGCTTACGATACGCATCTGCTCACTCCCGGTTACAGGATGATAACTCCGCGCGCGTTCCTTCCCGACCCAAGGTCAGCAAACGCCTGCGCCGCCTCATCGATGCCATAACGACGGGTAATCAGTTCGTCCAACTTCCGTTAGCATTCCAGTGTGTAAGTATTAGCGCGCACGCATCTGCTCCATTCATTCACTGGCGCGTATAGATGAGCGGCACTTCTTTTTGGTCGTAGCCAAACATGAGTTTCTCACTGCCATCCATCGTCACCGTGTGAATGATGCCGGCGCCGTACTTCAACACGAAGCGGCGGTTGTCGGCATCGCATTCCCACTGCGTGGGGATGGGCACGGAGTTGCCGCGAATGCGGGCGATGCCCCCGGCGTCGGCAGTCAGCTGCACCGTTGCATTCATCGCATCGCTCTTGATGCGCCACTCGCCAACCGCATGCCGGCACAGTTCATCGGCCATGAAATCCGGTCGGTTGAGCGGGTCGGCCGCGCCCCTTTGCGTGCCGGCGCTTGGCGGGCTTACTAGCGGTGCGCCGGCATTGGCGGCGGTTGCCGGCACAGTTGCCCGTGACGCTGCAAAGTAAAAATCCTCTCCCGTGAGCGATGAGGATTCCCAAGGCGTCTGCCGATTTGACGTAGCACGCCTGACCTCAGCGCGCGCTTTCTTGAACATCAGTTCGGCGGGCTCGCCGCCGGCCGTCATCGCATGCGCGAGCGCTTCGCTGTAGGGGCTGTTGGTACCATTACCATCTGCGGCGACTTCCCCTGGCGCGGTGGAGTAGGCAATCAATACGCCGGCGGGCGCGTCCATGGCAGCAAGCCCGTGGTCCGCCGATCGGAAACTGCGGGCAAACGGATTGTTGCGGCAGGCGTCCAAGATCACGAAGTTAAGGCGGTTCCGTGCGTAGCGCATCTGCTCGAGCACCCAATCGGCGCTCACCGCCTCGATTTCGACATCGGCGTCCCTGTCGATGTTGGCGCCAACCGGAATTAGGTAGTTGCGGCCGTTCAACTGCAAGCCGTGACCGGCGTAAAAAAACAAGCCCACTGAATTGGATCCGGCCTTATCCAAGGTGGCGCCGAAAGCCTGGATGGCGCGCTTCATTTGCGCCTGCGTGCTGTCGGTGGCGAGTTGCACCTCGAAGCCCAATGAGGTCAGTGTCTTTGCGATCAATTCGGCGTCGTGGACGGGATTGGTGAGCGGCGAGGCAGCGTAGTGTCCATTACCTACGATGAGCGCAATACGCCTGCCTTGGGATGAGGGCTGAGCGGCGATTGCGCCTAGCGGTGCCGCTTGAGTTATAGCTGCTAATATTCCGAACGCGACCACGAGGAGGTGCAGAACTGACTGTCGTGTTGGAGTTAACGGCATAAGCCTCAATCTAGCGCACAGTGCCGCCGGCTGCACGACTCAAACGCCATCGAGGAACAACCGGTCGCGTCACCGCGCGGCAGACGCCGCAGGCTTGGTATTCGGATCTATTGGATGAATATCGTATATTGATTTCCGTAGCGGAGACCTGTGATACCCCCCGAAAGCCCTGTCCTGGACTCCGTACCCCCGGCTGAGGTCGATGTAAACGCGGAATCGACGTCCAAGGCCCTCGCGATTGCCGGCGCCATCCTGTTGGGGACCGCGGCATTGATGATTCTCGGAGTTCAGCCTTTGGTGCTGGGCGCGTTGGCGGAAGACCATCGGCTGTCGGTTGCGGGAATTGGTGTTCTGGCCACCCTCGAAAACTTGGCGCTCGCGATATTCAGTGCGGTCGGCTCGCGAATCATGGGCGGGACTGGCATCCGCGTGAAAGCCACCCTGGTGTGCCTGGCGTTGGCCCTTGCCAATATCAGCATTTATCTCGCCGACACGAGCGGGCAATTGTTGGCGCTGCGCACGATCGCGGGAGCACTCGAAGGTTTGATGCTGGGCGCGGCCATCGTGATTTTGACTTCCACTCCTCATCCTGATCGGGTCAACGCCCTGTTCCTGGCCATTCAAACCATCCCGCAAATGGTGGCGGCTTACTTTCTGCCCGTGGCCATCATTCCTCGATGGGGGAGCAGCGCGGGCTTCGGCCTTCTTTGCCTAATTGCGTTGGTGTCGGTTGGGGGAGCGTGGGTACTGCGGGCGCCGGCCACCCCCAAGCGCGAGCCAACGCAGGCAGCCGTGCCCCGCAGCACGCGTGCACTGATCGGACTTGCCGCCGTGATTTCGCAGAACGCCGGCATCGGCGGCGCATGGGATTATTTCGAACAGGTCGGCGCACAACATCAATTCGGCGCGAATGCGATTGGCTTTGCCTTATCCGCCAGCCTCGCGGCCCAAATCGCCGGCGCTTTCTTCGTTGCTTGGATTGGCTGGCGCGCGCCATACCGCATCGTACTGCCGGTGGGGATCGCCGTGCAGGCGCTGATGGTGCTGGGCCTTGTACAAGTGACGAGCGCGAGCATATACGCGCTGATCGCGAGCGGATTCGGTTTACTGTGGCTCGGGCTACAACCATATCAAATTCGCCAACTGCTTGACCTCGATCCCAGTCGCCGCAGCGCGCTCCTCGTCATCCCGCTCGCGCTCACCGGTCTGAGTCTCGGGCCGTTCGCAGTCTCATTTGCCGTCGCCGGAAACGATGTCCGCGGATGCTTCCGGATGGCCGCCGCATTTTTGGGCGCAAGCGCCCTGCTGTTCGCAGTCGCCGGCCGTAGTCCAACGCTGGTAGGACCTCCGCCTAAGGCGTCTTAAAGTCAGGTACTCAATCGCCGACGCGATAGGGTCAGCATTGCGGAGCAGGGCCATCTCTAAAGCTACTTCTCAAGATACTGTATAACTATATGTTTATACAAGAATATTTCCTTACGTAGTTGCGATTCTGATAACCGCGCCGGCGTGCGTCGATTGAAGGACCGCCACAGTGGGGTGAGCGGCAAGCAGTCAACAGTGTGGGCATTTGCCTCGAAACTTAGGTCTGAGCGCCTACAACCGAAATAAAGCACGGCAATAGAATAAGTTGCGTTCATTTCATGACATGAATTAGAGTTTGACCCCTACAGGCTCATCGGGGAAGGTTGCAGGTATGGCTACACAAGCTCGGTCCATAGCGTCGCTCACGATTTCCTTCGGACTGGTCGCCATTCCGGTGAAGCTGTATTCGGCAACGGTTTCCTCCGAGCGGCTGTCATTTAACCTATTGCGCCAGAAAGACGGCTCGCGGGTAAAACAGCAGTACATCGCGGTCAACGATGGCAAGCCCGTTGAGCGCTCGGAAATGGTGAAGGGCTACGAGTTCGCGAAGGACCAGTACGTCATGTTCAGTCCCGAGGAATTGAAGGCGCTCGAGGATGCGACCACCCACTCCATTGATATCGGGCAATTTGTACCTCTCGAGTCTGTGGATCCGCTATATTTCGACGGCACGTATTACTTGGCGCCCGACAAGGGTGCTGCCAAGCCGTACACCCTTCTCGCCACGGCGCTTCGTAACGCGGGACAGTGCGCGGTCGGCCGCTGGATTTCGCGCGGCAAGGAGCACATTGTCGTGATTAGAGCCCTGAAAGAGGGCCTGGCCATGCACCAACTGCATTTCGAGGCGGAGATTCGCGACCTGAAAGACGTGGGGGTGGAGTCGGCTCCGGTGTCGGAGCCCGAACTTAAACTCGCTCGGCAACTCATAGATCATTTAGGCGCGAAGCGATTCGACCCCCATGAGTATGCGGATGAGCACAAGGCCCGCGTTGAGGCCGCGATACAGAGAAAGGTCGATGGCAAGGAGATATCGTTGGCGGAAGGGCCGATATCGAACAAGGGCGGCAATGTCATCGACTTGATGGAAGCTTTGCGCGCGAGCATCGATGCTCGAGGGTCGAAGGGCTCCGCCATCAAGGAACGGAAGGCGCCTAAACGTGCAGCAGCCCAAGCATCCTCGCGCAAAACTGCCCGACGATGAAATGCATGCTTATGACTCGAAAGACCTTGAACGGCTTTTTGGACTACCTGCGTCTGCCGTTCGCTCGCTGACGCGAGCCGGACATGTAAGTCCGGTTAAACGCGGCGGTCGGCTGCACTATTCGTTTCAAGACCTTTTGATGTTGCGGACCGCAAGTGCATTGCGTGCCGCGGATATTTCGGCTCAGCGGATCAATCGCACCTTAAAGACGTTACGCGCGACATTGCCTGCCGGCGGCGCCGCCAACAAGCGCTCGCTGACGGCGTTGGGCAACCAAATTGCCATCCGCGAAGGCAAGATGACCTGGGAATCCGACTCTGGTCAATATGTGCTGGCGCTCGACTTGGGCGAGGAGAAAGGCGGCCTACATGTGATCGCCAGGCAAACTCCTCAGGCAGTGTCCGCGAATTCCGCGGATGACTTCTATGCAAAGGCGTTCGAATTAGAGGACAGCAATCCCGAGGCGGCCTGCGCGGCGTACCGAGCCTGCCTTGACGTCGACGCGCAATTCGTCGAGGCGAGAATCAATCTGGGCCGGCTGCTGCATATCGCAGGACGACTCGATGATGCGCAAACAATCTATCGCGCCGGTAGTAAGACCGAGCCGCTGCTCGCATTCAATCTGGCGGTATTGCTGGAGGACCTAAATCGTGAAGCGGATGCCATAGCCACCTATCGCGAGGCACTGGCGCTCGATCCACAATTGGCCGACGCCCATTTTAATCTGGCACGGCTCTATGAAAAGGACCGGAACGCCAAGGCTTCCCTGCGCCATTTGCTCGCCTATCGTCGGTTGATGGATCGGCAAGGCACATAAAATGGCCAAGGCGCCCCTGTCCGCTTACCGCGCAAAACGCGATTTCTCGAAGACCGCGGAGCCATCGGGTCAAAAGCGGGCAGCGCCTTCGGCTCGCCTGCGTTTCGTCATCCAAAAGCATGCTGCGCGACGTTTGCACTACGATCTGAGGCTGGAGTTTGACGGAACATTTAAATCGTGGGCCGTCACTCGCGGACCATCACTAGATCCCGCCGACAAACGCCTGGCGGTCGAGGTCGAGGATCATCCGCTCGATTATGGAGATTTTGAGGGCACCATTCCTGCGGGGGAATATGGCGGCGGCATCGTCCAATTATGGGACCGAGGCTATTGGATTCCGGAAGGTGACCGAACGCCGCAGCAGGCATTCGATAGCGGCGATCTGAAATTCACGCTGCAAGGCGAACGGCTGCAGGGCAGTTGGGTATTGGTGCGCATGCGCGCGGATCGATACGGCGGTAAGCGCATTAATTGGCTGTTGATCAAACATCGTGATGCCGCCGCCAAACCTGCAGATGCGGATGCCCTGCTCGAGGAAGACCGCTCGGTGGCATCGGGTCGAACGCTGAAGCAAATTGCGGAGGGCAAAGGCAGGAGCCCCAAACCCTTCCTGCTGGCGAAGGCGGCGCCGAGTTCGCTCGCGCACGGTAAAACGATCCGCATCAAGAAGATGCCGGCTTTCGTTGAACCCCAGCTAGCCAAGCTCGTGGGTCAGCCGCCGGAAGGGTCCACTTGGGCCCACGAGGTCAAATTGGATGGCTACCGGGCGCAGGTGCACGTATCTCGGCACCATGCCGTGATCCGCACGCGCGCAGGCCTTGACTGGACGGATCGCTTTGCGGCCGTCGCCAAAGACGCGCAGGTGCTTCCCGACTGCATGATCGACGGGGAAATAGTGGCGCTCGATGCGCAGGGTCTGCCCAGCTTTGCGCAACTGCAGGCCAACTTGTCTGAGGGCAAGTCGGAGAATCTTGTGCTCTTTGCCTTTGATCTGCTGTTCGAAGGGCGCGATGACTTGCGCACCCAGCCTCTGGCGTACCGTAAGGCTCGTCTGGAGAAATTATTGACTGCTCGTGGGGTGAGCCGGCGATTGCATTACGTGACCCACCTGGTATCGAAGGCCGCGGACGTGTACGCCTCTGCGTGCAAGATGGGCCTCGAAGGCATCGTCTCCAAACAGTTGGATGCGCCCTACCGTTCAGGCCGCACCGGTAGCTGGACAAAAGCGAAATGCCGCGCCGGACAGGAAGTGG
This sequence comes from Gammaproteobacteria bacterium, assembly GCA_040002315.1. Lineage (GTDB taxonomy): Bacteria > Pseudomonadota > Gammaproteobacteria > Steroidobacterales > Steroidobacteraceae > Bog-1198. The sequence goes on from JBDUEQ010000115.1 coordinate 6,313, forward strand.
TAGTGGGTGGATGGACCACCGAGGCGGACACGGTGCGATCGTTGCTGGCAGGCGTGTACCGCGGCGGCAACTTGACCTACGTCGGACGAATCGGTACGGGGTATGGTCGCGAAGTGGCGAAGATGCTGTTGCCGCAGCTCAAGAAATTCACTCAAGCGAGGAGCCCGTTTAGCGGCGACGGTGCGCCCCCCGCGGAAGACAATATTCGCTGGCTCAAGCCCCGTCTCGTTGCCGAAATTGAATTCGCCGGTTGGACAGCCACCGGTATGATTCGTCAGGCGGCCTTCAAGGGACTGCGCCAAGACAAGCCGGCACGCGATGTGCTTGCCGAAATTCCCAGCGAGGCACCCATGCCAACGAAAAATAGCCGATCAAAAAGCACACCTCGCACGCGGGCGAAAACCGCAGCTACCGTCGGTGCTGGGTCGGCCGTCGTCGAGGGTGTGATCGTATCAAAACCTGACAAGCCGCTCTGGTCCGACGCCGGCGACGGTCAGCCTGTCACTAAGCTGCAACTGGCTCAGTATTACGAGAGCGTGGGCGAGTGGATGCTGCCGCATCTCGAAGGTCGCCCCTGCTCACTCGTTCGAGTACCGCACGGAGTCGGCAGTGAACAGTTCTTCCAGCGGCATGCCATGCCCGGCATGTCCGAGTTGTTCACCCTGGTGAAAGTGCGCGGCGACAAGGCGCCCTATGTACAGATCGATCGCGTCGAAGCCCTGGCCGCGGCGGCACAAATAGGCGCGCTGGAACTCCATCCTTGGAATTGCGCGCCCGGAAATCCTGAAGTAGCCGGGCGATTGGTGTTCGATTTGGATCCTGCGCCGGATGTGAAATTCGGCGCGGTCATCGCCGGCGCCATCGAAATCCGCGATCGCCTCAAAGCTACGGGACTCGAGTCCTTCTGCAAGACCACGGGGGGTAAGGGCCTGCACGTCGTGACTCCGCTGACCGTCGGCAAGTCCGCCGTTGCCTGGTCCGTGGCCAAGAACTTTGCGCATATCATTTGTGCCCAGATGTCCCAGGACAGCCCTACGAAGTATCTGGACAACATGTCGAAGAGTCAGCGGGTGGGCAAGATATTCTTGGATTACCTACGCAACGACCGCACCGCGACAGCGGTGGCCGTGCTCTCGCCTCGCGCGCGCGAGGGCGCGCCCGTGTCCATGCCGATTCATTGGCAGAGGGTGAAATCGGGTTTGGATCCCAAGAAATTTACCGTGAGGAGCGCGCCTACACTGTTACGCACATCAAAGCCGTGGACGGGATATGACGCCGCGGCGCGCTCGCTCACGGGCGCCATCCGTGCCCTCACACGAGCGGCAACGTCGAGAAAGACACCCAAAGGAGCGGCCCGAGGCGGATGAAGCGCGCGTATGCTGCCGGGCATGCACCCGCGCGCGACATTGGCGGCCACGATCTTAGGTTCGAGCCTGGCATTCATTGATGGCTCTGTGGTCAATGTTGCCCTCCCCGCGCTGGCATCGGATCTGAAAGTCAATACCGCCGATTTATCCTGGGCCATCAACGCCTACCTGTTGCCGCTCGGCGCGTTGATTCTCCTGGGGGGTGCCCTTGGTGATCATTTCGGCCGGCGCCGATTTTTTCAAATTGGACTCATCACCTTTACCGTGGCCTCGGTGGTGTGTGCCGCCGCCCCTTCACTGGGCTGGTTCCTGACAGCTCGCGCAATGCAGGGACTGGGCGCAGCGCTGCTTCTGCCCAATAGCCTTGCTCTGCTCGGAGGCGGACTTACCGGCGAAGCGCGTGGCCGCGCCGTCGGCACCTGGGCGTCGGCCGGCGCATTGGCCGGCGCCGTGGGGCCCGTCATCGGCGGCTGGATGGTAGATGTCATTGGATGGCGGACTATTTTTCTTCTCAATCTGCCGGTGGCAGCCGGCGCAGGCTACTTGGCATGGAAGTATGTGGAGGAACACAAGGACTTGCAGCGCGCCGCGCCGCTCGACGGCGTCGGAGCCGTTCTCGTGACCACTGCACTGGGCTTGCTCACTTGGGCACTGACCAAGGCGGCGGAAGGAGGCGCCGGACATTCGGCAGCGTGGGCGACTGCGATTGCCGGTAGCGTTCTGCTCGGCGCCTTTCTATGGCACGAAGGCAAACTCGGCGATCGGGCCATCATGCCGTTCACGATGTTTGACTCGCCGACATTCGTCGGGCTCACGCTGCTGACGTTCTGTCTGTATGGCAGCCTCGGCGGTCTATTGGTATTGCTGCCCTTTTTCCTTATCAAACTCGAGATGTGGCACGCCATCGCGGCAGGGGCATCGCTCTTGCCGGTGACGGTTTTGATCGGAATGGGTTCGAGGTTCATGGGCCGAGTGGCGGCGCGCTACGGTGCACGACTGCCGTTGACGGTAGGTTCCAGCCTGGTTGGCATTGGACTGGCGTTGTAT
>JBDUEQ010000116.1:0-5671 GCA_040002315.1 Gammaproteobacteria bacterium
TTGCCGTTCATGACGTCATCGAGCTTGTACAGGGTCAGGTTGATGCGATGGTCGGTAACTCGGCCCTGGGGGAAATTATAGGTGCGAATACGTTCGGAGCGGTCGCCGGAGCCGACCTGCAATTTACGCGATTGCGCTTGCTGGCTTTGCTGCTTCTCGCGTTCGGCGGCGAGCAGGCGGGATTTCAACAGCGACATGGCACGCGAGCGGTTCTTGTGCTGCGAGCGCTCGTCCTGGCATTCGACCACGACGCCGGTGGGGATGTGAGTGATGCGAATGGCTGAATCGGTTTTATTGACGTGCTGACCGCCCGCGCCGGAGGCGCGAAAGGTGTCGATGCGCAAATCCGCGGGATTCAATTCAACCGCCTCGACCTCCGCCAATTCGGGAAGAATGGCCACGGTGCAAGCGGAGGTATGGATGCGTCCCTGCGCTTCGGTCGCCGGAACGCGTTGCACGCGATGCGTGCCCGATTCGAATTTAAGCAATGAATAGGCGCCTCGGCCGATGACGCGGCTGATGACCTCCTTGTATCCGCCGTGCTCGCCGGAACTCTCACTCAAGGTCTCGACATCCCAGCCTTTCGATTCGGCGTAGCGGGTGTACATGCGATACAGATCGCCGGCAAAGATGGCGGCCTCGTCGCCGCCGGTGCCGGCGCGAATCTCCAAAAAGATGTTGCTGTCGTCCTGCGGGTCTTTGGGCACCAACAGGCGCTGCAGCTCGAGTTCCTCGGCCGCCATGCGCGGCGCAAGGTCGGCAATTTCATCCTCGCCCAAGCCCTTGGTCGCCGGATCTTTGTCCGATGCCAACTCCAGTGCAATCCCAAGGTCGCCTTCGAGGCTGACGAATCGCCGGTAGCGGTCGACGAGCGGCCCCAATTTGGAATACTCCATGGAGAGCTCGCGAAATTGATTTTGACGTGCAATGACGCCCGCATCCGACAAGAGGCGGCTGATTTCCTCGAATCGTTCGTCCAATTTCTCAAGCTTGCGCCGAATGGAGTCTTTCATGGGCGGCGGATTATAACGGCGCCGCGGCTCAATGCCGGTCGTGTTCTTCAGTCAACAGCCGAGTCACGGCCTCAGCCAGGGCGGAATCGGTCAACTCGGCAGCCTGCCGCAGTGCCTGAGTCGGGGAGTGCAACAGGCGATTGGTCAAGGTGTTGGCGAGATAGTCCAAGACTTCATCGGCGGATTTTCCGGCGGCGAGCAGTCGCCGGGCCTGCTCCAAGGTTTGCGCGCGGATTTCATCCGCATGCTGACGCAGAGCGCGGATGGCGGGACCGGCGTCTTGAGCGCGAGACTCGGTGAGAAAACGGGTGACTTCCTCATCGATAAGTAGTCTGGCGCCGCCCGCAGCGACCTCGCGTTGCTGCCGATTTTCGTCGATGAGCTGTTGCAGGTCGTCAATGGAAAACAAGTACACATCTTCCAGCTCTGCGACCCCGGGATGGATGTCCCGCGGCACCGCCAAGTCCACCATGAAAATCGGACGCCTTCGCCGCGCCCGAATGGCGGCCTCGGCGGCGCTCTTGGTAATGAGAGGTTCGGGACTGGCGGTGCAGGCAATCACAATATCCGCTTGAGCCAGTTCCTCATCGAGTCCCTCAAGTCCAACGGCATGGGCCTTGAGTTCGTCGGCCAGCGCCTGTGCCCTGCCCATCGAGCGGTTGGCGATGACCATGCGCTTGACCCCGGCAGACATGAAGTGTCGCGCCACGAGCGCGTTCATGTCGCCGGCACCGACCATGAGGGCGGTATGCGCGCTCAAGTCCGAATACACTCGGCGCGCCAGGCTCACGGTCGCAGAAGCGATCGAGACGGCATTCTCGCCGATGCGGGTCTCCGAGCGCACTCGTTTGGCGGCTGAAAAGGCCGCCTGGAACAGCTTGTTGAGCGCGGGTCCGGTACTGCCGGCTTCCTGAGCCACGCGGTAGGCGTCTTTCAGCTGACCTAGAATCTGTGCCTCGCCGAGCACCATGGAATCGAGCCCGGAGGCGACGCTGAAGGCGTGTTGCACCGCCCGCTGTTCCTGATGAACGTACAGGCTGGAGGCCAAATCGAGGTTGTTTCCATGGTGCCGCTCGAGCCACTTCGAGAGTTCGGCGCCGCTCGCGGAACCTGCCCAGTACAACTCGGTTCGATTGCAGGTGGACAGGATCACGACCTCTGCCACCCCCACTTCCTCGCGCAAGGTGCGCAAGGCGGCAAGCAATCGCTCCTCGCTGAACGCCACCTTCTCGCGCAGCGCGACCGGTGCGGTCCTGTGATTAATACCGAGGATGTTGAATGCCATTGAAGCGCTTTTGGGCCGTAAGTCTCTGATTCTGGTGGAAGAGGTGCCGCGAGATCAAGCCGGAATGGGCGGCATCGGGGTACTCATTTCGATATAGTGCGGCCGTGTTCTCGATTTCAATCTTTCCAAGGGCATCGCTAGGGTTTGGGCTTGCCGCCTGCACCGCTTGCGCCGGCATTCACCCGAAACCCCCGGAGCCACCGGCTCCGCAGGCATTTTATACCGTCACGGCCGAGATAGCCCTGGCGCGTCATGAGCCGCGAGTGGCGGCGCTGCAATATGCGGCCGCGGCGGCCAACGAAACTGACCTGGGGCTGCTGGAGCGGGCATCGCAGGTCGCGGCCGCATCCTTGCAGCCGTCACTGGCCGAGCAGATTGCCGCGCGATGGGCAGAGGTGGATCCAAAGTCCGTGGAGGCGCAACGTGCCGCGGGGCGAGCCGCGCTGGCGCTGCACAAGATCGGCAAGGCCGCGACGTACTATCGTTTCGTGCTGGCGAACTCGCCCATCGGCGCGGACGCGGAATTCGCCGCGCTGGAAGCAGAGCTTGGCGCCGACGACAATATCTTCGGCGCGCGCCAACTCGCGGATCGCTTGGCGTCGGCGTTTCCGTCCTCCGTGGCGGCATTGCGCCTGCAGGGATTCACCGCCTTGCGCGCCGATGATCCGGCGGCTGCCGTGCAGACTTTCACCGCGGCGCTGGCACTCACACCGGCGAATGCACCAAACGCCCCTGCTGCCGTCGAAAGAGACGAGAACGCCCGTCGTGAGTTGGAGCTGGCATTGGCACGTGCTCGAATCATGGCAGGCGACGCGGAGGCGACCCTCGCGCGGGCGCAGCAGAAAGCTCAGCGCGAAGATACGCCGGTGAATCGTCTCGACTATGCGTTGTTGCTGATGACCGCGCAGCGCGACGCGGCGGCCACTCAACAATTGGAGATTCTGGTCAACAGTACCGAGTACGCACCGATTGCGCTGCGATTGCTGGGACTGGTCGAGTTTCAAGAGGGAAATCTGGAGGCCGCCACGGCGAGATTCGCGCAGCTGCTGCGTGCGGAGAAGTACATGGACGACGCTTTCTACTACCTGGGGCTGATCGCGGATCGGCACAACGATCCGGAACATGCGCTGCGCCTTTATGCACAGGTGCAGAAGGGAGAGAATGCGCTGCCGGCGCTGCTGCGGGCCAGCACCCTGCTGGAGAAGCACGGGGCCGCGGCCGCCGGCGAGGATTTGCTCGACCGGCTGGTCGAGGACGAACCGCAGCATGCTCCGGAAATTCTTGCGGCGCGGGCCCGCATGTATGCCGAGGGCGGCGATTTGCCCAGGGCAGTGACGCTACTCGACGCAAGCGTCTTGGAATATCCGGATAGTGTTGACCTGCGCTATGCCAGAGCTTCCAGTTACGAGGAACAGGGCCGAGTTGCCGCTGCCTTGCACGAATTGAGCGCCGTTGTAAATGCGCGTCCTGATGATCCGGCTGCGTTGAATGCTCTGGGTTATACGTTGGCGGATCACTCACGAGAATTGCCGCGGGCGCGCAAGCTGATCGAGCGCGCCCACGCCGCGGCACCGAAAAACGCAGCGATTCTCGACAGTTTGGGATGGGTGATGTTCCGTCAGGGCCACAATCCGGAAGCAGAGGCCTACTTGCGGGTGGCCTATGCGGAAGATCGCGGCGGCGACATCGCGGCACACTTAGGCGAAGTGCTGTGGCAAGTGGGACGATCCGCCGATGCCGAGCAAGTATGGTCCGAGGCCGGCGCTATTGATGGCGATAATCGCTTGCTCAAGTCGACGCGGCAACGACTGCACGCCGCCCAGCCACATGGCGCAGCGCCACACGCCGCCCCTCCCGCCGCAGCGAACTAGGGTGCGCCGCGTCCTATTGATGCTGCTGTGTTCCACAATGCTGGCCGCGTGCGCGACGACACGGCCGCCGCCGCCGCCGGCAGTCTCGAGTTGGGAACAGCGGGTAGGTGATTTGCAGAAGGCCGCCGGCTGGCAGCTCGACGGTCGGGCCGCCGTCGCCGTCGGCACTCAAGGGTGGCAGGCGACGTTGAATTGGCAGCAGCGCGGCGAATTGTCGGAGGTGCACCTATCGGGGCCGTTCGGCATCGGTGCGTTGGTGTTGAATCGATCTCCCGCCGGGCTGTCATTGAACGGCGCGCCGCCCAGCGATGCGGTGCTCACGCAGCTGCAGGAAAAATTGGGGTTCGAGCTGCCGCTCGATTATTTGCGTTTCTGGCTGCTGGGAGTGCCTGATCCGAGCGCGGCCTTCGACGTGAAGCGCAATGCGCAGGACCGAGCGGCGCATTTGACTCAGGGCGACTGGAATATTGAGTACGATCGCTATATGCCGGTGGTGGGTGACGTACTTCCGGCACATCTGGTGTTAAGCCGAGAAGGGGTGCGCGTGCGCATTGCGGTCGACCGCTGGCAGTGGCGGTGACGTGGCCGGCGCCGGCCAAACTCAACCTGTTCCTGCACATCGTGGGCCGCCGGCCCGACGGCTATCACGAGCTGCAAACATGTTTTCAGTTCGTCGATCTATGCGATGAGATCACGATCGAGCTGCGGCTCGACGGCGAAATTCGGCGCGTGGCCGACATACCCGGGGTGCCTGCGGAGGCGGATTTGTGTGTGCGCGCGGCGCGGATGCTGAAGGCCGCCTCCGGCAGCCCATTGGGTGCAGACTTGGGCGTGCTCAAGCGCATCCCCGTGGGCGGAGGTCTGGGTGGCGGCAGCTCGGATGCGGCGACCTGTTTGGTGGCACTGAACCACTTATGGCAATTGCGCTGGTCTGTAGATGACCTTGCGGCACTCGGCCTGAAACTCGGTGCGGATGTGCCCGTGTTTGTGCGGGGGCGTACGGCATGGGCAGAAGGAGTGGGGGAGCGCCTGACGCCGCTGTACCCGCCGCTGGCACCTTTGGAGGGTAACTACCTGATTTTAAAGCCGAATATCGGCGTGAGCACGGCCGAGGTATTTCAAGATGCTGAATTGACAAGGAATTCCCCGCCCATCACAATTCACGGTTTCTTGGCGTCTGGTGGGCAGAACGACTGTCTTGGCGTGGTGCGGCGCCGATATCCTGAGGTGGCGCGTGCGCTCGACTGGCTGTCGGGCTTCGGGTTGGCGCGTCTAACGGGTACGGGGTCTTGCATTTTTCTGGCCTTGGACTCTGAGGATCTGGGACAGGAAATCGTGCGGCAGCTGCCGCCGGGATTGGATGCTTTTTTGGTTCGCGGATTGAACGACTCGCCCTTGCTTGAAAGATTAGCGACCGGCTGAGGTCGATCGGCGAACCCGCTGATTTTTGATTTCAAGTTGGGGTGTCGCCAAGCGGTAAGGCAGCGGGTTTTGATCCCGCC
>JBDUEQ010000117.1:0-10482 GCA_040002315.1 Gammaproteobacteria bacterium
AACTTATATTCGACTCCCATTCGCCTGCACATCGACCCGGCACATCCGGCCAGGACCGCGCTGGTAATGGATCAGAAGATCGCGCCCATCGCAAGCAAGACGGATACCGAGTTCGTCCGGCATATCCGCATCCGCAGCGAGCTGCTGTCGAAATTCTGGGGCCGAGATGTGTACCTGGGTGCGCATGTATTGTTGCCCAAGGGCTTCGACGCGCATCCACAAACGCACTATCCGCTCATGGTTTTCCACGGACACTATCCGGATGACACATCGGAATTCCGCACCGTACCTCCCGATCCTGATCTGAAGCCCGACTATTCGCAGCGCTTCCATCTCGCGGGATACAACCGCATTGAGCAGCAAGAGGCCTACGCCTCCTATCGGAAGTGGATATCCGCGGACTTCCCGCGCTTTCTGGTGGTCGAAATAGAGCACGCAAATCCGTTCTACGACGATAGCTATGCGGTGAATTCCGCCAATCTCGGGCCCTACGGTGATGCGATCAACCACGAACTGATCCCGGAAATCGAGCGCCGCTTTCGCGGCATCGGCGCGGGCTGGGCGCGCTTCACCTATGGAGGGTCGACCGGAGGATGGGAGGCTCTGGCCACTCAGGTGTTCTACCCCGACATGTACAACGGAGCGTTTGCCGCGTGTCCGGATCCGATCGATTTTCGCGCGTACACGCTCATCAACCTGTACCAGGACGCCAACGCGTATGCGCTGAAAGGTGAAGCCTCGTCGGTGGAGCGCCCCGCATTTCGCAACTACCTAGGAGAGGTGTTCGCGACCCAGCGCGACGAGAATTACATGGAATTGGCCCAGGGCGACCACAGCCGCTCGGGCGGGCAGTACGACATCTGGCAGGCTGTGTTCGGGCCGGTGGGTGCGGATGGGTATCCGAAGCCGATATTCGACAAGCTCACCGGCGACATCGACAAGACCGTGGCGAACTATTGGCGCGATCACTTCGATCTCTCCTACATCATCTCGCGCGACTGGACGGCACTCGCGCCCAAGCTCAAGGGCAAGATTCATGTCTATGTGGGTAACGGCGACAACTACTTCCTGACCGATTCGGTGTACTTCGGCCAGGAGCGGCTCGAGGCATTGCAGCCGAAGTACGAGGGTTCAGTAGCATACGGCGAGCGCGCAGAGCATTGCTGGAACGGCGACCGGAAGCTGGCCAACGCCTATTCCCGCCTGCACTACAATTTTCAGTATCTTCCCGTGATCCTGGAGCGCATTTCCGCCTCGGCACCGGCCGGAGCGGACGTCACGAGCTGGCGGTACTGAGGGCTCTGGGTACTAACGAGCCTTGAAGATTGCGGCGATTTTCACGTTGCCTGAGTCGAATACCGCGAGCAGAGGGTGGCCGCGGCCGGTCAATGGCATCGAATTCGCTTGCTCGGTGGCGTAGCCGGCCGCGCGCATGCGCTCCTTGAGTTTTTTCTTATCGCCGGCGCCGAAGTAGGCGACGTCGTCGACCTTCTTCAGACGCGAACGAAGTTCCGGCAGGCCCTCATTCCAAGGCTTGAAATACTGCGGCATGGAGATCACGTCGTCGCCGCCACCGATCGCCGACGCGACAATTTCTTGCCGAGCCGTCTGATCCTTCGGTAGCGGCGCCCAAATCCATCGCGGCAGACTGTACCAATGGGGCGCCAGATCCGGAGCCTGCCGGCGGCCGGCCTCCGCCTGGGCGGCGTCGATGTCGTACGCCTGCACCAGCTGCAGCACGCTTTCGGAATATGCGTAATACAGGGGCCTTCCGTTCCACAAGGAACCGCTGCCGTAGAGCAGTGCAATCAGCTGCATCGTGACGATGACTGCGATATCGCGCACGAGTTCGCGCCGCGGTTTGGTGGCGCGAGCAATCACGAAGGTCAGCAGCGGGCCGACCACGACGTCGACGCCCACCATCACCATGACCACGGAAGTCACGTCGGTCAGGTACCAGCCCGGCCAGTGATACCATCCCCGGTAGAGCGTACCGAGAATGAGAGTGAGCGCTGCCGCGCTCGCGAGCAGATGCCAACCCAACGCTCGTAGTCTAAATGCCATGCCCTAGTCCTGAAAAAGGTGCCGCTTCGGGCACGTCATTCGCCCTATTCTCCACAAAAATTCGTGAAAATGAAGACTGCGCTAGGCAGGTTTGGCGAAATTCGCAAACGCCGTCACACGGCGAGGGCGCGGGGAGCGAGGAAGGTTGCCTCGAAGATGTCTCGCGGCAGCGGCTTGCTGAACAAGTAGCCCTGCATTTCATCGCAGTTGAGCAGCCGCAGAAGCCGCGCCTGCTCTTCGGTTTCCACACCCTCGGCCACCACATTAAGTTGCAATGCATGCGCTAGATTGATGATGGCGGATACCAGCGCCAGCCCCTCCGGTCCCACGCCCATGTCGATGACGAAGGATCGGTCGATCTTCAGCGAATGCACAGGCAGCCGGGCGAGATAACTGAGCGAGGAGAACCCCGTGCCGAAGTCGTCGACTGCAATGCTCACGCCCATCTCGCGAATCTCGCGCAAGCTGGCAATGCTGTGGCCGACGTCCTCCATGATCAGGCCCTCCGTCAGTTCCAGTTCCAATCCCGCCGCTGCGCCCGCGCCCAGGCTGATTGCCCGCCTGATTTCGCCCGCGAACCCCCGGTTGCGAAGCTGCAGCGGCGACACGTTGACGGCAATCCGCACCGCGGTAAGGCCGGAGTCGCACCAGCGCTTGTAGTCGCCGATTGCCTCGGTGAGCGCCCATTGCCCGACTTCATGGATGAGCCCGATCTCCTCGAGAACCGGAATGAATCGGCCGGGAGGGACCAAGCCGGTGCGCGGATCGTTCCATCGAAGCAGCGCTTCGGCGCCGGTGATTTTGCCGCTTACCAGATTGACTTTCGGCTGGTAATGGAGCACGAACTCGCTTCGATCCAGCGCCTGCCGCAGTTGATTCTCCAGAGTCAGGCGGCCCGCCACCGATGCCGTCATCTTCTGTGCGTAGCAGAGATAGCGGCTGCCGCTTTCCTTGGCTTTTTTGAGGGCGGATTCCGCATTTTTGAACAGGGTGTCAGCATCCAAGCCATCGTCCGGATACAGGGCAACTCCGATTTTTGCGGCGATCCGAAACGCGGCGTCATTGAGCTGGAATGGGTGGCCCAAGAAGGCCTGCATGGTCTTCTCGACCAGCCGCGCCACATCCTGGACCCGATTGATGTCCGGCGAAATCACGCCGAAATGGTCCGCTCCCAGGCGCGCCAAGAGACTGGCATCGCCCACGTTTCGGGTCAGCCACTCTGCGACCTGCCGTAAGAGCGCATCCCCGGCAGCCCGGCCGAGACTGTCATTGATGTTCTTGAACCGCTCCAGATCGATCATGTACAAGGCCAGCTTGCGCTTGCCGCCATGCGCGATGCGTATGTACTGTGCCGTGCGCTCGAGAAACAGGCTGCGATTGGCAAGGCCGGTCAGCGCATCGTAATAGGCGAAGTAATCCAGCTTCGCCTGCTTCTCGATGTGGTCGATGGCGAAGGCGATGTCGCTCGTCAATTCGCTCAGAAGCTTCAGCTCGCCTTCGTGGAAGAATTCGGTTTCCCCGGCGTACAGCCCCACTACGCCAACTACATCGTCGGCCACTATGAGGGGGAATATCGCCATCGAGCGGATGCCGGCTGCGAGATGCCGGGTGCGGAACAGCACACTGCTGTGTTCCATATCATTGGCCACCACCGCCTTGCGCTCGCGGATCGCGCGAGCCGCCATGGTGGTGCCGAGGGGCACGCCCTCGGCCAGCGAGAACCGATCCCTGACACAGGCCAGAAATTCCTCATCGGCGCCGACGGAGGCGACGGGGATTATTTTCATTGCTACCTGATCGATCATGCCGATCCATATCATGCGAAAGCCGCCCTCATCGGTGGCAATGCGGCAGGCCTCGCTGAAGAGCTCGTCGCGCTTGCGAACGCGCACAATGAGTGTGTTGATCCCGCTCAGCATTGCGTGGACGCGGTTAAGATGAATGATGCGAGTTTCAGCCTCCTTGCGCTCGGTGATGTCGCGCACCAAGGTGACTATGGTCCAGCGCTCGTCCGAGCGTTGTGCATGACGCCTCGACTCGAGCCAGATCTTCGAGCCGTTCCGGGCGCGATGCATGACTTCCACGGGCTTGGCGTCGATGCCGCTGGCAATCAACGCATCGTAAGTCTGCTCAAGCTCGGCTGTCGACGTTGCCAGGGCCTGTGCGGGCAACATTGCCAGCAGACCCGCACGGGTTTGGGCGTGCAAGCGGCAGGCCGCCTCATTGACATGGGTGAAGCGCATGCTGCAGCGATCGACCAGGTAGATCGCATCTGCGGTTGCGTCCATTGCCGCAGCGAAGCGGCGCAGAGCCTCTGCGCCACGCTTTTGGTCGGTGATATCGACGTGCATGACGACGACGCCTCGCAGACGGCTCTCGTGCAGAGGCGCGACGGTCAACAAAAACCAGCGCCGCTCGTTGGGCGGGCCGCTGGGATATTCGATGGAAAATCGTTTCGACTCGCCGCTCAAGACGGCACGAATGCCGGCGGCAACCCGGTGCGCCTCGGGCGCGTCGTCGCCGCGCGCGGCGTCGCAAATCTCCAGGTAATTGACACCTATGCCGAAGGCCGGCCCTTGCAGCGCGTTGCCGGTAATCAGGCGCCGCCAGGTGTCGTTCGCAGATACAATCAAACCCTGCATATCGAGCAGGATGACGTGCGCCGGTAGAGCGTTGAGAATGGCCGCCTGCTTGGCGGCCTCGGCATCGCGCAATTGGTCCTGGGCGTGTTGCAACAGATACGATCGTCCCTCCCGGTCCGATACGGTATCGACTTCTCCCGCGGTCAGTTCCTCCAATCGCAGGTCGGCTTCACGTAGCGCCTTGATCACGATGGAAATTTCAGCGTTGGTATCGTCCGACGGCGGGGGTTCGGAGCTCATGGAGCGCCGGTTTCTAGCCCGAGGGTCTCCAGTACGCGTTGCGTATGGCTAAGGGTGCCCACGATTCTTCGGACAGGTCCCGGCGCAAGCTTGATCAGAGTGGGGGTCAGACGGATGCCCTCGGCCAGCGCGAGTTGCGGATCCCGGAATACATCCACCACTTCTATTTCATGCCGGCCCGCAAGATGGGCCCGGCAAAGCGCGTTCAAGTTGGCGACGGCTTGAGCGGAATTCGGCGTGTCGGCGGCGACATACAGCCTGAATTTGAAAGTGGTTCGCCGGCGCACTACGGGTTCATTTCCGGATGGGGGCGGTGGCGTCACCGCCACGCAGCTCGCGCATACGCACGCGGCCGCCGATGATCGCCGCCTTGCGGGTGGCAGTAGTGCTTGCCAGCAGCGTATTTTCCACCTGCTTGGCAATCAATTCTGTCTGTACCGCTTTCAATCGGACTTCAAGTTCTGCCTGCTCGGCATCGAGGGTCACGCGCTTGAGCTTGCGGGCGACCTCCGCCACTTCGTTCGCGACCTTGACCGCGCTTTCTTTCTCCCACCGCATGGTGCCCATCAACACCTCGCCGCCGGCAGTAAAGATGTCCGCCACTGTCACTCCGTCATTGCTGAGAATCAACTCGCGGACTTGGTTCGAATGCGCGGTACCTCGCGATTTGATGATGGACATGCCGCGGTTGCGTTCACCGGCTTGCACCAAGTAGTTGAGGTGAATCCAGGTGTCCGCCAGTGACGACATGTGCAGTGAGGTGTCGGCTTTGCTTTCCCCGGTAATCTCGTCGAGGAGACTGGTGCAAACCAAAGTGATGCGTTCGGCCTTGGACCAATCGATCAAGCGCTCGGCGACTCCTTGGGTCGTCAATTCGTTTCCGGATTTCGACAGCGCAGAGACTGGATCGATGACCAGGCAGCGGGCTTTATGCTTCTGCGCAAGCTCCTTGATGCGTACCAAGTGCATTTCCGCGCTGCCGGTAATGGTGCGGGCAGAGACCATGCGTAGAACTCCGCTTTTCACGTACTGATTCAGCAGGATGCCCACGGAGGAGAGGTTGCGGATCACCTCTGTGCCATCGGAATCACAGCTGATGAACATGGTGCGCTCGCCGCGCCGGCAGGCGGCTTCCGCAAATGCGCCGCTCAATGTCGACTTCGCGGTACCGGGGAAACCCGTGATCAGCACCGTGGCGGCACGATAGTAGCCGCCTCCCAGCATGGTATCGAGCCGGTTTACGCCGCTGGTGACGCGCTCATTCGATACATCGGCGTCCACCCGTCCCAGCAGGCGCATGATGGCAACGTTGAATCCGCCCTCGCCAATGACGAACGGCGATTCATTTTCATCGAAACTCGTACCGCGATATTTTTGTACCCGAAGACTACGCTGCGACACCCCTATCTCCACGCTATGAGTCAGGATTACCGAGCAGTCCACCATGAATTGCATGAAGCCATAGGGCTGCTGATTGCCGCTGCTGGGGTCGTCCGATCCCGCTTTCAACGTAATGATACAGGTGAGTTGATTCGCCAACAGCCACTCATGCAGCCGATAGATCTCGCGTCTGCGTGCCGCGAGATCCGGGAGCAGCGCCAGCACGATATCCAATGCGTCGAACACGATGCGGCGCGCTTTTATTTTTTTGGCCTGAACGGCGAGGGTGGCCAACATGCCGCAGAGATCGAAATCTCCCGCTTGCACAAAATTAGGCTTGGGTTGTGCGTCGACGAAGAGCAGCTTCTTGCGGAGTAGCTCGGAGAGTCCCCAATCGAAGCCCTGGGCATTGGCCTGAATGCGTTTGGACGTCTCCTCAAAGGCTACGAATATTCCAGGCTCCTTGTAGTAGCGCGCGCCATTGACGAGGAATTGCAGCGAGAATATGGTCTTGCCGGATCCGGGACCGCCCGCCAGCAGGGTGGTGCGTCCGCGCGGCAAGCCGCCGCCGGTGATTTCATCGAAGCCGGTTATCCCGGTCGGTGCCTTCCTCGATGCCGTCTCGGCGGCAGAGCGGTCGGAATTCATTGCGCGTCCTTTCCCTGGGAATGCCCGACGAAGCCCTATGCCGATGTGTGCCGGGAGGTCGGGCGATCTCCCGCAGTCTGCAAGCATATGTCGCCATGGCCGCAGAGTATGTGCGCTAGCCCACTTTGCAGCGCGAGGTGCGCGGTCATGCAGCGGAATCGACGAAGTCTAAAGAATCCAGCGCCGCCAACCACCCGGGCCAGCGATGGGTCAGCTTGGGCTTGCTCTCCCCGCAATCATTCTCTCGTCTACCGCTCACTTTGATGTGAAATGCGGAGCCCGCCAGAGTCTAAACCCGCCGAGGAACGCAAAGTCGTTGCTGCCGAGGCGCGCATTCTTCGGCAGCCGCTTCAGCTTGCGCGCATTGCCGCCGCCGATGACGACGTAGTCGGCCTCGAGTACGGTGCTTAAGCGTTCCACCATCTCGTTGACGTTTTGACGCCACTTTTTGCCGCCCAGCCGCCGCAGCCCGCGTTCGCCGACATAGTCCTCGAAGCTGCGCCCCTTCTTGAACGGGAGATGCGCAAGTTCCATCGGAGCCACGATCCCGTCGACAATCAGCGCCGACCCGAGCCCGGTGCCGAGGCCGAGAAATAACATGCGGCCTCCCTCATAGCTGCCGATAGCCTGCATTGCCGCATCGTTAATGATGCGGGTGGGCCTGCCAAAAGCCTTGCGAAAATCGAACCCAACCCACCCGGGGCCGAGGTTGTGCGGCTCGACAACCACTCTGCCGTGCAGCACCACGCCGGGATAGCCGATGGATACTGCATCGAATTTCCAGTCTCCCGTGAGCTCATGAACTTGATCGACCATTTTACGGGGTGTCAAGTGAGGCCCGGATTCGAACTGGCGCATCTCGCGGCGGCCGAAGACCCGGGTTTTCACATGGTTTCCGCCGACGTCGATGGCGAGAATTCGTTTGTACTGCTTAGGTTTCATGTAGGTAGACCGATGCCACGGGATCCGCTATCCCCAAGGTCACCGAGTGGGATTCGTCGAGATTGGTGAGCACGATGATGGTGAGCGCATCGTCCACGTAGCGCGAGATGCTGATCCAAAATCCCTGATTGCTGCCCGTATGATATTGCACGGCGTGGCCGTTGACGGCACCCAGCTCCCAGCCAAATCCATACGGATGAGTTTGCCCCGAATTCAAGCGCACCGGCGTCCACATCTGCTGCAGCGAGGAGCGGCTCAAAACCTTGTCGGTGTAAAGAGCGGCGTCCCATTTGGCGAGATCGATGAGATTCGTGTACAGGCCGCCGTCGGCCAATGTGTTCAGCGAGGGCGCAATCCATTCCTGATTCTTAAGCTTTCCATCGATGATGCGATAGCCGCTGACGCGATCGGCAACGATGTCCTGCTCACTGATAATGCGGGTGGCCGTCATGCCGAGCGGGCGGAAGACTCGCTCCTGAAGAAAGTCCCCATAGAACACGCCTGTGACGCGATGGATGAGGAATCCGAGCAGCTCGTATCCCGTATTGGAGTAATTCCACCTGTCGCCGGGTTTGAAATCGAGTGGCAATGTCGAGTAGCGTTGCAGCAATTCATCCTCGGTGTAGTCGCGATGAAAATCGAGAACGCCCTTGGTATAGGAGTCCGCGTCGTGCTCGCCGTAAATATCGGGAATCCCCGATGTGTGCGTCAGCAACTGGCGCACAGTGACAGCGTTCCAGGCTGCGGCACGCGCTTCCGGGAGATACTTGACCACAGGGTCGTCAAGCCCAACCCTGCCTTCCTCAACCAGCAGCATGACGGCGGCTGCAGTGAATTGCTTGGCGACCGAGCCGGATTGAAACAGCGCCGTAGGCAAGACCGGGACTTGCAATTCGACGTTGGAATAGCCGTATCCCGTCGCCTTGATGAGAATGCCGCCTTTGATGACGCCGAGACACACTCCCGGTATCTGGTGCGACTGCATCGCCGCGCGGACGATGGCATCGGCCTGTCGGGACGGCGAATCAGCGGAAGTCAGGAGAGCGGCGGAACGGACTGGCGGGGCTGCGGTCAGCATGATCCAACCCAAGACCAACAAACCGAGAAAGACGGTTTCTGCCGCGATCAGCGCAACGCAGCTGGTGCCGATGGCCATCATCTCCCGCAGCGAAGTCTTCATCCCCAAGGCAGCTACCGAGGTGACCAGCAGCCATTTCGACACTTCGGTGAGGACCGCCGCGACCGGCTTTGCGACGAGAGAAAATCCATTGAGTGCCGCCAGCACGACAAATGCAATGAGGAATCCCGGCAGCAGCGCAACTTTTTGCTTCGGCTGGCCCGCGTCGCCACCGCGCGCGGCGACGAGGGTGATGACCAATACCACAGGCAGCAGCATGGTCACCCGCATCAGCTTGACGATGGTCGCCGCGTCGCCCGACTGCGGCGAGGCGGCGTAGCCGGCAGCCACAACCTGTGCCACATCGTGGATGGATCCGCCGAGGAATCGCCCGGTCTGCACGGGATCCAGATGCAGATGTGCGACCAGAACCGGATACAGGACCATTGCAATGGTGCTGTAAGTCGTAATGCAGGCGATCACAACCACGGTGTCGCGCTCGGAGTCCTTGCGGGGCCAGGCAACGGCAATGGCCATCGCCGCGGACGCTCCGCATATTCCGACGGCACCGCCCGAGAGGACACCGTACCGGCCGTCGAGCTTCATGGTCTTGGCGAGCAGCCAACCAAACCCGATGGTGAGCGGCACCGTGACGATGACCATGCCAGCGGTGGTCCAGCCCAGCTCGCCGATTTGACCGAAGGTGATACGCAGCCCGAGCAGCGCGACGCTGATTCGCAGCAGAGTGCGCGCGGAGACATTGATACCGGGCAAATAGCGCGCTTCGGCGGACAATTGATTCAAAGCCATGCCGAGCAGCAGCGCGAAGATGATGGGCGGCGCGTGGTAGTGATCTGAAAGGTAGGTGGCGGCGAGGGCCACGATCAAGGTGGCGGCGACTCCCGGCGCGATGCTGCTGGCGGTCGAGCGTAGCGCACTGGGACGCCAGCGGTCGATGAACGCGGAGAACTCCATCAGGTGGATCTTACCCGTCGCAACGCATCGCGCCAGCCGGAAATTTGCACATCCCGTTCAGTGAGGCTCATGTTCGGCTCGAAACGAGTTTCGGTTCGGCCGAGCGAGGACGTCCGCCAAGCGCTGCATGAATAGATCATTATCGAGCCAGCGCATAAGTGGCCACACCATTCAGTTGATATGCGATGGTACTGAGGAGCCGGTGCTTCGACGGCACCAGGTGTTGCGCGGTATTAAGGACGAGGAAGGCGCCGGTGCCGTTGGTGCTCTTGACGTCGCCCGCGGCAAAGCAGGCCTGTCCGACGAGCGCCGCCTGTTGATCACCGGCGACTGCGCAGATAGGCAATGAATGACCGAGCACGCCCTTGTCGATGACGCCGAACTCGCCGGCACTGTCTCTGACTTCCGGCAGAACAGTCATGGGCACGCCGCTGCGCCGGTCCCAGAGAATGGTTGTTTCGCGTTGGTTGGTGA
>JBDUEQ010000118.1:0-41765 GCA_040002315.1 Gammaproteobacteria bacterium
CACGCCGAAGGCGAAATGCAGGCCGCGGAGAAGCTTCGCGATGCGGCCGCCGTGCTCTCCCAGCAGCCGCAGGCGCTGCAGCTGCGCTATCTGCAGACGCTCGCCGACATGTCCAGCAACGGCAAATCCTCGACTATCGTGTTCCCGCTGCCCTTGGATCTCATCAAGCCGCTGATGGAGGTGCTTCCTTTGAAGCCATGATGAATGTCGGGACTGGAACAAAGTGGGGGTGTCCATCATGGTTGAGTCGCTCGGCCCGAAGCCGTCACAGAGACAATCGAGCGCAGCACGAAGATTGACTTCGCCG
Source organism: Gammaproteobacteria bacterium (assembly GCA_040002315.1). Taxonomy (GTDB): domain Bacteria; phylum Pseudomonadota; class Gammaproteobacteria; order Steroidobacterales; family Steroidobacteraceae; genus Bog-1198. The sequence continues at coordinate 308 of JBDUEQ010000118.1, forward strand.
AGCTAGGCCGACGGTACTCGAGAGTGTCAACTCGTCACGAGAGTGGACGAGCCGGTTGATTGACAAGTTACCAATAAACTTCCTCTACGTTGGATTAGTTCATGCACGTCACGCGCAACCCGATGGATACATGCTTGGCAATCTATAAACAGAGATCCGAGGACGCCTATCCTTTCTCCTATGACTTGGATGATCTGGGTCGCTACTTTATTTCCCATATCGAAAACTGATGGAGCACTGGCGCGACGTTTTGCCGGGCAGGTCCATCTAGAGCCACTCGCGCGGCGGTCCCGGGCCGCCGGTATCTTGTAGCGGTGTCCGTGAGTAATATCCTCCAGCACCCTGCAAGCAAAATAATGAAGGTCTACGATTTAAAGAGAAATCGCAAATGTCATCAATGCCCCACGACGTTTTCTTATGCCGCCATCAATGATTGAAGCGCGTTCGATCGACTACATCCCCGACGCAGAGCGTCACGGCGGACTCGCGAGCCAATTCACCTTGTGGTTGAGTGCAAACATGCAGATCACCGCGGTAGTGACGGGTGCGCTCGCTGTTGTTCTGGGGGGCGATGTCTTCTGGTCCTTGCTCGGTCTGCTTGCGGGCCAGTTGATCGGGGGAGCGGTGATGGCTCTGCACGGCGCGCAGGGTCCGCAACTCGGGCTGCCCCAAATGATCTCCTCGCGGGTGCAATTCGGCGTCTACGGCGCCGCGATACCGATCGTCGCGGTTTGTTTGATGTACATCGGATTTTCCGCAAGCGGCTCGATTCTTGCCGGCCAAGCGCTCGCTCAGGTGTTAGGAGTCGACCTGCGGTGGGGAATCGTCATCTTCGCAGCGTTGATCATCGTCGTGACTCTGTTCGGCTATCGGGTGATCCATTGGCTCGGGCGCATATCAACTGCGGTGGGCGTCGCCGCCTTCGCCTACATGTTTTACCGGCTGCTCGCTCAGCACGACGTCGCGGCGCTGTTGAGAATACGCCACTTTTCGTTGAATCATTACCTGCTCGCCATGTCGCTCTCTGCATCCTGGCAGATCGCATTCGGGCCCTACGTTGCCGACTACTCGCGCTACCTACCGCGTGCGATCGACAGCGGCAGCGTCTTCGCCGCCATTGGACTCGGTTCGATAGTCGGGGCGCAGATTGCCATGACCTTCGGTGTGTTCGCCGCCGCGCTCGCCGGCGCCGAGTTCGAGCATCATGAGATCGCCTATATCGTCGGTCTCGGCTCGAGCGGCGCTGTGGCCACGTTGCTGTTTTTCTGCATCGCCTTCGGCAAGATTATGGTGACGTCGCTCAACTCGTACGGAAGTTTCATGTCGATGGCGACCCTGGCTGGTGGCTTTCGGGGCACAGTGCGCCTGTCGCGCATGCACCGTGCGCTCTATGTCATCGCTGCGGTGAGCGTGGCCTGTGGGTTGGCCTTGGCCGGCAAGGACGCCTTCCTGAAGAGTTTCGAATCCTTCATTCTATTATTGCTCGCGGTATTTACGCCTTGGAGTGCGATCAATCTGGTCGATTACTATCTCTTTACGCGCTCACGTTACGATGTACCGGCGCTGACTAATCCAAACGGGCGTTATGGCCGGTGGAACACGCGTGGGATCGTGGTATACCTGATCGGCATCCTTGTTCAGATCCCCTTTCTGTCGACCGGCCTTTACACCGGTGCGTGGGTGCGTGCACTGGGGGGTGCCGATATCTCCTGGATCCTCGGCCTCATCGTACCCAGTGTCATTTATTATGCGGTTGCGCGCCGCTCAGGTCGCCGGATTCCCGCACAGCTGATCCTCCCAGAGGACGCCGCCGCCGCGGCAAAGCTGTGTCGCTGATCCAAGCGTACCCGTGCGTCGCCTTCTTGCCGTAAAGATCTTGGCATCGAGCATCGATGAGCGTCGAGTCATAGGCGTTCGTAGATTCATAGACGGCACACCTATGCGTATTGTTATTCCTGTACGGATGCAGTGATGCGCCGCAGTGCCGGCAAAATACGGAGAAACACTTTGAACAGAGCGGGATCGAAATGCGCGCCTGACGCGGCAGTCATCGTCGCGATCACTTCCGCTTCCGCGATAGGCGCTTTGTAGACCCGCCGATGGAGCATGGCGTCATAAACGTCAACGAGAGCCACGATGCGCGCAGTGAGGGGAATTTCCTCCCCGCGCAGGCCCTGAGGGTATCCGCTGCCATCCCATCTTTCATGGTGGCCAAGCGCAATTTCTCGGCTCATAACCAAGAGCGGAATATCACTGTCGCCCAGCATTTTCGCTCCGATCACAGTGTGCTGCTTCATGATTGCAAATTCATCTTGTGTGAGCCGGCCGGGCTTCAGAAGTACCGCATCCGGAATTCCTATCTTTCCAATATCGTGCATCGGCGCCGCGACCCGGATATCAGCGGTTCGCGCCGCATCCCATCCAAGTGCCTCAGCGAGCGTCGCGGAAAATAGGCCGATGCGGCGAACGTGACTTCCTGTCTCTTCATCGCGCATCCCCGCGGCCGCGAGAAGCCGGATGGCGATTTCTTCCTCTCGTTGCCGAATCGCCGCGGTACGCCGGTGCACCTCGCGCTCCAGCAACTCCTCATTCAGCAGGTGCTCACGTGCCGCCTGCAGCAATTGCACCTGCGCTTCATAGTCTTCGGCGACGCATTCGATGATCAGCATCGCATTGCCGTGCCGCGAGATTGCTCGGGCCGCGAAGGGCCAGTCCTTGCCGACCGCATCGGCCTCTAGCCACGTTCCGGAATGCAGCCAGCCCGCGCCACCCTCGCTCCACCACTGAGTGGCGTCGCTCAAGAAGTGATCTAGATAGCTCGAGTGGCCCTCGAGCTCAATGCGTCCGTCGGTGATCTCCGCTTCTTTCGACAAGATCCGAAACCATTCGGCGGGCGTATTCTTGAACAAAAAACTGCCGTTGGGCGCACGTTCCAGCACCGCCTGATTCATCGCGTCGAACAAGTCGATCAGTTGCGATGCGTCGCGATCCTTGCACGGCGTGACCGATCGCCCATCGGCGGACGCGTCGGATATTGCTGCGACAGCACTCATGAGGCACGCTCTAGAGTTTCTAGCACCGCAAAGTGTTCAAATACAGACTCCACTCCGAAACCGTCTTTGGCGCTGGTGCGAAACACTTTAACGCCGGCTTCCTCGAGTGCCGTGATGCGATTGGTATCGATCTCCCAGGCGCTTGCGAGATCGAACTTGTTCACCACCAAGACGAATGGCAGCTTACCCGTCGCGTCTTGAATCTGCCGATTTAGTTCGAGCGCGACATCGAGCGTCTGCGTTCGAGTGCCGTCCGCTACCAGCAGGTAGCCGGCCGAACCGCGGACGAACGTCGTGCGTAGACGGGCGAAAGCGTCATCGCCCGCCAAGTCCCAAATCATCATGCGTATGGTCTCAGGACCGACGATGACATCCTTCTTGTCGATCTTGACGCCGACAGTTGTATGGTACTTCTCGCTGAAGATGCTTTGCACATATCGCTTGACGAGACTGGTTTTGCCTACGCCGAAGGAGCCCACCATGCAGAGTTTCTTTTGAATCATGGTGCAGGCGCGACGGGTTCGTTAGAGGGCCCAATATTGATCCTGAAATTGACCCGGCGCTCGAGATTCTCGTTTGCAGCGGCGGTTGCCGTCGTTGCCTCTATCGTGCCGACGCCCAGTGCACGCAGACGCGCGGATGCTACACCGTGGGCAATCAGAAACTGTCGAACGGCATCTGCGCGAGCTTGGCTCAATTGCAGGTTAATTGCGGTCGTGCCGGGCGCATCCGCGCGGCCGACAATCTCGATGCGATAGTCCATGCGGAGATTTTCAGCGCTATCGCGGAGACTCCTGAATGCCGGTAGGGCGACGTTTAATTTGTCGCGGTCGTCCTGCGACAAGGCGGACGAGCCTGGCTCGAAGTAAAGGGCAGTGGCCGTCAACGCCGCACGTATGCGAGTCAACGCTTGCTGTCCTTCCTGTAGAGCTGGACTGTCGTCAAAGCTGCGTATTCCCGGGATGAACAGCGCACGGACGCGTGCGTCCCGAAACCACGACGCCGGAGCGGTGCCCGACGCTCGAAGATTATCTCCGCCCAAGCTCAACATTAGGGTGGCGGGAGGGTCTAGAAGATGACGGGCACGGGCGAGGACCAGTGCCGGCTCCAGGGAAAGATACGGTTTCAAATCCCATTTGATCATTGACTCGTCGAGGTTGCCTACGATCACCTCGTGCGGAGTACGCGCCAATGGATCTCGTAAGCCATGAACGGTGCCACGGCCTGTTCGGCTGGACTCGAGCACGACATACCCGGGCTCATGTTCGAGCGCCGCAAGCACGGTATCCCAGCGCGCTGCGGACTGATGTTGAGCCCATGCCAGCCATGCTGCCAATACCACCGCCAGCGTGAGGATCGCATAGGGGCGCCATGGCTGCTTCTCCCGGGAGCGCGCCTGCGCGGATAAACAAGCTCGCAATACATCTTCAGTGCCGATAAAGCCGTTCGCATCGCCTTCAAACTGCGCGAGCGCAAGACCGAAACGCCGGTGGATGTCCTCAAGAGTGTTAGACAAGTGCGTTCGCAGAGTTTCCGGTGCATTGCCGCGGACCACGGCCGCGAGGATGGCCCTCGGGCCGACCCGCACTTGTATCGACAAGTCTCCTAGACGAATCGCGTCAACGCTGTCCTCCTGGCCAACCTGGAAGGAGTCGCTGACGAAATCTCGAATTGCCGTGAGCATGCCAGACACCATGTCGGGGTCTTGGACAACAGTATGTTCCGCTTGTACATGGCTCAAAAGCAGACCGGTTCTGCGGTGTATCAGAAACACCTGTTCGACGCGGTAGACCAGCGAATTGAGCAGGACGACGCTCGCGTAAGACTGTCCAGACCGCCACGCGTCGAATCGCCATTTCAAGGCGCGGGGAGACAGTGTTTGCTCCACCGCTCGGTTGAACGCTTGCATCATGTCGACCAAGGCTTCCGATATCGAGCGTCTAATGGCAGGACCCATGAGGGGATATAGCGCATCGACCAATGGCTGGGGATTCGTCTTAACAGATTGCTGCAGCGAAGCCTCGACAAGCGGGGCGAGTTCTATGGCGAGGCGGTCATCAGTTCGCGCGCGAATTGCCACGGCATTGGGCAACACGCTGGCGACGCTGCGTGCGAGGCTCGCCGAGTCGCCTACTGTCGCCGTCAGGGTGCTGAGAGAAGCTTGTTCTTCGCCGAGTAGCAGTGAACGGAGCTGGTGCCACTCATCGGTATCCTCTGGTCCGATTGCAGATTTCGCGGGCTTCATCGCGTTACTATTCGCTTTATTACGCGACGCGCGCGCGTGAAGCTCAGGTTACTGCGGTCGAGGCGCGCAGCCGGCTGGCGACTTCGTTGAGAAGTCCGGCGAGTTCCTCACGGTCTGTCTTGGCCTGTCCCAGCGCGGAGGCCGCACGTTCGAGGCGCCCGATAAGCTCATCATGTTGGATCTTCATCGATTCGCGACGTTCGGCTGCTTCGGTCTCAAGCATTGCGCAGCTTTTCTCAAAGCGCTGATGCAAATCCTGCAAAAGCTTTTCAAACCGGCGTTCGTGTTCGGCTTCCAGTCGCCCAAAGCGCTCGGCGACGCGCCCTTCAAGCGCGCGTCGCTCCGATTCGGACCGGCGGCTCTCCGCGCCGAAAAGGATTTCACGCACCTGTTCCAGGCTCTGATCCTTGGAGGGGGCGGCTTCCAGAATCGCGGCGGCGCCTGTCTCGTCGGATTCGTGGGGGTCAGATAGTCATGCCTCAAGTTTGATTCCAGCATGTGCTTGTCCATCGTGTCACCGCCCAGTAATTAATAGCGCCAATTCACTTGAGGCCATTATTGCTGCGCCCCAGCGTGGGGCGCGTGTAACGCGTCACATTTGGCAGGTTGGCATCCGCGAGGCAGACGCGAGGTCTGAAACTTTGTGAGTCCCGCCGCAGTTCTCACGATGGCAAGCTGCGCGTATTCTTGCTAGGCAGGGCGACAGGGATAGTTTCCGCTGCATTGCAACATTACAGACGGTAAAGTTGTTAGGTCAATCGTCACCTGCAGGACGCATCAAATAAATAGCAGTGACGGCCACGGCGAGTGCGAGGGCGATGGACATTGAGGGATTTTGCTTCGCGAAGCCCACGGCGGTCCTGGTCATACCGCGAAGGGTATCTTCGCCCGCCTTTAACCTGTCTCGAAATGCTCCTTGCATTTCCCCAATCGATGACTCTACCCGTGAACTCAGTTCGCGGATCTCTGGGCTGGCCGATCGTCCTAATTTTGAAAGGAGTTCTTCGGCGTCGGCCACTAAATCACTCATGGCATTGAAATTGTTCATTGGAACTATCCTTCTAGTGTCTGGAGTCATTAATTCGTGAACGCCGATACGCCGGGTCGATGCCTATCGTTGAGCGTGTTGAAAGTATTCTTTTAACGCAATTGCCAATCGAAATAATTAACCTCGTGGGACATTGGAGCAACAGAGGCGTCAAAAGAGGCGGGCAACGCAGCTTTTTGTCGGTGCACCCTGCAAAAAAAACAACTCTACGGGGGTTCGCGTTCCTTACGTCTTAGTCGGTACGCGAAGCTGTTGTCCAGGGTAGATTTTGTTTGGGTCCGATAGCATAGGCTTATTTGCTTCGAATATTTTCATGTAAGCATTGGCATCGCCATAAAGGGCCTTGGCGATCTTGGAAAGAGTATCACCCGATTTCACCTCGTAAAAGGTAGATGGGGGCGTTGCGCCTGGAGCGACTGTGAGCTGATCATCGACCTTAGCCACCGAGGAGACATTCCCACAGCATAAGACGATTTTCTCCCTTGTCGCTTGATCAGCGGCGACCCCCGCTACAGTGACCGTATGCGATGCTCCGTCATACTTAACGCTCAGATTTTGCGCCGTTAAATTTTTCGAGGCGATGTAATGGGCGATGGCCGCCCCCGCTGTTGCGTTTAATGTGGCGATATCTGGTTTGGCTGCAGGCGAGGGGGTCGGGGCACCCGCGCCGAGGAGCTTTTCACCTGCATCGGCGATAAAACTGATAAGACTCATATCTAAACTCCTACAGATGACATTCGTGTGGAATGCAGAACCATCACTCGGCTAGGCAACGGTGCGAGTATGACCAGATTGCCGCGCTCGGCAAGCAGTGCTATGCCACACTGAGTGTCAGTCATCACCGGACACATCTTGTCGGCTGTGCAATCGGGTGGTGGACATCCATGCGGCAATCGAGCCATGTTTTTTGCTCAGTATGGCGGCGAGCGGCAGATCTCATCGGTGGCCCCCGGCGCGCCGGAAGTGCTCGCTTCAATCCGTCGGGCATTTAGCGGCTGGGGCCGGGCTCTAGGGCTACTTTTGCAGGCATCGGCCAAAGCGCTCGTTTACGCGGTGCGCGTACCAGGCCGTCGACAGATTTCTGCTGAGTTTCGGCCCCCGCAGAACGATGCGAGGGACGGCCGCGCGAGGCGGCGGCGCTGCTTGCATCTTGTCGGCGAGTGCGAAAACGCCTTGGTAAAGAACAGTATGTTCGAAGCTGGGCTTCTTTGACTGCGCGAGAGCATCGTGAATGGCGTCGTCGTCAAGGTCCAGCCGCAGTTTTATGCCGCGTGCGGCCAGTTCCGTTTCGCCAGGCGTTTTTTCCCCCACGTGCGCGAGGAGCGCCCCATCAGCCTGCACGCGGAAGCCCGAGACCCGGCTGAGCGCTCGTTGGAAGGCGGCGTTGCGACTGGCAAACTGGCCTGCGTTGAAGTCTGCAAAACGGTACAGGTATTGATTGTAGTGCGGTTCGTAGGCGAGCAAGTGACTGATGCCGAAGTAAAGGCTGCCGCGACGCGAGAACACTTCATCCGGAATGCTGACCTTAACGGCATAGGGATACGGTCTCGTTGCGGCATATTGCTCCGCGAATGCGACGTTGACCTGCATGGGCCCGCGCGTCCGCACCGGATCATGCTCGGCGAATAGGCTGCGTCCCATGGGCACCGCGCCGATGAAGTCCTCGAATATATCGCTCAGGTCCCTCTCGGTCTTGGCAGTATCGATGCGTTGGCTGTAGGTTAGGCCGGTGGGTGAGCGTAACTGCAGTGCGCCGTGTACGATGAGCCGCGGAACTCCGGCGTGCGCCGCCCGCGCATCGATTTCGCGCCACGCGATCGCCGCAAGGCCGGGGACCACAGGATCGACGCGGAAGCTCGACTCTTGTTCAATCACGGCCACAGCCGCGCAAATATTTTCTCGCGTGAGTTCGATCGACTGCAGAGTAAAGGCGGCGTATATGTCGTCAGTCCATCCCGCGCGATCATGCACGGAGGGGGGCAGGGCGACACCGATCATGGCCCGTGCTTGGTCCGGCCTGACCGACGGCGGCGCCGGCGACGGCGCGCTTGCGCAACCCGCGAGCCATGCTAGCAGCGCGAGGATGACTGCTGAACGATGCAGCAGTAGGAATGCCCTTACATCGGGAAAGCCATGCGGAGAATGTAAATGGACAATCAATGCGATCAAAGTTTTCTCCGCTATATAGTCGGACCGTTCAGCGCCTTTAGCGAGCCATGCGCCATCGAGCTTGTGGCGGCCTCAGTCTGATGGACGCCCGACGCAATGGCACCAATGAAGGAAGTAGGGACGACGCAAGAGCGTCTCGATGCAATCGGAGCACGGGGGACGGAGGAGCGCTCCTCTTTGCGACTTGAGGGAAGTAACGAAGCCGATGCACCACGAAACTGAATCGACGATCGATGCTCCTGAAAAGCAAACTGAAGGGGAAGTCGTGCGCTCGCACGATGCCGGCAGCGCGTCAACATGGGTTGACATTCACGCCGGCGGCTTCGAGTTGGTCGCGCAGTGCGCCCAGTTTGTCATCGAAATGGCGCCATTGGTCGATCGAAGTATTGTAAATTTCACGTCGCACTTGCGCCGCACTCGCCGTCGTCGTTGCCGTGGGATTGCGATGAAACTCCACGCATGCGTCTTCCCACGGCAGCGCGCAGTATTCCAATAACTTCCGCGTCTCTCCGATTTGATCCTGCACCAGATTTTCATAGCTGATCTGATGGATCGCGGCGGGCATCGTCCTAATCCAATGATCCATCAGCCTGCGATAGGCGATGTAATAGTCGCCGATTTCGGTCAGGTCATACGAAAACGGGTAGCCGTCTTTGAATAATGTCTTGTACATCGCATAGCACACGGCGAGCGGGTGGCGGGTAAGATGCACGATCCTGGCGTTGGGCAGGGCGCGGCGGATCAATCCGCAATACAGGTAGTTTAAGGGCATCTTGTCGATGAAGCGCTTCCCGAACAGCGCTCCGGATTGCGCGCGCGACAAATAATCCTGACCCAGTGCCGCGAAGTCGACATCCGCGGAGCGCATGATGAGTTGCTGGCGCGATGATTGAGTATTCCCGGCTACGCGGTGCACCGCGTCCACGACGCATAGAGCGAAGTCATTCAGTTCGCCCGCTGAGTGAAGTGCGGAATGACTGTCGAGGACTCGATCGACCAGCGTGGTGCCGCTGCGCGGCAGTCCGACGATGAAGATCGGAGCCTCTTGGCTAGCCGCGGCGGCGGTGCTACGAGGTTCCCTGGGAAAGGCCTCAATGATCCAATCGGCTGTCGCTACATCAGCGGCGACATCGTAGCGCAGAAATTCGCGCCTCCTTGCCGCACCCAACTTCAAATGCCGAAAGGACTTCTCGTATTGGCACAGATCCTCATACTCCTTGGCGAGCGCGTACCGCAACTGCACCTCTGCGCGCCAGTCCGCAGGAGGACGGTCGACCAAGGCCTCCAGTTCGGCGACGTGATTCAAATCGTTGGTCTGGGTGCGTAAGTCCGCGCGGGCTTTGTAGGCCTCGTAATCCGCCGGCTGCATGGCGATGACGCGGTCGAAATCGCCTTCCGCTTCTGTAAGTCGTCCCAGAAACCGGCGAGCGGCTGCCCGGTTAAACAGAAAATGTGCGTTGTCCGGGGCGAGTGCGACCGCTTGATCAAAAGCGGCCAGCGCTCGCGGTTGATCGTTGGCAATGCTGAAAAATCCCCCGATTGCATCCAAGAGCGTGGCAGCGGAGGCGGAGTGGTGCTGTGCAAGGGCAGCCGCATCGCAGGCCTCGGACCGCCGGCGGAGCGCGAGCAGGCAGTGGGCTCGTTGCATCAGTCCACGTGGATTGTTCGGCTCGATCGCTACCGCGCGATCAATGCGGTCCAGCGCATCGCCGGTACGGCCCAACGCGAACGCGATTTGACTTGCGGCGTACCATCCGGCAGCGAATTCCGGGAACTGCTCGTTGAGCCGGGATGTGGCCTGCTCCGCCGCCTGCCAATCCTTCGCCCGCATCAGGCGCAGCACCTCCTGATGCACACTACGAGCCGGCGCGTTCACGGCGGTCCACCTCCGCTGGAGATTATGCGCTACCTGTGTCCGTCGCGTTCCCTAGAACTTGTAGCCGAGGCGCAGTCCGACGGTGCGGGGTCGACCGATGAAGTAGTGCGCCGCACGCGGGGCCGTCGGACCCGAGCCGGACTCTCCCGGATCCACACCGCCGGTAATCGCTAGTTCGTTAAACAAGTTCTGGCCGTACAGCCCCACCTCGAGTCCGTGTTCGTTCATCAAGTCGACGGATGCGTCCCAAATCGAGAAGCCTTTGATCAAGAACGGCGGCGCCGCGTCGGGGATGGTGTTGAGGAGGCGCGAGTAAGTCGAGCTGCGGTAGTTGCCGTCGAGGTGCCAGCGCACGTTCCAGCCGTCCATGAATGCCGGCGCGGCGTGACTATAGTTGAGCGCCAACGTAGCGCTGTTCTCGGGCGAGTTCGGCAGGGGATCGCCGCCCTTTGCCGAGACTATGGCGGCGAGATTGTCGGTACCGTCGTCCAGCCGATCGAGGATCGAGAAACTCTGCGCCACCTGCGCCCGGGTATAGGCGTAGCCCAGCGAGTAGGTGAAATGCGAGCCGAGTTTGCCGTCGAAGGACAGCTCGATGCCCTTGGAGTGAGCTTTTGCTCCATTGGCAGCCAGGGAGTAGCCGCCGTAGTACGCCGCGGTGTCGAGCTGAAAGTTGACCCAATCGATATAGAACAAGGCGGCGGTGTAGTTGATGGTGCCGAACAGGGTGCCCTTCGCGCCGATCTCATAATTCTTGGTCTTATCCGGCTTATAGATAAGGAGATCGGCACTGACTTCGAACGGACCCGCCAACGGGATGGCGTTAGCGCCGCCGCGGCGGAATCCTTCCGCGTAGTTGACGTACGCGTTCAGCGTATCGCTGAATTTATAAGAGCTGTTGAGCTTGAAAATATGGCTATTGGTCGAGTAGCCGCCGGCAACATCCGTGATCCCTAATATGCCGCTGCCGCAATAGGGGCCGCAGTATGGCAATGCGCTGTACGAGTGGGTGGAAAAATCCTGCTTGAAAAGCCGCGCGCCGCCGGTGATCTGCCACTGCTCGGTCGCATGCCAGGTGAGTTCGCCGAACAGCGCCCGGTCCAGAAAGTCGGTGGAGTTCGAGACGATGTAATTGACATCGCCCGTATCAGGATCGGCGCCCGGAACCCCGACCAGATTACTAAAAAAGGTCTGACCAGGAAGCCACTGCTCTTGTCCGTTGGTGCCTTGCAAGTGCTGGAAGAACAGACCGACGACGTAATCGATATGCTTGCCGGGAGCCGACACCAAGCGCAATTCCTCGACGAACCCTTTTTGCTCGTCGAAATCAGTCTCATAGTCGACCACCCGGGGCATGAAGCCATAGAGACTAGGCGTCTTCGCGATGAACGGGCTGCCGTCGGACACTCCATGGCCCTTGTCGCGGTAATACGAGGTCGACGAACTCACGGTGGCAAAACCAACGCCGTAGCTCAAGTCCACGGTGCCGAGATCTGCCTGCCTGTGATCGGTGGGCAGCACCCCGTCGTTCGCATCGTAGGTGCCGTTGGCAGGGAATACGACGCCGCCGGTCGGGAAGGACACGGGATAGGAGGGGCTGTAGAAGGGATTGTCCGCCGGCGGATAGTCCACACTGCCGCCTTTGAAGTAGGGCGACACCGACTGCTGACCTTGAGTTTTATCGTCCTGATGGAAGTAGGTGACGAGCGTCGAGAAAGTCTCGCTGGGCTTGAGTAGAAACGAGAGCCGCGTCTGCCACACATCGGCGGTATTAGCGTCCTTGACCGGTGTGAATACCTCGGGTCCGAACAAGGGATTGCTGGGATTGCCGGACACCGGCGCGCCAACGGGACTATTCACGGCCGTGCTGGTCGGCCCCAATTTAACGATGTAGTTCTCATCGATGAAGCCGGCATAATGCTCGCGGCCCGCCGAAATTCTGAACGCCGCGCTGTCGTTGAATGGCAGGTTGAGCATGCCGCCGTAGCTGTAGTTGGCTTCGTGGCTTTCCGCCACTTGAGCGCCGTCGACTTGGACGCTGGCCGCGAATCCGCTGGGATCTGGCTTCTTGGGGATGAGGCGCACCGTACCGGCGAGCGAGCCCGATCCATACAAGGTTCCTTGCGGACCGCGCAGCACCTCGACGCGATCCAGATCATCAATGTGCAGCGACAGGAACAGCGGCGTCTCGCCGATGTAGGTGGACACCGGCGGCACCGTCCCCGCCGAGCCCAAGACGGGCGACTCGCTGGTCGAATTCGCGTTGATGCCGCGCAACACAAAATTGCTGCGGCTGGTCGGCCCTTGATCGACGAAGGACAGGCCGGCGATGAGCTTAGTGAGGTCGGACAGGTTTTGGACGTGGCTCTGTTCCAGCGTCGCGCCCGAGACGGCCGATATGCTGTAGGGAATATCCAGGATCGTCTGCTCGCGCCGGGTCGCGGTCACCACCACTTCCTCGAGCGAGTTGCTCTCGGTCACTGCGTCGGCGAAGCTCAAGGGTGCAAGCAGGGCGCTGCCAGCGCCCGCAAACAGTGCGTTGCGCACGGCATCGCGCAGCGCGGTGCGCGGACGTGTGGGAGCGCGGTTTCCCGAATCCATCATATTGAATTCTCCCTTAAGTATCTTGGCCCTAGTATCGGACCGGCGCAGTGCCGACGCATCACGCGATATGCACGTGAACGACGAATGAAATCGACGCATGCCGCCGGCGCTCGGGGCTTGAACCGGGCCGTAGCGGTTGGTTGGCGCGACTACTTCACCCTCACTGCGCCGGGATTCATGGCCTCGGAAGAGGTCAAAATTGGATTGCGCGGGAGGCTGGCAACATCGATGGTCCTGCCTTCTTTGACCACCATTGACTGCTTGCGCAGATTTTGGATGTCGGTGAGTGGATCGGCGTCGAGGACAAGTAAATCTGCGAGTTTCCCCGTCTCGAGAGTGCCGAAGGCGTCGAGCTTGTGATAGGCGGCGGCGATGTTGCGAGTGGCCGCCTGGAGAATCATCATCGGACTCATGCCGCGCTCCTGCATGGCCTGCATGTCCAGAAATTCCGCCTCGCCGATCAGTGACGCGTGGCCGCCGAGACCGCCCGGTCCACCGTCCGGCCCGAAGTCCTTGGCCACATCCGGATCAATAGTGCCCGCATCGGTGGACACCAGTTGCGGAATCCCCGCCTTGATAAGCCGCACAGCATTCTCGACGCCGTAATCGATGTCGGGCTGGCCGTTCTGCTTGTCGGAGCCGGGAAAGCTCTGATCGCGAACCTGTTGCAACTGCTTGTCGGTGAGCAGTCCCCACTGCGTGCCGCAATAGAATTTCCGCTGGATCATGAGCTGAATCGTGGCCTCGGAAATGCGCGAACGCCCGGTATGGGCGCAGTGCTGAGCCATGTCGACGCCTGACTCCACCACGATGCGCAAGGACTCCGCGGAGGTTTGATGCGTTTGGATGATTTTCCCGGCGCCGTGCACCGCCTCCACCATGGCTCGCTGCTGTGCCGGCGTGAAGCGCAGCACTGCCTCCTGGCCAACCGCACTGTTAAGCGGCGGATCATCGCCAGTGGCGCCATATTTCACGAAGTCGACACCCCGGGAGACGTACTTCACCATCTCATCGTGCACCTGTTCCGGCGTCATCCAGGCGAGGTCCGGTCCGCCATTCATCTCGAACTGGGCGTTGATGCGCTCCTGGAAGGCCTTGCTCGCGGAGGCAATCGACGCCGCCGTCGTGAACACCGCACGAAAGCCGACGATATCGCCGGCGACAAAGATCCTCGCGCCCTCGAGCTCGCCGCGGTTGATACGGTCGCGCACCACCATTTCAGGTGGGGCCGGTCCCATCGAGTCAAATACCGTCGTAAATCCGTGTTTTAAGGCGATTTGCGCGGCTTCGGCTGTGATTCCCTGGAAGTTATTCTCATAGCGGGCGAGAAACTCAATGTAGGTCCAACTCGGCCAGGGCACTAAGTGGACGTTGGCATCCATCAATCCCGGCACGATGTACTTGCCTGAGACATCGATGAGTTCCGCGCCGCTCGGGACGGAGACGCGCGCCGCCGGGCCAACGGCCTTGATCTTGCCGCCGTCGATCAGTATCACCCCATTCGCGATCGGCTTACCGCCGTTGCCGTCGATAATGGTGGCACCGGTGAATGCCCTTATCTGAGCTGCCGCCGGTAGGGCGCAGATCACCCCCAATATCGCCAAAGCCGCTGTTATCCGCATGACTTTCTCCCCGTCAAACGATCATCCTTAACGCTTGAACATTGCGTTGTACTTCAGTATGGGCCCCGGCATGTGCCAGGTGCCGACGAATCCCCGCTGCAGCAAGAACGCCTCGCCCGCGATGAAGCGCTCGGTATTGCCGTGCGTATCGGTGATGACCACCTCGCCTTTAATCAGGTAACAAGCCTCGTCGATCGCGAGATCGTTAATCGCCAACGTGCCGCGGTCGCAGGCCCAGACGCCGACCGTGAATACCCCGGAAGGGTCAGTATAGGCGGTATAGGCACGCGGCTGCGCGGCGCCATCGACGGCGCGGTCCGAGGCATCGTGCACCGTGCGCGGCAGACCCAAGCCATCCGGTCCGTCGTGGTTGATGCGCAGAAATTTCTTTTTGCCGTCCATCGTTTCGCCATGAACAAAATCAAACCATGCCAGACGCACAAGCGCAGCGCGAGTGGCGGATATTGGTGCAAGCGTTGCAGGATATCGGACAATCGCGTGGCTGCTTGCGCTGCGGGCGTGCAGAGGCTAGCGTCGTAAGTTTCTTCCTCACAGGCGTGCGAAAAGATAATGAGCGGATCGGTCGAGCAGCATGGCATCGAGTCAATTCCGGACGCGGATCGAACGGCGAGCATCTTCGACTTCATGCGCATCGAGTGGGGCGGGTTGAATTCGCTCGCCACCGCTGTGCTAGGCGCATTTCCTATCATCTTCGGCCTGTCTTTTTGGCAGGCCTTGGCGGCCACCTGTATGGGGGTCCTGTTAGGCGCATTGATCCTCGCGCCGATGGCGCTGTTCGGTCCCCTTACCGGCACCAACAACGCCGTGTCCTCGAGCGCTCACTTTGGTGTGGTCGGACGCATTCTCGGCTCGTTCTTGAGTTTGCTGACTGCAGTGGCCTTTTTCTCAATCAGCGTTTGGGCAAGCGGCGATGCGGTCATTGGCGCCGCGCAGCGTCTATTTGGATTACAGCCGACCGAACTGCGCTTTGCTGTGGCCTACGCGGCCTTTTCCCTGGCGGTGCTGGTGGTCGCCATCTACGGGTTTCGTGTCATGCTGTTGGTGAACAAAATTGCGGTGATCGCCGCGTCGTTGCTCTTCATCGTCGGCTTTATCGCGTTTTATCCTGCGTTCGATGCACACTATAGCGGCGCGAACTTGGGCCTAAGCGATGCGAAATTCTGGCCGGCGTTTGTGGGTGCGCTGCTCGTGGTGCTGGCGAACCCCATTTCCTTCGGCGCTTTCCTCGGCGATTGGTCACGATATTTGCCGCGCGGCACGAACCCAAGACGCCTGATGCTGGCCTCCATCCTTGCGCAGGCCTTGAGTCTGGTGCCCTTTATATTTGGGCTCGTGACCACCTCCATCATCGGCCGCCTCGAGCCGCATTTTCTAGAGCAGGTCAATTACACCGGCGGTCTCATCGCGATCGCACCGCACGGGTTCTTCCTGCCGCTGCTGCTGTTGGCGGTGCTGAGCGGCATGTCGACCGGAACCACCTCGCTTTACGGCACCGGGCTGGATTTCTCTAGCGTCTTCCCACGCCTCAGCCGACCACAGGCCACTCTGCTCATCGGCTCCATTTCGATTGTGCTGATATTCGTCGGCCGTTTCGGCTTCAACTTGATCGATACGATTACCAGCTTTGTCTCGCTCATCGTCGTCACGACGACGCCGTGGATGGTGGTCATGATGATCGGCTACTACGTACGCCGGGGCTGGTATCAGCCGGAGCAAATGCAGGTGTTTAATCGCGGACAGCGCGGTGGGCTCTACTGGTTTCACCGCGGCTGGAATCTTCAGGGGGTAATCGCCTGGATCCTGTCGTCCGTGCTGGCCTTGCTGATGGTCAACATGCCGGGCCATTATGTCGGGTGGTTGGGCCACGTGGCCGGCGATCTTGATCTGTCGCTGCTGGCGGCGCTGGTGTTGCCGGCGTTTCTGTATCCCGCGCTGCTCTATTTGGCGCCCGAACCCCGCGCCGTGTTTGGTCCTTTGGGGCCCCGCGGTGTGCCAGCCGCGGACACGGCGATCGCGCCCATTGTTGGCCGGGCTTCTGCGGTTCAGCCCTGATCCCGACCGAGCGGCCATTGAAGGGAGGGCGTTTCCTACCAAAGCCTATCCTGTGTCTTAAGACTAAAGGCGGTCCTGGGGGCTAAATGCCATTATGATGCTGTTGGGTATCTCGACGGCCGGGAGCCGGTACTCGGGAGGTTCAATCGGGCATGGGCAAGCGAAAGGCACTATTGGGCAGGGTCAGCGACGTCGATTTGCGGCTGCTGCGGATTTTTCAAACAGTCGTCAACTGCGGCGGCTTCTCGGCGGCGGAGATTGACCTCGGCATCGGGCGCTCCACCATCAGCACCCATATCGGCGAACTCGAGGGGCGCCTAGGTGCCCGCCTTTGCCAACGCGGCCGCGGCGGCTTTGCGCTCACGGCGCGCGGCAAGAAAATCTACGAGGCCTCGCTCGGCTTGATGAAATCGCTCGATGATTTTCGCATTGAGGTCAATGCCGACCAGGACACCATGACCGGCGAAATCAATATCGGCGTGGTCGACAATATCATTTGGGACAAGGAACTGCGGCTTCGCAATGTGTTCCGCGAGTTCTCCACAGTTGCGTCGAACATTGATTTGACACTCTATGTACTGTCGCCGGATGAGATTGAGCGCCGCGTGCTCGACCAGCGCCTGCATGTCGGCATTGCACCGGTGATGCACGAAGTCGCAGGCCTTACGTACACGTATTTGTTTGATGAGGTCAATAATCTTTATTGCGGGCGCGGCCATCCGCTGTTCGACCGTCCGGATAGCGACATCACCACTGCCGATTTGATCAAGAGCCAGTACGTCAAGAAAGGCTACGCGGTAAACAGCAACCTACAGCAGGCCAATACCGCCATGGGCAAGCGCGTGGTCGGCTTTCACGTCGAGGCATTCGCATTGTTGATTTTGTCGGGCTGTTACATTGGATTTTTACCCGAGCACTACGCGTCCGTGTGGGAGAGTACAGGCGAAATGCGTCGGCTGCTGCCGAAGCGCTACGAGGCCGTTGTGAGCTTCGCCTCGATGACTGCGCGCGGCCGGCCACATACCAAGGCGCAGGATGCATTCCTTGCTTGCCTGCATCGCGGGGTGCAAGTGGAGAGCGCCGCCACCGCCGCCTCCGCCCGGGCGCGGGTCGACCGCTGGAAAATCGCGGGCGTCGAGCAGCACTCGTGATTGCTAGCACACGTGTCGTCAATTGACTTTGACGGCGGAAAAAAGAAGCGACTTTTCATCTATGCATGCGAATAATCTTCAGTCTTATGGTTGGTCTGATTTCGTAGGAAACATCGGCGTTGCATTTATTGTCGTTTCGTATTTTTTGATGCAGATCGGACGAATAGACGGGCGTAGCAAAGGATATGCCGTGACGAACGCGGTGGGCGCGGGTCTAGTGATCTTGTCCCTGGTGTTTCGATTTAACCTGTCCGCGTTCCTTGTCGAGGTATTTTGGCTCCTAATCAGCCTGATTGGCTTGGTGCGGACCAGCCCCGAGCGGGATCATAAATAATGACGGCGGTGCCTCTCCCACTGATACTTTCGTGGGCGACGTCCAGAGGTTCTGAGCCGCGACGCCTCAACGACTTGGGAGAGCGCGTGCGAAACCGGCCGGATTATTAATATCTCTCAAAGCAATGTCGCGTTTCCTCATCCAAATCCGATTAGTAGGATGAAGGCTACATGATCTTGGTCGCAGTGGCGCAGATGTCCTGCTGGCAAGGCGAATCAGACACGTGCAGAGGGGGGAGCCATATGAAGTGCGTAATGGGGCCGATACTCGGATTGATCGCCATAGCCGGATCCATTTCCGTAAGCCACGCATATACCAAGCCGAATACGCGCGGAGAATCGGGCGTGGCTGTCTTTCAGGAGGAAGTTCCCTATTCTCCGCATTCATGGATCATCCCGAAGGCCATTGAGTTTCTGCGCGCCAAAGGGTTCACCTCGGAGGCCGATCTGGCAAGGCATTACCTTCTGCCGATGCTCGAAGGCGTCACATTCAACGACGTGTGGGGTGATGCGGATCTCGCCGGAGCGTCGGTCCTTGATTACTACTCGCCCGGCTCGGTAAACACGGGCTATGGATTCGGTTGTGCGCTGGATGATGCGTTTTTCGCACCCTACAAGGATTGCACCAATACCTACCAGATTTTGCAGACCAATGGGACGCTCTTGACCGTTGTCGGATTCGCGACCCATCCGCTGTACGGCTACGGGAATGCTGCGGAGCACGCGCAATTCCGCTACGACTATGGCAAGCGTATTTATCTCGGACACTGGGGCGAGGACGCGCGGGACAAGATGGCGGGTTGGGTGATCGACACGTCGTTCGGCCAGGACGATCCGTTTGACGGAAGATGGGCGTCAGGTGGCGATGGAATTGACAATGCAACCTCGCCCGGAGGACAGCAGTCGCGGTTCGGCACCGGGCAGACGCCTGCCATGGCCATGCAGGATCTCTTCCAGAACCACACGGCTCCCCACTACTTTTGCCGAAATTCACTCGATCCCTTATTCGCGTGTCCGGACGAAGGCGACACTCCGCTGTCGAGCCTGCGCCTGCCGACGGACGAGGTAGTCAACGACGCTCCGGAATGGCTCGACGAGCATTTCAACAATGCCGATGATATCGAGGCCTACGAAGGATGGGACGGGCATTCCAGTGCGGTGTATGCCAACTGGACGAAGGACGCCGGCGGCCATTGCCACAACCGCTCGGATTGCTCGGCGCCGATGGTCCTTAAATTTCCCACCGGTTCCAAGGAGCACGCGTTTTTCCAGCTGGGTTGGGCGATTCACCTGCTGGAGGACAACACAACGCCGGTTCATACCGCTCATGCAAGCTACATCACATATCAGGTTCATAACGACGTGGAGAGCGTGGCAGACGCCGTCCTCATCCAGCCGGTCGGGATCAACCCGGATTCCAACGGAGAAAGTCTGGTCAAGAATCGTTTGCCCGCACTTCGCAAGAGCGACTTTCAGACGCTATACGACTTTCCGCCAGCCCCGCCGGATTTGGATTCCGATCCCAAATGTACGGCTCCTGCGCTGCCGAACCCGGCAGATTATTTCAAGGATACGTGGTGGGCCGACAGCTTGGTATACGTAGAAAAAAGAGCCGACGGGGGCGCCGGAGACCAAGATCGTGGCGGTGTCGCACACGCCTACACACGCAGTGTCGCGGAGATCTCGAACAAATTCATGCCGTACATCAGCGATTGCATCAATACCGAAAATGATCGCAATTACCCCTCGATGGGGTTCTTTACCGCACTGGGGCTCGATAATGCCATCAAAGCGACGGCAGGCCTGATCCGTCAATTCATCGAGGATATCGACAAGTCGGCGCCCACGGTCACGATTTCGCAGCCGATGCAGACGAGCTACGTGCATAGCAGCACGATCACACTAACTTACCCGCCGCCAACGGATGATGAGTCGGGCGTCAAATCCGTCACTCCGACACTCGACAATAGAGTCACCGTGGGTGGCCACGGCTTGGCCAGCGGCCAAACGATCAACTTGCTCACCGAACTGTCGCTGGGCAGTCACACGTTCGCGATCGCGACGGCCGATAACGCGGGAAATCTGGTTTCACCCTCGGTAACGTTTTCGATCATCGCTACCCCCAGAAGTCTAAAAGACGATGTTGGGCAATTCCTAGGCAGTGGTGCGATTAAAAATAGGTTCCTCGCGATCTCGCTGCTCGGCGCGCTGGACGTGGCGGGCGACGCGTACGCGAAGGGTAAATGCGGTCTGGCTGGAATCATTTATCGAGCGTTCGACCAGGAACTTCGGGTGCTGAGCGGCAAGTTCGTCGATCCCACGGCGGCAGCCATCATGTTCGCCGACGCTCAATATTTGATAGCCCATTGCTCCTGAATTCCGATGTTGCCAACGCGTCAGGGTCAGCCAACCGAACGGCAGGTGAGTAACCGCGATTCCGATGATGAACGTGAAAGTAGCTACTGCGGCCACCAAAGAAGCAAGCCTTCCGGCCCGCGTCTTCGCTCGCTTCAGAGCGATCGATCCTAACAGGATATAGAGGAATAGAAGCAGCAGCTTCGCGGTCAGCCAACTATTTACGAAGGGAAATTGACGCAGGATGGTTGTCAGCAAAATGGCGGCAATCAATAGCGTCGTATCGATCACATAAGAACTGACGCGCAGTGCAATGTGGTTGGCCGCGGCAACGTCGCCGACTCGCAACAATCCGCGCACGGTGAATAGCGCTCCTGAAAGAGCGACGCAGCCAACATGAAGAAAGCGGATCGCCGTATAGTGGGACTCAAACATTCTACGTCGATTAGGCCATTCTTTGGCAGACTAGTCTATGTGCGATGGCGCATCGAGTGATTGAATGGCAGGGCCCATGTGCCTGCGCCTGCTGCGAAAAGTTGCACGCGCAACGTGGGAAGGCTATTGAGAATAGAGTCCTTTACCTACACGCAATAGATCCGTCCGAGAGTATCGGAAGAGATTAATCCAGCGCACTCTTTTAAGGGCCATGACTGAGCACGAAAACGAGAATCGCCAAGCTAGCTTGAGGAAGCGATGCACAATAAAACGCTAGTTCCGCTCCGCCGATCGACCCTGATGCGCATCCTCGCCACTGCCATGTTCCTGAGTCTCGCGGCGTGTAGCCAATTGAGTCATACCAGACCGCCGTCCCTGGACAAGAATGCGCCTCGAGCGCAGCTATCTATCGGCTACAGCCTGCTGTACCAGGAGGCGGATGGCATTCCTAAACTCAACTGGATTCTCATGTTCAAGAACAAACCGCAAGAAATGGCGAGGATGACCAGAGATCTGGTCGACTTTTACCAGCATCTCGCCGATACCCTGCAGAGGCTTTCAAAACAATACCCCGGCATGCGCATCGATGTGGCGCCGATGTCTGAGATCGAGAGCAAAACCCGCAAAGCGATTGGCGAAGATCAAGCCAAGGAATTCGCGCCGCTGGTGGGCAAGACCGGCATTGAATTCGAGCGGGAGGCGTTACTCTTGTTTTACAACGCGCTCAACGAACAACGTCATCTGACGGCCGTGATGGTGGCGCTGGAACCCGACCCGGGCCTGAAGAAGTTCCTGGAGACGACGACGGCACAATTAGAAACACGCTACAAAGACGTGGGCGCATTGTTGAACCGTAGCTATTTTACTCACTAAAGGGGCGTACTCATTGCCCTTGGGGTCAACCGCAAACACACGGTGGTGCACCTTCCGGTAGAGGAGTTTCCACGCGTAGAACAGGATAGACGTTATACCGTGCATCCCAAGATTCGTGGTGGCGTAAGACAAATTGCAGACGCGCGGTGGGATCGCCTGCAAAACCTGCGTCGTCTTGAGTTCGTTTCGTCAATGCCGCAGCGATTGCTGGATTCCTGCTTAGAATTCCTGCAGCGGCGATTTCCGCGACATACGGTTCCATCTGTTCCTTCTGCTCAAAGCAGGCGTTGAAGAACCCCCATGACGCAAAGGAATCCGGCGCTTGTGGTTCGAGTAACGCCACAATCAGTCGAGCCAATGGCTGTTTCACCGGAATGTATAGTGAGCCCTCAGGAATATCGGACTGCTGCTCCACCCAGGCACCGTGCAGGGTCGAGCGCAAACGGCCTTCGAAGGGGCCGCTCGAGAACGTCACCGTGGTAGCTCGAAACATGCGTGCTGCAATGCCGTTTTTTCTTTCCCTGACGACATCGAACTGGATGCCGTGTGCAGCAAGCCTTGACGAGATTTCTGCGGCAAAGGCAACCGGCACGATGAAGCCGCCTTTTGTCACGGTCACGTTGAGTGCGGAGTTCACCTGATCCCGAAGGGGGACATGCCATATCTGCGGCGTCTTGGGATCGTACTTCGTCACCAAGGTGCCCGAGATCGGCGAGGGCATCCGGGTGTACGCGTAACCCTTAAAATCAATCATGCGCGCCGCGGCGTTGGCATCCGGGTTCAGGGCCGCTTCGCCAACTTTAACGGTTTCGCGCCATCCCGATGTGTAGTCGACCGTCAACTCGGTTCCGGCAAGGGAACTGGCATCGTCGTCAGCCCGCATGGCCAGCTTGCGCCACTCATTTCCGCGAGTCGCCACCCGTTCGCTCAAGTCCAAAACGGCATTCTTCATGGCATGCACGCGCTTAGCGTAGGGCTTCCAGGAGTGGGTCTCCACCAGCACGGTGAAGCGATTGCGTTGCGGGAAATACCCCGTCGAAAACCGGGGTGAATATACCGTGACGGAAAAACCTGAAGATGGGTCATCAGTGACGGCTAGATCGGGATAGAAATCGAGCGCCAGGCACCCCTGTGCGTTGAGGTGCTCGACCAACCCATCGCGCAGCTCGCGTCCCGCAGAACGTAGACTGGGATCTCCCTGATTCAAAGGCTCAACCTGAATAGATATATCTGGCTGGAAGTCCGCGCCGTCGGTCACATGCAAGTCGGCGCAGACTAGAGGATCCCACTCACTGATCAGCCTGAGCATGGCGCGCATTTCAGGCGTATCCGCCTTCGTATAATCGCGATTGAGATTGATGTTCTGCGCCGTAGTACGCCAGCCCATCTCCTCCGGGCCGTTCTGATTGGGCCGATTCCAGCGGCCGAACCGTTCATGTCCATCCGTATTGAATGCCGGCACGAATAAAATGGCCGTGTGCTCGAGCGCTGCGGAGCAAGGCGAGCCTGACAGCATCTCTCGCAGTGCGATGAATCCGGCATCCTTACCGTCGCTTTCACCGGGATGAATGCCGGCTTGAACCATCAGTACCGGCACCTTCCGCTCGCGGATCTCCGCCGGTGTCATCGCACCCGCACGTGTCACCAACAACGCCCGCAATAGACGGCCTTCGGCCGACCGTCCGTAGTCAAAGGAGCGAACGGCATCCGGCCAGTGTCGGGCGAAGTCCCCGCACAAGCGCTCCACTTCTTCGATACGCCCGGTCTTGGTAAAGCCCGAACTCTCGGCGATGGTCATCAATGAGCTCTCAGCCAACGGTGGTCTCCATGACTAGGAAGTGTCTGTTTCTGGGTGAATCAACGATATCACAGGCTCTGTTGATACTCGGCGGCCGCGGAGCGTTTGCCGTTGGCAGCCGGGTCTTTCGATGACTACACGCCCCAGTTTCGCAACGGGAGGTTGTGCTGAGGGTGTCAATCAGCCAGGCACCTTCGAACGGACCCAGCGCCGCCGCGCGCGCAACTCTGGTCCGCGGATGGACGATCTCTTTGTAGGACAAAGGGGGGGGGCTTTGTCGTATTCCGACCGATGCCACACGTCCTGGCTTTGTGCGATGGTGATTTTTTCGAATTGGACTGGTGAATAGGAGTGATCTTGTGCCAACGCGAGCGCGCTGCTTGGGGGTGACAGCTGCCGGAGACGGCACGCGTAGGGGGCAAAGCGGCTTTGCCATTGAGAAACGTCGCATTCTCGAACGCGGCACCTGAATTGTTTCTCTCTGCCATCGGCACCGCGGTACCCCAGCAACGCTACACCAAGAGCGAGTGTTGGGACGCGTTTGAAAACTCTGAATGGTTTGAGCGACTGGATGAGCGGTCGCGCATCATCGCCAAACTGGTGCTCACGCGCAACAATGGGATCGAAGCTCGGCACCTGGCCGTCGATCGTCTGAGCGATGTCTTCAAAATTGACCCCGATACCCTGCACGCGCGTTTTGTATTGAATGCGCCACGCCTTGCGGAGGAAGCCGGCCGTGTTGCGCTCTCGCGGGCGGGAATGGCACCCACTACCATCGACGCCGTGATCGTGAGTACATGTACGGGTTACCTGTGTCCCGGTTTGTCGGGGTACATGACGGAAGCCCTTGGACTGCGTCGCGACGTTCTTGGTTTCGATCTGGTGGGGCAGGGTTGTGCCGGCGCGCTGCCCAACTGGCAGGTTGCGAACGCTCTCCTTGGATCGGGGCAATGCGAGCATGTGCTGTCAATATGCGTTGAAGTGTGCAGCGCCGCGATGTATTTGGACGACGATCCTGGAGTACTGATCAGTGCCTGCTTATTCGGCGACGGCGCCGGCGCCGCGGTGTTATCACGGTGCCGTCCGGAGGCAGCTCGTGGTGTGGAATGGCGACACAGCGGCTCGGTGACCGAACCCACTGCGCGCGAGTCCTTACGCTTCGAACAGCGCGGAGGGCTGCTGCGCAACATCTTGACTCGTGAAGTGCCGCATCTGGCCGCCCAGCACGCTGCGCTGGTGCTGGAGACGACGTTGCGGCGTGCCGCGGTCGAGCGCGATGCGATCACGGGTTGGATCATGCACGCCGGAGGCCGTGACGTGCTGCTGGCTCTCGAGAATCGCTTAGCCATCGACGGCCAGGCGCTGCAGCACAGCCGCGAGGCTCTGCGCGAATACGGGAACCTGAGCAGCGCCTTCGTGTATTTCGTGTTGGATACGGTCCTCAAGACCCGCCAGCCTGGTGGATGGTGGTGGATATCCTCGTTTGGCGCGGGCTTCACCTGCCATGGCGCACTGCTCGCAGTGGACTGAGCCGGTATGAGCGGCAAGATTCGTCACGTGGAACCTGAAGTGCTCGATGGGCTTGAGGCCGAGGACCCTCGGGCGCAGCGCGCGCGGCGCGACTTGCAGCGCGTCCATTGGGTGATGCGCTCGGCAGCGATATTGGCCCGCGCGGTGTCGGAACTGAAGCTCGCCGAGCAGCCTCGGCGGATTCTCGAACTCGGCGCCGGCGATGGCACGCTGCTGTTGAATATGGCGCGCCGGTTGCGCCCGTGCTGGACGCAAGTTGAGCTCACATTGCTCGACCGGGTGGATCTCGTGTCCGAAAGTACCCTGGCCGCGTACGCAAAGTTGGGGTGGCGTGCGCGTGTGGAACGTGCGGATGCATTGGACTGGGCCGCGAGCGCCCCGGCACGACAATACGACCTTTGCGTTAGCAACTTGTTCCTGCATCACTTCACGGCGCCGGCGCTCCAGCGATTGTTGCTGGCGACGGCGCGAGCGAGCGATGCCTTCGTCGCCTGCGAACCGCGCCGAGACGAATTAGCACGGCTCGGCAGCCGGCTGATCGCGGTCCTCGGCGTCAATGCCGTTACTCGTGAAGATGCGGTGACGAGCGTGGCGGCAGGCTTCGCCCATCATGATCTCACCGACGCGTGGTCGGTGACTAATGATGGATGGCGCACCATGGAATTTCCGGCGTGGCCCTTTACGCACTGCTTCATCGCGGCGCGCGCGGCCTCGTCCAGTCCTCCATGACGGCCGACTTCGACTGCGATGCGTTGGTGATCGGCGCCGGACCCGCCGGTAGCGCAACCGCGATCCTACTGGCGCAAGCGGGCTGGCAAGTCGTCCTCGTAGAACAACATGGCTATCCACGTCGCAAAGTGTGCGGGGAATGTATCGGCGCCGGCAACCTCGCCCTACTGGACCGCTTAGGGCTCGGCCCCGCGTTTGCCGCAGAGGCCGGCCCAGAATTGGAGCGTCTTGGCTGGATGGACGCCAAGACGACGTTGAGCGCGGACATGCCGCGATGCACACAGGGCCGGCACCCCTTCGGCCGTGCTTTAGGGCGGGAGCGGCTCGACAGTTTGCTGCTCGATCGCGCCGTCTCGCTCGGCGTGACGATCATGCAGCCTGCGCGGGTGCTTGAGGTGGGGTGCGATCTCGCGGGCTTCGCCTGTCGAGTCACGTCCCAGTCAGCAAGGCGGACCCACACCCTGCGAATGCCTGTCGTCGTCGATGCACACGGTTCGTGGGAGCGCGGTCCCGTGCGCATAGGAGCCGGCAAAAGTGACCAAGAGGCCTCTGCACACCGGCGTCGGCGGAATGGCGACCTCCTGGCCTTCAAGGCAAATTTCAGGGGTGCACGATTGGATTCAGGCTATCTCCCCGTGTTGGCGTTGCGCGGCGCCTATGGCGGATTGGTGGTGGCGGACCGCGGCCGCCTGACTCTGGCCTGCTGCATTCGTCGCGACCGGCTCACCGCCCTGCGTCGTGCCCGGCCGTACGCAACGGCGGGAGATGCGGTGGAAGAATTTCTTCGCAGTTCCTCCTCCGGAGTGCGGGACGCGCTCGACGGTGCCGAGCGCGAGGGCACGTGGCTCGCAGTCGGTCCCTTGAGACCGGGCATTCGATTGGGGGCCGTGCGCGGCCCGTTTCTCGTCGGCAACGCCGCCGGTGAATGCCATCCGTTGATCGGTGAGGGTATCAGCATGGCGCTGCAATCCGCCGCGATGCTCGGCGAACTGCTCATCCGGCGGCCGCCGCGGGAGATTGTCGGGCAACACGCCGTGGACCTGCACCGTGCATACACAGCTGCGTGGCGCCGTAGGTTTACGCCGCGCTTGCGGTTGGCGGCGATATTCGCGCACATCGCTATGCGTCCCGCGTTGGCGCGCGCGGCTCGAGGCTTCCTTGCTTTGCGTCCGGCGCTGCTTGGCAATGCCGCGCGCCTCGCCGGCAAGGCCGCAGGCGGAACCCACCCCATGTCTATCGCGGAGCACGTATGACTACATTGGAAACTCTGCAGGACATCCTCATCAAGGAATTCGACCTGAAGCGCGCGCAGCTGACATCCGACGCCGAGCTGGCCACGTTGGGCGTGGACTCGTTGGATTTGCTGGATCTCATCTTCAAGATCGAAGACCGTTACGGGTTGACGATTCGTGACGATGTCCCCATCAACCTCGTCACGGTCCAGGATGTGGTTGATTTCATCGATGGCCTGCTGGCGCGCCGTTCCGCTCAGGCGGGGTCCGGCGAGGCACCCCAACCCGTCGTCATATGACGCGCCGGCGGGTGGCCATCACCGGCCTCGGGGTGCTGACTCCCTTGGGCGATTCGGTCGACACGCTGTATGCGAGTATCGTCTCTGGTCGGTCGGCGGTGCGACGCCTGCCGGAGCCGCTGTGCGAGCGCCTTCGCTCACCTATCGGCGCGCCGGTCGAGCTCGACGCCGTCGCGCATTTTTCCGCCGCACGCCTGAAGATGCTCGACCGCGTAAGCCAGTTGGCTCTGGTGGCGGCATCCCAAGCGGTTGCAGATTCTCGAATAGACTTCGGCACGCTGCCCGCGGAGCGTTGTGGCGTCAGCGTGGGCACGGGACTGGGAGGGGCGACCACCACCGACGAGGGATACCGCATCATTTATGCGGAGCGGTCGGATCGCGTGAATCCCTACACCGTATTGAGCTCGATGACGAACGCCGCCGCCTCCTGGGTCGGCATCGACCATGGTATCCGCGGTCCGAACCTGACGTACTCAACCGCTTGTTCTTCGTCGGCCGTGGCCATTGGCGAGGCGGCGCGCCGCATCTGGAGCGGCGACGTGGATGTCGTACTGACCGGCGGCGCCGAGGCGCCCTTGACGTTCGGGGTGCTGCGCGCCTGGGAGGCCATGCGCACGTTGGCCACGCAGGACCCCATCGATCCGGCCGTTTCATGTCGGCCGTTCGCGCGCAGCCGTACTGGCCTGGTGCTGGGTGAGGGTGCGGCTTTCATAGTGCTGGAAGAGTGGGGTCACGCGGTGGCGCGCGATGCCCGCATCTACGGCGAACTTTCGGGTTACGGACTCACCAGCGACGTCGAACACATTACCCGGCCCACGCCGGCGGGTCAGGCGGGCGCCATGCGCGCGGCGCTGAGGTCGTCTGGACTCGATGCCGCCGCGGTTGATTACATCAATGCGCACGGTACGGCGACCCTGCAAAATGATGCCGTTGAGACCGCGGCCATCAAGGAAGTTTTCGGCGCGGATGCCTATCGGATTCCGGTCAGCTCCACCAAATCAACGCACGGACATCTGCTTGGCGCAGCCGGAGCGGTGGAATTTGTCATTGCGGTCGCCGGCATGGACAGGGGCGTCATCCCTCCGACGATGCATCTCGACGTGGCCGACCCCATCTGCGATCTCGACTACGTTCCCGGTCGAGCGCGCATCGGCGCGAACCTCGGTGCCGTGATGTCCAATTCCTTCGCTTTCGGCGGCACCAACGCGGTTTTGGTTGCCGAGAGGCCGGGCATCCGCCCGGGTCGGCCGCCCTAGAACTGGCTTCCAAATGTCGCCAGGCCTCCGGGCAGTCGATTTGTTTGCATACTCACCCACATGTTGCAACGGAGTGACTATTAATGTTGAACGATCTTGGATCTTGGGCGGCAATGCCGCTTTTTAAAAACACAATCCTGGCCTGGTCGATCGCGGGCTCAATCGTGCTGGGGCTGTTCCCCATCTTGCTGTTGTTGCGCAAGCTGGTGCGCCGCCAGCACGATCGATTGCTAAAAACAGAACAAGTCGAATTTCTTGAGATTCCGCTCGAGGTTTTGAGCAAAACGGCGGTACTTTCTTTGCTGCTGACGGCTCTATTTGCGGGACTGTCGACATTATCGATGTCCGCGAGCACTTGGTCGGTCTTTAGAAGTGTCATGACGGTTGCATTGTTTTGGCAAGTGGGGCTGTGGGCATGCGCTGCTACCGCGGGATGGCTCGATCGGAAGCAACGTCGCAGCTTTGAGACCAATCGCGCCGCCGCAGGTTCGCTCGGAATCATTGCGTTCCTCGCGCAATTGGCGATCTGGGTCCTGATTGGTCTACTGATCCTCGACAACTTGGGCGTCAATATCACGGCGCTGGTGGCCGGCCTGGGGATCGGCGGCGTAGCCGTCGCCCTGGCGCTGCAAAATATCCTAGGCGATTTATTCGCCTCTCTCTCGATTACCTTCGACCAGCCGTTCTTCGTAAAAGATTTCATCGTCGTAGATGATTTTATGGGATCTGTGGAGCACATCGGCATAAAGAGTACGCGGCTTCGTAGCTTATCCGGCGAGCAAATCGTCATCTCCAATGCAGATCTACTCAAGAGCCGGCTTCGCAACTACGGACGCATGGTGGAACGTCGCGTTGTCTTCAAACTCGGGGTGACCTACGAAACGCCGACCGACAAGCTCGAGCAGATTTCGACAGTGATTCGAAAGGTGGTAGAGGCGCAGCAGGACACGCGCTTTGATCGCTGCCATTTTGCCGATCATGGCGCCGCATCGCTTGACTTCGAGACCGTCTACTACGTCCTATCGGCGGATTACAACCGCTACATGGACAGACACCAGGCAATTCACCTGCAGATTCATCGCGAGTTCGAGCAGCGCGGGATCGATTTCGCCTATCCGACTCAGCGGCTTCTGTTGGAGCGCTCCATCGGTCGGCCCGATATCGCGCGCTCTGCGGCCTGATGTGGATCGGAATTCAAATCCCGACTTGCAGACCGACTTTCATGACCTGGTCAGGTGGAATGCGGTATGACGCCGTCGCGTCCTCGGTATTGCTCGCCATGAAAATGAACAGACGATCTCGCCAGCCAGAGATGCCTCGTCGCCTTCTACTCTGCAGCAAGTCAACGTGACCAATGAAATAGTGAATCGAGCCCAGGTCCAGTGTTATTCCGCCAATCGGGCACGCAGACAAGTCTTCGGGCACGTTCGGGCCCTGCATAAATCCATAATGAAGCGTCAAACGATAAAAGCCATGGCCTAAACTGCTTAGCTCAACGCGCTCCTCCGAGCTGGTCATTGGCACGGGCTCGATAATGACGGTGAGCAGAATCACCAGTTCAAACAAAATGCCCGTATGTCTGGTTAATTGCAGCAATGCCGGGGGTGTCTGTTCAAGACGACCGGTGAGAAAAACTGCGCTTCCAGCCGCGCGTCGAATGCGCTCATGCTTGATCTGATCTATGAAGGTCTCAACGGTTGGCGTAGATTCGGCGATGCGTGCAGCGAGTAGCGCCGCGCCTCGACGCCAGCTCGTCATGAGTATGAAAAAGAGTACGCCCATAAGAACGGGCACCCACCCGCCATTCGTAAACTGCAGCAAGTTCGACCCGAGAAACCCAAAATCAATCGCTAAGAAGCCAAACAAAAACGTCAGGGCGGCGAGCATGCTCCAGCCCCCGCGCTCTCGAGCGACGTTAAAGGCCAGTACCGTCGTAATCGCCATAGCGGAATTCACTGCGACGCCGTAGGCTGCTGCGAGGCTTCCCGATGAACGGAAGATTAATACCAATGTAACCGCCGCCAGCATCAGGAGCCAGTTCACCGCGGGCATGTAAATCTGTCCGTGCGAATCGGCAGAGGTGTGCTCCACCAATAGCCGTGGAAGCAGCCCCAGTTGGATAGCCTGCCGCGTAAGCGAGAACGCGCCGGTTATCACCGCTTGCGAAGCAATGCAGGTCGCGAACATGGCCAGAGCAACGAATGGATAAAGGGCCCATGTGGGTACCAATTCATAGAATGGCCGCACGTCGCTGCCGCCATGGGCAATCAAGAGCGCGCCTTGTCCAAAGTAATTGAGCAGCAGTGCCGGCAGAACAAATGAAAACCAAACGCGGCGGATGGGTGATCGCCCGAAGTGTCCGAGATCGGCATAGAGCGCTTCGCCGCCTGTTGTAACCAAGAACACCGCGTACAGAATGAAATAGCCGGTCCAGTGATTCTCCAGGAAGAATCGAACCGCGTACGCGGGATTGATTGCAAGCAGGACCTGCGGCGCCTTCAATATTCCTCGAAACCCGAGTGCTGCAAGCGCAACAAACCATATGAACATCACAGGCCCGAAAAGCGCACCAACCTTGGCGGTTCCGCGGCGCTGGACAAAGAACAGTGCAATCAGAATTACCACCGTCAACGGGATCACCCAACCGGCAAATTGCGGCGCGGCAACCGTTAATCCTTCGACAGCGCTGAGCACGGAGATCGCCGGCGTGATCATGATGCCGCCGTACAGCATCGAAGCGCCAAGTACGCCGAGCAGAATCAACGCGCGACGCGATGCGCGTCGCCGTCGGTGATGAGGTCGCAGTAGGGCGAGCAGCGCAAAGGTACCGCCCTCGCCGCGATTGTCTGCCTGTAGCACAAACCTCATATATTTGAGGGAAATCACGATGAGCAGCGTCCAGAATATCAGCGACAAAACACCGAGGACGTTGCCCGTCGTCACTGCCAAGGGAGTTTCGCCGAAAAAACATTGACGCAGCGCGTAGATAGGACTCGTTCCGATGTCCCCGTAGACAACGCCAAGTACTGCAACGGCAATAGCGGGGGACATTCCCGTCCGCGGTGATGTCGGTGCTGCGGGCGATGGCTTGTTGCGCCCTTTATGAGAGGCGGTATTCATTGGATGGAATACCGCCGCATGCTTGAGCTTTGCCGGAAAGAATTAACGGGGAACGCTCGTGCCATCCTGTGTGTTGCGCCTCAGCCTGTCGTCGATTTCGCCGAGCGTTGCGGCGATCGAGTGTTCAGTATCACGAAGCTCCCCTCGAACGCCATCTATTGAAGCCGTCAAGTCTCGACCGAGCCTGGTCATTTCATCAGCGATCGATTTCTGCAGCCCTAAGATGCGAGAGCCTTCTGCTTCATTCACCAATCGTTGTTGAGCCAGCAGTTCGGCCTCTAGTCGGCGATTCGCGAGCCGTAAGCGTCTTTGCGACAAGCCGAAGGAAATCGTCAAAACGGCGGCGGCAATCGCCAGCAACCCGCCCAGCAGGATTCCGTTCGCCAAGTCCAATGAATAGAACAACAAATTAATATGGATAGGAATCGCGAGTGCGCTCCAATTGATTACGAAGAATGCCGCGAACAGAAGGGCAACGAGAAACAGGATGGCTAAGCGTTGTGTCATCATGCACCTTTGAAAAACTGTATCGGTGACGAAAGCCGTATTGAGATTTCACTCTGAATACGGGCCTGCGAAGTCGGTCGACGGTGCACCCAACTCAGGTTCGCAACGCACTGAAGGTGGCAGTATCGTACAATTTTGGCCATCGCGAGGCGCTTATACGCCAAAACCTCCAGCCTTTGCACCTCCAGGGCGAGGGTGGCGAGCCGGTTAGGAGGAGGGGGCCAATTGGTCTCGCAGCGGCACTCGTCCCTTCACGCCCAGCACGCTTTGTACGAGAGCGAGATGCGAGAAAGCTTGCGGAAAATTGCCAACCAATCGTTTTGACCGGGTGTCGTATTCTTCGCTCAGTAGGCCGACGTCATTGCGAAGAGCCAGGACCCGCTGCAGCAGAGTGCTCGCCTCTGAATCGCGGCATTGCCGTTGGTAGGCATCGACGAGCCAAAAGCTGCACGGAAGGAAAACCCCTTCGCCCGCGGGGAGCCCGTCCGCGCCGCTATCGCTGCGATAGCGCATCACAAATCCGTCCACCATTAGCTCGCGCTCGATTGCGGCTACGGTGCCGGCAACCCGTGGGTCATCGATGGGCAGGAAGCCCACCTGGGGAATCAGCAGAAGACTTGCATCGAGCTCGTCAGAGCCAAAGCACTGCGTGAACGACTGTTTCTTCTCGTGATATCCGTGCTCGAGCACCAACTGCCGGATTTCGTCGCGGATGCGGCGCCAGCGTTCCAGAGGTGCATCGAGCGAGTATTTTTCCGCGTCCTTGATCGATCGATCGAAGGCAACCCAGGCCATGACTTTGGAGTGCGTGAATTGTTGCCGAGGCCCTCTCACTTCCCATATTCCATCATCCGGCTCCTTCCAAATGGCCTCCAAATGTTCAAGTGCATTGCATTGCATGTTCCAGGCGGCCGAGGTGCTGCTCAAGTCCCCCTGCCGAGCGATGTGCAGTGCATCCATCATCTCGCCCCACACATCGAGCTGAAGTTGCCCCGAAGCCGCATTGCCGATGCGCACCGGCGCAGCACCTTGGTAGCCGGGCAGCCATGGGATTTGCCATTCCGCCAGCCGCCGCTCGCCAAAGATGCCGTACATGATCTGCAGGTCTTCGGGGGAGCCGGCGAGCGATCGATGCAGCCAGTCCCGCCACGCGCGCGCCTCCTCGAAATAGCCCGTCCCCATGAGCGCGGTTAGCGTCAGCGTGGCGTCCCGAATCCAACAGTAGCGATAATCCCAATTCCGCGTACCCCGAAGTTGTTCTGGGAGCGAGGTCGTGGGTGCGGCAATGATGGCGCCCGTCTCGATGAAGGTCATTGCCTTAAGCGTTAGCAAGGAACGAACGATGGTATCGCGCTCGTCGCCGTTGTAGGTACAGCGTGCCGCCCAGGCGCGCCAAAACGCGAGTGTCTGATCGAGGGCCTTGGCGCCATCGATGGCTGCGGGGGGTGGTTTGTGTGACAGGCCGTAGCTCAATACGAATTCGACACGCTCGTTGCGAGCGATACTAAACGCGGCCGTGGTGGAGAGGTTCTCCCCCACCAGATCCACCGAGCTGCGCAGTACGGTGAGATTCGGGCCTGCGATGGCGACGTTGCCGTGGCCCTCGCTAAGCCGTGACACCCAAGGTATCGAGGAACCGTAATCGAACCGCAAGGTCAAGTTCATGCGCACGGACACACGCCCCTCCCGGCCTTCAACAATGCGTACGACGGAGGAATTCACCTGGTTGACAGGCATAAAATCCATAATCGCGAAACTACCGGCTGGCGTTTCAAAGACAGTTTCGAGCACCATGGTGTTTTTAACATACGACCGCGTGACACGCGTAATCTCATCGGTTGGAGCTATCGACCATCGGCCATGTTTGCTATGTCCCAGCAATGCCGCCAAACAAGCGGCGCTGTCAAACCGCGGCCAGCACAGCCAGTCGATCGATCCGTTCAATCCCACCAACGCAGCGGATGTGCAATCTCCGATGAGCGCGTACTGTTCGATCGGCAGCGGATCGCCCGGGTCTAACTCGATGGAGGACGAATTGCTTTCTAAGATGTCGGAGTACTCCCGCTCAGGTCTAACTGGGGCCGCCTTCTGCAAGAAGGACTCGGATGGGTCCGCCTGTAGACATGTCTTCAAATCGGGCATGGTTCTGGCGTAGGTCGTGTAAATCCGCTGGTGTTTTAATCCCGCGCTCCCCATCGCTCATGACCAACGCGGCGTGCCGTCGAAGCGATGCGACACGCTTCGAGTCATGCTCGCAACTGACTACGGCCATTAGAACCTTTAGAATGTAAATGAGAACCGTGGGGGAACCCGCAGCGTTTTGTCGAATCAGATGAAACATGACATCAGTAAGGCCGTCGTAATCAACCGCAGGTACGACCAATCGCGCTTCGCCCGCGCATTCCGTCAATCCGCTATGCAGGTGCACAGGCACGATGTCGCAAAGAGCCGAGCCCAAACGATCGAGTACTCCCATGGCCGTATGCGGATCGTTGATCCCGGGCGAGAGCGCGCGAACGGCGACTTCAACCAAATGACGAACCGCGAACTCAAGGTCCGCGGAACTGGCACGTTGCGCGCCTAGTGCGGTCGCCTCTCGGATGGCTCCTTCGGCGCCCTGCGCCGGCGGCACGATCAGTGCGATGGGTGCCCCAGGAAAAACATAATTGCCCGGTCGGATGAGCATGCGGACATGGGTTTCATGCTGTTGCGCCCAATTTGCCAGGCCTTTCTCGTCTAATTGCTGCAAATAGCCGCGCCGAGAATCCGTGACGACCGTGGCGCTGCGCCAAAAGGCGGCCGGCGGGGGCGCTGGAGTTCGCTCATCGGACGTCAGTCGCTTGATAGCGGATCGGACATCGTCGCTGACCAGCTCGATCACGACATCCACGTTGATGCGGCCGGCCATGTGACCGACGAAAAAGACCAACGTCGCAACGCAGATCATCGCAAGGACAATTGCCACGGTCAGCGACAAGTGCGGTACGAACTCTCCTTCACTCTGCGAACGAACGCTTCGTAACACCATCAATGCGTAAGCGAATGTGGCGAGAAATGTGCCCAAGGTGAACTGATTGCCCCGATCACGCACAAAATTACGAAGCAGCCGAGGACCCATTTGACCGGCCGCTAAAGAAAGCGCTGCAATGGTGATTGAGAAGACTGTGCCGGCGACCCCGATCGTTGAGGATGCGACTGCACCCAACAACGTCCGTGCCCCAGTGCCGCCCCCGTTATAGAGCCAAGGACCCTCGAGCAGCGTTTTGGGAAGCCACCCCCCGCGATCGACGGCAATCAAGCCAAACGCAGCGAGCACACCGCTGCACACCATGAGGCCCGGTAAGAGCCAAAAGGTTTCGTGAATTGCGCCGAGGAGTTTTTGAAATCGCGCTTTCATAGTTACCCCTGCGTGCACGTGCTCGTGTGAAAAAGCCGCAGGCCGATCCCAGATAACCCATCAGGATAGGCCGGCCGATGGAGCCTCATACATGGGCCTCAAGAACTGTAACCTGCTTTAAGTTTACGCTTCAGAGGACATGAGGATGCGCGAAATAGGCATGATTCAAACATTCTGTGGGGGACCATGGCCGCGCCAATCCACCGGCCGCGATCGTTACTGACGTGGAACGCCGCATTCGATATATCCATGGAGTTCGCCAGGATAAGCGTGAGTTGCTCAAGCGTATTAATGCGAGCCTGGATCGAGAAGCGACAAAAATTCGCGCAATCCTCGAGTCATATCATGTCGGAGCCAACGCTGCAGATCGGTCAGCAATTCGACCAGAAATCCGCGAATCAAGAAGCATGGCTCGATCAGGTCAATGCCATGACTGTCCCGTAAATCCGAAACTCGCGGTAACCTGTGGAGAACAATGGAAAGCTTGTCCCGAATAGTCGATGCGCCCCCATCCATCCGCATCCATGCGCGTGTCTACATACGCGTTTCCGCCGATGTGAGCGATCATAGTGCGCAATCCGTTTTCCCCCGCTTGGTGCACCATTTCGTAGCTCTTGCCCATTCCCGTCAACTTAGCAACGAATTCGACATTGTTTAGGTACGCGCAAGCCAAAGCTTGTTCGGCGGTTATTTTCTCCACGTGTGCGGCGGCACCCATCAGGGGAGTGACGCGCGCGCTTGCGCAGGCTGTCAATATACCAATAAGGCATGCAGTGAACCAGACGCCTGGCGGCCTGCGCTGACGGGCGGCCCAACGGACAAATCGACTTGTTAGGATCGTCATGAATGATGTTTAATTAAGCATGGGCGAACATATTTGTTACAATATAATACATCAAACTCTCGCAAGCCGGGAGGATCAACCGGCCCAGGGTGATGCCACGCAAACGCCGAACTAGGTCCCAATGAGTAAGGACGACCCACTTTCCCGGGGTGCAGCGTTTGCCCTAACGCCGATTCTGACGTGCGCCTAGCCGCCGTTCTTAGGAGTGCACATGAAGCGAAAATGGAAATCGTCATTTGCATTGATCGCCATAATGGGGCTGACCGTCGCGGCCTGCACGAGCCAGAAGGCGCCTGCAAAGTTGGCGCTGGGCGACGCACAAAAGGCGGTCGTCATGGCTACGACGTCGGACACCAAGAAGTACGTTCCTGATGAGCTCCAGGCTCTTCAGAGCACGATTGTTGGGCTGAATGCCTCGTATAGTATTGGAGACTACCCCAGCGTGTTGTCTGGTGTGCCTCCTGTGGTTGTCGAGACGCAAGGCCTGCGACAACGAGCGGCGCAAAAAAAGGAAACCGCCCTCAAAGAATTAAATGCTCAGTGGGGCGAATTCGCCTCTGAGTTGCCACTGCTGGTCAACACGGTGACGACTCGGGTGGAGGTCCTGAGCGAAGCCAAGCGCGCGCCGAAGGGTGTGGATTTGGGTGCCGCTCAGTCAGCATTGACCGATGCCAACGGCCTTTGGGATAAGGCCAAGATCTCGTTTGACGGCGGCAACGTAGAGGAGGCTGTAGACGTTGCCAGAAATGCCAGGTTCAAGGCCGAGACCGCCGCGTCCGATGTGAAGTTGCCATTGCGCACGCCGGCGATGGCGGCCAAATAATTGTACGGCATGAACTGGTGTTCTCACAAGCCAAGCAGCGGTTCACCCGCAGCATTCTCAGCGGTGCGATGAAGCACCCTTACCAGGACATCAAGACTCTGACGGAGCTGTGTCAGCTGGCCGGCATTGAGGTGACGCAATGCGTCGACGAGCAATCCAGCATAAGGTCCGGGTGCCTTCAATAGCAGCCGCTTACCGTGTGCAGTCACGTGCAATCGGACGATTCGCTGGTCTACCGCATCGCGCGCGCGACGAATCAGCTTGCGTTCCACGAGCGCATTGACAAGGTTACTGGCGGTCGTTTGGTGCAATGCCATACGCTCCGACAGGCTATTGACGCTCATCCCCTCGAAGCGTGCTATCTCCGATAGCGCCCATAGCTGCGCGCCTGGAATCCCTGCGGTCAGCCGAATTTCCGCATCGTGGCTGCGTGCAGAGCCAAAGATCGTACGAAAGCCCTGCAAGGTCTGGAGCTCGAAGTCGCCGCGCTTTTCACTGGTCGCATCGCTTGTCGACGCACGGGATCTTTTGGAATTTGCGCGCGGCTTTCTGCTCAAGGCAACCTTCTTGCGAGCACGACTGGGTAGATGCGGCATCAGGAGAGCCTCCACGATGAATTACTGGCTCCTATGGTAACCTCATCGGATGTAGCGCAGCGCAAGTGTCTGGTATAAGGGCGCGGAAATTATCTTTGATACTGCCGTTGCGAGCGCCGCCGTGATCATCAGCGGCAGTACCATCGCGTGCTGATTGGTCATTTCCATGACAATGACAAACGATGTGAGCGGCGCCTGGGTCACGCCGGCCAGATAACCGCACATGCCAAGGATGGCGAAGGGGATGGGCGTCGACTGGCCGCTCGCATCCGCAACGAACTGTCCCAGTCCCGCGCCGACAGATAGCGATGGCGCCAACAGTCCGGCGGGAACGCCGCTTAAGAATGCAAGGAGCGTGACCAACGCGCGCGCGGGCGCATAAGCCCACGGTAAATGCGCTCCCGATTCTAAGATCGAACGCGCCTCCACGTACCCCGTCCCGTAGGTCTGTCCGCCAGAAAAATATCCTACGCCAGCGACGGCCAATCCGCAGAGCCCGGCAAACAATGCGGGAGAATTTCTCTGCCATTTACCCAGAACGCTGGGCAACCCGTTGACGCTGAGAAGAGTCAAGCGACTAAACAAGCCGCCGGATATTCCACAAATGATCGCGACTCCCAGACCGACGATCGAGATCCCGCGGGCCGCGGCCGACACCACGGGCTGTCCAAAGTACGTATAGTCGCCCGTGAGCGCAATGGCGACGAGGCCCGCCAGCACGACAGCCGTCAGTGTCACGCCACTGGCACGCTCTTCAAATGACCGGGAGAGCTCCTCAATGGCAAAGACAATGCCGGCGAGCGGTGTATTAAATGCGGCGGCCACACCCGCCGCACCGCCCGCCAGAATGAGTGCTCGACGCTGAGCGCTGGTGCCGCCATGGGGAATCCAACGGCCAAAGCTGCTTGCGATGACCGCCCCAACGTGAACCGTGGGGCCTTCGCGGCCGACTGAAGCGCCGCACACAAGACCCGCCGCTGCGAGGAATATCCGTCCGATGACGACACGTACTCTGAGAATCCGCCGGCTCTCTTCCCCGGCATCCGGGCGCAGCGCAAAGATGGTTTGCGGGATTCCGCTACCCTCAGCCCCGCGAAAATATCGCCGAGTGACCCAGGCAATGCCGAAGAACCCGAGCGGCGCCAACACCCAGATCCACAGCGCCGACTGCTCGATAATGCGCCTCAAGACCCATTGCGCGAGGTCAGCAAGCTTGGCAAACAACACAGCAACCAGCCCCACACACAGTGCGCCGGTCCACAGCAGAATTCGCCGTTTCCAGTGCGGCACGGAAAGTAGGGTTTGAGCAGACCCCGGGGCGGTATCCTCCACGCCAGGTGGCGTCACGCCTCGTCCGCTGATGCGTTCGCCGCATTGCGATAGTGTACCTTCGGCTGCATTTCGTTTACTCTTAATTTTTGAAATATGGAGACCAATGTAATTGGTCGAGCGCACTCCCGCAACCGCGAGTCATGCTTGGGGCGAAAACCCTTGAGGACTGTAGGGCCGATTAAGTAAAATCGACAAAAATGATTCAATGGATGTACGCCCTTTGCGCAGTGATCAGCGTGGCATGTGCCGCGTTCACCCTGCAGCAATGTGTCGCAAGCGGCTCGAGACTTCTGATGTGGGCTACGCTATGTTTTATCGGCCTGGCAGTTAATAACGTCCTCATTTATCTTGACGACATTCTCCTTCCCAGTGATGGTTTTTTCCTGTGGCGCGCCTGTGCGGCGCTTGCGGGAATGACGGCATTCATCTGCGGGCTGATTTGGGACTGGCAAGGGCCGCCGGAGTGAGACTCTTTGTAGTGAGCGCTCTTGCTGTTGAAAGTTCATTCATTGGACTCTTATTATTATCGCGCTGGATGGGCAGCGGCGAGCGGTTCCTGGGAATTCTCGGGATCTCCTTTTGCATTATGGCGTGCAATTGGATCTGTCTGATCACCCTCAGTCCGGCGCTTGAATTTGGCTATCTACAGTCCTTCGTGCGCATCTTGGCATTCACATTGGTCATCGTAGGCCTGATTTGGAATTCGCGGCGTCGAAAACGATCGTGAGGGCGATTTAGGTATCTGAGCAGCCCAACACTAGGAAATCGGAATGCTCGCGCGCACTTTAGGGCCACGGAGCACGGCACGGATCAACTAACTCGATCCCCTTGTCGTGAACCGTACGCTCGAGCCGACTACGCGTTGCATCCAATCGGAGAGTCCTGATCGCCGCGCGTCGCCGGCGCGCTCTGCCGCTGCGCCTGACGCCTGCAAGCGTGTGACGGCGCGATCTCGCTCCTTAATCAAGCGCATGTTGTGCCGGAGTAGGATCGCGGCGAGCCAAATGACGATGACGCCGGCCAGTCTATTGGAGACGGCCACCTCCAGAGTCGCGCCCGCCGGTGAGGTGAGGAAGCCGATACCCATCGGAATCATCAATCCGAACGACGTATAGAACGCCGAGTTCACGGCGGGGACCCATAGGATCGGGTGCGCGCACGCCGTTGGCGGGGCCGTGGATACCAAGGACTTCACTATTCATGCTCTTGCTCCGGCAGTGGCAGCACGCAGGGGAATACATCTTACCGGAGCACTCTGCGCGTGCGGTAGCGGACAGACCAAGATAGATTGGCCGCGCATGCTCCGTATTGGAGTCCCGACGGAGAGAAATGAATGTTACGCAGTATTAAGGATATGGAGCATTACGCCATCGCCGCGACCGATGGGATAATCGGGCACGTGAAGGATTTCTACTTCGATGACGAGGCATGGGCGATCCGCTATCTCGTGGTAGAAACCGGCGATAGTACGGCGCATCGAAAAGTCCTAATTTCGCCCATCGCTGTCACAACGCCAAACTGGCCGGAGAAAGTATTTCCCGTGGCGCTCACCCGAGCGCAGGTTGCAAAAAGCCCTGATATCGATACCGACAAGCCCGTCTCCAGACAGCAGGAGGCGGGATACCTTGGCTACTACGGCTATGGCACTTATTGGGGCGGCGGGGGTCTATGGGGCGGTGGACTGTATCCAGATATGTTGCAGGGCGGCCTGCAAGCGACGGCGTCAAAGACGGCCGCACATCAGAACGACGACCCGCACCTGCGAAGCGCGAACGCCGTGATGAGGTATTACGTGCACGCCACAGACGGCGACATTGGACATGTGCAGGGGATGCTCGTTGATGAGAGGACGTGGGCCATTCGTTTCATCGTCGTGGACACGAGCAATTGGTACGTCGGCCATAAGGTACTGATCGCTCCGGAGTGGATCCAGGACGTCTTCTGGCTGGAATCAATACTTAATGTAGCAATCACTCGGCAGGCAGTGAAGGATGCGCCCGCCTACGATGCGGCAAGCACGCTCGATCGCGAGCAAGAAGAAAGCGTCTATCAGCATCATCGCCGCGAGGCGTATTGGTTGCGCGAACATCGGCCTTCCTCGACGCGCTGAGCAGTTGTAACACTCCTCTTCGGCAAGGATCCGGCAACTTTGGTCTTG
>JBDUEQ010000119.1:0-64308 GCA_040002315.1 Gammaproteobacteria bacterium
TGCCGTGGCGGCCATTGCCGCGGCCAATGCAACTATTTCGGGATCGCTGCCGGCACTCTTACAATTGTTCAAGGGCGGCGCCCTCCGCGATCGTCAAAGCGCCACGACCAGCCGGCCCGCGCAGATCCGCGGCGATGCCGAGATCGCCAATCGCTATCGCGAGCTGTTCATGCTGGCGCGCCCCGATCCCGAGGAAGAGCTATCGCGTTGGATCGGCGATATTCCGGCGCGGCGCCTGTCGCAATTCGCGGGGCGTGCGCTCGAGGCGGCACGCCGCATGCGACGTACGGCCGGCGAAAACATTGCCGAGTACCTGCAAGAGGAAGGCCGCGACCTCGTGAATAAAACCGAGCTGGACGAGTTCCTGCGCGGCGTCGACGAGGTGCGGGACACCGCAGATCGGATCGAAGCGCGGCTTAAGCGCCTCGAACACCGTACCCAGGGCGCCG
The DNA here is from genome assembly GCA_040002315.1 of Gammaproteobacteria bacterium. GTDB lineage: Bacteria > Pseudomonadota > Gammaproteobacteria > Steroidobacterales > Steroidobacteraceae > Bog-1198. Next base: position 450 of record JBDUEQ010000119.1, read on the forward strand.
CTTGATGCGGCTGCAGGTGCTTGTCCGGCTGCTGCAAATTCAACGCGCTCTGGTCCGGCATGGGCTGGATGATTTCGTGCGCGCGACGCATTTGTACAGGCCGTTCCGCTTTCTGGTCTTCCTATCGCCCTGGACTTGGTTTCAGCGCAGCGTCGGCACCACTCGCGGCGAGCGTCTGCGCCTGGCGCTCGAGGAGTTGGGGCCGATTTTCGTTAAATTCGGCCAGGCCGTCTCGACGCGCCGCGACTTGCTGCCCCCGGACATCGCCGATGAGCTGGCGAAGCTCCAGGATCGCGTCCCGCCCTTCGACGGCAGCATCGCCATCGCATCGATCGAAAAGACTTATCGTCTACCGCTCGGCGACATATTTGCCGGCTTCAATCCTGTGCCGCTTGCCGCGGCCTCCATTGCGCAGGTGCATGTCGCCACTCTGAAAGATGGCCGCGAAGTGGTGGTCAAGATACTACGCCCCGGTATGCGCGAAATCATCGATCTCGACCTCGAAGTGCTGGAGTATCTGGCGGCGCTGGCGAACGATTACTGGCGGGAAGCGCGCCGGCTGCGTCCGGTCGAGCTGGTGCGCGAATATCGCAAGACCATACTCGATGAACTGGACCTGCTGCGCGAGGCCGGCAATGCTGCGCAGCTGAAGCGCAATTTTGCCGGCTCCCCGCTGCTTTACGTGCCCGAGGTCTACTGGGATTACTGCCGCGTCGACGTCATGGTTATGGAGCGCATTCACGGCATCATCGTCAACGACCTCGAGCAATTGCGCGCGCGCGGCGCGAACATCCGAAAGCTGGCGGAAAACGGCGTGGAAATATTCTTCACGCAGGTGTTCCGCGACAACTTCTTCCATGCCGACATGCATCCGGGCAATATTTTCGTGCAGGTCGACGACCCGGAGAATCCGCGCTATGCGGCGGTGGACTTCGGCATCGTCGGCACGTTGCGGCCGCGCGATCAGCACTATTTGGCCGAGAATTTCCTGGCGTTTTTCGACCGCGACTATGGCCGCGTCGCGGCGCTGCACGTCGAATCGGGATGGGTTCCGCCGGGCACGCGGGTCGATGAGCTCGAGTCGGCGGTGCGCACGGTGTGCGAACCCATATTCAACAAGCCGCTGAAGGACATTTCCTTCGCGCAGGTGCTGCTGCGGCTGTTCGAGACCGCGCGCCGCTTCGACATGCAGGTGCAGCCGCAGCTCATTCTGCTGCAGAAAACGCTTTTCAACATTGAGGGTCTGGGCCGGCAGCTCTATCCGGAGCTCGATCTGTGGCAAACGGCGCAGCCTTATCTGCGCAAGTGGATGCGCGAGCGCATGAGCCCGCGGGCCCTATTTCGCAGGGCCCGCGCCCAGCTCCCGGACTTCCTCGTGGCTCTGCAGCAGGTGCCGCAGATTTTCCAGACCACCGTGCGCGAAGCGACGGAGGGACGGTTCAAGATACAGGTGCAGACTGCGGAGGTGGCCTTGCTGCGCGCCGAACTACGCCGTGGCAACTTGCGGCGTGATGCAGCCATTGCCGCGGCCGTGCTCTGGCTTTCAGGTCTGGCTTGGCTCACCCTGTCGACCAAGATGCTCTGGTTGGGCTGGTTGCAGATGCTCGCCGCCATCGTGCTCTACCTTGGCTCTCGATCCGCCAGGTTGCACGGCCAATGAGAATTCCGATCGAGAGCTCGACCAGTTATCGCGGCCGCAATGCGCGGCCGAATTGGCTCATCCTCGCGGCCTTCGTCGGCTCGGCTCTGGCCGTGGGCGCGATCGATGCGATTTTCTCGCCTGGAGTGTCGGCCGCGGCGCGTCACTGGTATACGGCGCTGGCCAAACCAGGCTGGGCGCCGCCGGACAGCTGGTTCGGACCGGTGTGGTGCGTTCTCTATGTGATGATGGGCACGGCCGCCTGGCGTATTTGGCGCGAACGCTATCATCGCGCCCGAACTGCGGCCCTGGCTGCTTACGTCATTCAACTACTGCTCAACGCGATCTGGGCGCCGCTATTTTTCGGTGCCCGCAGCATCGGTGCCGGCTTGTTCGTGATCGTGGCGCTGTGGTTGGCGATCTTCTGGACAATCCGCGAGTTCGCCCTGGTAAAAAGCGCTGCCGCGTGGATGCTGGCGCCATATCTCATCTGGGTGGGCTTCGCGAGCGCATTGAATCTCTCGATCTGGAAACTGAATCCATGAAAATCCGAGTTCGCCTATCAGTGGCGCGAGGAAGCCGGGGTTCAAGCCCCGGTGGAAACGCTCGAGGCGCTCGGTAAGATTTACAAAGCCCGCGGCGGAGCGGATTGCGCTATCCTCGCCGCTCCCAAACGAAGAGGTGCAATTGAAGTATTTCCGCTGGCGAGGCCGCGGGCGTGCGCTTTTGGATCGGCCGATTGATGAGCCCATTTCTGCTGAGATCTTCAGCGTCGAACGACTCGAGCAGCACGCAGAGAGTTTGGCGAAGGCTCAAGAGGTATGGCCGGTACGCTCCACCGGCATCTCGTTGCATGGCCGCTTGCGGTCCAACGCCGCCAGCCTCAACACCGCCTTTCACACCTTGATGGAAGGTATTCGCACGGGGCGTGCCGTCACTCCTGCGGCCGAGTGGCTGGTGGACAATTACTACATCATCGACGAGCACATTCACGCCGTGCGGCGCGATCTGCCGCTGGGATTTTATAAGGAACTGCCCAAGCTGTCCAACGGTCCCCTGCGCGGCTACCCCAGAATATATGGCGTTGCCTGGGCCATCGTTGCGCACTCCGACAATCGCTTCGAGCTGCATACTTTGGCTCGGTTCTGCCGCGCGTATCAACGAATTCAGCCGCTGACCATCGGCGAGCTTTGGGCCATCAGCATCACGCTGCGCGTCATGCTGATCGAAAACCTTACCCGGCTCGCCTTGGGAATCGTGCATCGCCTGGCACTGCGCGAACGGGCCGATGCCCTGGCCGATAGGCTGTTGCCGGACGACGCCAGTCAGGCGGCGCCTAACGCGGCTGCGCGGCGCGCGGTCGAATCCGAGCGGCTGCCCAATACATTTGCGGCTCAGTTGTTTCAGCGGCTGCGCGATCATGATCCCGAGACGACGCCGGCGCTCGTTTGGCTGCATCGCACGTTGGCCGCGCAAGGCACCACCGCAGACGACATCGTTCATCACGAGCATCAGCGCCAGGGCGCGGTCAACTTGAGCGTACGCAATGTCATCACCAGCTTGCGGCTGATCTCATCCGTCGACTGGGCGAAGTTTTTCGAGAGCGTGAGCTTGGTCGATGCGCTGCTGCGCAACGAGAGTTCATTCGGGTCCTTCGATTTCGCCACCCGCGATCTGTACCGGCACGCCATTGAAGACCTGTCGCGGCGCTCGCATCACACGGAACTCCAGGTGGCGCGTCTCGCGCTGGACGCCGCCGGCCGCGCCGCTGCGCTCTCCGCCGCGAAGGGTGCAAGCGCAGCCGCTGCTTCGCCCCATGCGCTGGAACCGGGGTACTTCCTGGTGTCTGACGGACGGCCCGTACTGGAAGCGGAACTGGACTATCGCATCCCTTGGAACCAGCGCTTCGCCCGCCTGACCCGGGGCGCCGGAGTTCACGGCTACGCCGGCAGCATTGCCGCTTTGAGCATCGCGATGACGGGCGCACTGCTGTTTTTCGCAGGCGCACCTCACACTCAACCCGGGATAGCCGCGCTTATCGTCGCACTGGCTCTGCTTGCGGCCTCCGACGTAGGCATCGCCGTCGTCAATCTATGGGCGACGCACTTCTGCAGCCCGCACGCGCTGCCCGGTCTCGAGCTCTTGGGCGGTGTAACGGCCGACCTGCGCACAATGATCGTGGTGCCCGTGCTTCTGACCAGCCCGGCCGACATCGAGGAATTCGTTCGTGGACTGGAAGTTCACTACCTTGCCACGCAGGACGGCGACATTCGTTTCGCCCTGCTCTCCGATTGGAGCGACTCGGCGACCGAGAATGCGGCCGATGACGAGGAATTATTGAGTATCGCAGCGGCGGGAATTGACCGTCTGAACCGCGCGCATGGCCCTACTGCCGACGGCGAACGCTTTCTACTACTGCATCGCCGGCGTTTGTGGAATCCTGCGCAAAGCGTCTGGATGGGATGGGAGCGCAAGCGCGGCAAGCTCCATGAACTCAATCGCCTGTTGCAGGGAGCGATGGGCACGAGCTTCTTGGCCATCGGCGGCAGGTCCCCGCTGGTTCCTCGAGACGTACGCTACGTGATCAGCTTGGATGCAGACACGCGCCTGCCGCGCGGTTCGGCGCTCTCTCTCGTCGGCAAGATGGCGCATCCACTGAATCGGCCGCTCATCGATGCCGCCAGCCGGCGCGTCACCACAGGTTACGGAATACTTCAGCCCAGAGTGACGCCGTCGCTGCCCGTAGGGCGCGAGTCGTCTATCTTTCAGGGCATTTTCTCCGGACCGAGCGGCATCGACCCTTATGCATTTGCCGTCTCGGATGTCTATCAAGATATGTTCGGCGAGGGCTCGTACAGCGGCAAGGGCATCTACGACGTTGCCGCCTTTGAAAGCACGCTGGCCGGCCGCGTCGACGATAATCGTCTGCTCAGTCACGATCTTTTCGAAGGGATCTACGCACGCTGCGGCCTGGCCTCCGACGTCGAAGTGGTCGATGAGTATCCTGCGCGATATGACGTGGCCACGACGCGGCAACACCGCTGGACGCGGGGCGATTGGCAGCTGCTGCCCTGGGTGCTCGGGATCCGCGGACCGATGTCGGCTCTCGGACGCTGGAAAATGCTCGACAATTTGCGCAGATCCGCGCTGCAGCCCGCAGTCTTGTTGGGCCTCGCCCTGTGTTGGGGGGGCATAGCGACGCCGGCGTGGAGCGCTTTTTTCATCGGCGCTATCGCCCTGCCGGTACTGCTGCCGTTCGTGTTCAGCCTGCGGCCGCGTTTTGCGGACTTCACCCGAACCGGCTACCTGCGCACGGCGCGCAAGGAAGCCGCGCAAGCCCTGTCCATGGTCGGCCTGCGTCTGGTCTTCCTGGCCGATCAGGCGTGGGTCATGACGGACGCCATCCTGCGCACCCTGTACCGGCTGTGGATTTCGCGGCGCGATCTCCTGGAATGGACCACCACCGCGCAATCGAAGGTCGGCTCGTCCACCACCGTGTTCGGTTACTACCGGCGAATGTTGGTCGGCGTCTTGCTCGCCCTGGCGCTGGCCCTGCTGCTTATCCTCCTCGGGCACGGCATCCCATTGATCGCGGTCCCTCTGCTGGGGGCGTGGCTGTGTGCGCCGCTGGCCGCCCGCTTCGTCAGCCGGCCCTCGCATAGCACCCGCGTGGAGCCGCTGACTGCCGGTGAAGCCCATCGCTTGCGCATCATGGCGCGGCAAACATGGGGCTTCTTCGAGACCTTCGTCACAGGCACCCAGCACATGCTGCCGCCTGACAATTTTCAGGAAACCCCGTATCCGGTGATCGCGCATCGCACTTCACCGACGAATATCGGCTTGTACCTGTTGTCCATCGCGACGGCCCGCGAGTTCGGCTGGCTGGGAACGATCGACGCCGTGGATCGGCTGGAGGCGACGTTCGCCTCGCTCGACAAGCTCGAACGTTTTCGAGGTCATTTCTACAATTGGTACGACACGCACGATCTGCGTGCGCTCGATCCCAAGTACGTATCCACCGTGGACAGCGGCAATTTGGCCGGACATCTGCTCACGCTCGAGGGCGTTTGCCGCGGTTGGATGGACAAATCCACCTGGACCGCCGTCGACATGCGCGGCACCTTGGACACTCTCGAGCACATGCAGAAAGTGGTTCGCGCCCTCGATGACGGCCGGCGCAACTACGGCGTGTCCTTGAGCCAACTCGACGCTGCGCTCGAGGCAATGCACGCGTCCTTGGAATCGGGCGCAGCGGATGGCTACGCGCCCGCGCTGGCTGCGGTACTCGAGCAGGCCGACAATATTCGCGACATCGCCCAGGCGCTCACCGACGAGCGCGGTGAAGGCAGCGAAGCGCCGCTCCTCAAATGGTCCGACATGCTGCGCGCCAATGTGTCGAGCCACTGTCGCGATATCAAGGCCGACGCCCACGAAGTGGCGAATCTGGTGGTGCGCTTGAGAGAGCTCGGTCGCCGCGCACGGGCGCTGGCATTCGCAATGGATTTCGCGTTTCTGGTGGAACCTGACCGGCAATTGCTGTCCATCGGCTATAGCGCGGCGGAGCGCGTGCTCGATCCCAGTTGCTACGACCTACTGGGATCGGAAGCCAGGCTCGCGAGCTTCGTGGCCATTGCCAAGGGCGATCTGCCCGTGCGGCACTGGTTTAGGTTGGGACGTCTGCTCACTCCGGTCGACCGGAGCTCGGCCTTGGTCTCGTGGGCCGGCTCCATGTTCGAGTACCTGATGCCCATACTCGTCATGCGCGAACCCGAGGGCAGCCTGCTAGGCGACACGTCGAGATTGATCGTCAAGCGTCAAATCGAGTACGGACGTGAGCGTAACCTGCCATGGGGAGTGTCCGAGTCTGCATTCAATGCCCGCGACCGGGAATTCACCTATCAGTACTTGAGTTTCGGCATACCCGGTCTGGGCTTGAAACGCGGGCTGGGCGACGAGGCAGTGGTTGCCCCCTATGCCACCGGCCTTGCCGCGATGATCGATGCCAAAGCCGCCATTCGCAATTTCGAGCGCCTGCAGAAACTCGGCGCGCGCGGCGACTACGGCTGGTACGACGCGCTCGACTTCACGCCGGCGCGTCTGCCCGAAGGAAAAACCGTGGTGACGGTGCGCAATTACATGGCGCATCACCAGGGCATGATTCTGGTGGCTATTGCGAACGTCTTGAAAGACGGTATGTTTCGCACATACTTTCATGCCAATCCGGCGATCCAAGCCACAGAGTTGCTCTTGCAAGAACGAACCCCACGGGATTCCGAGGTGCCCGCGCCCGCAATCGACGAATTGCAAGCGGCGCCGGAGCTGCGCGAATTGACGGCCACGGCGCCGCGTCTGTTCAGCTCCCCGCATCACGTCGCGCCGCGCACCCATTTGCTGTCGAACGGGAATTATTCCGTGATGTTGACCGCGGCCGGATCCGGGTACAGCCGCTGGCGAGACATTGCCGTGACGCGCTGGCGCGAGGACCCCACCTGCGATCCTTGGGGCGGCTTCGTCTTCCTGCGCGATGTGGCCAACGGTCAGGTGTGGTCCGCCGGATACCAGCCCGTCGGGCGCGAGCCCGACAGCTACTATGTGGCATTCTTCGAAGATCGCGCGGAGATCACTCGACGTGACGGACGCATCCTCACCTCGACCGAGATCTTGGTGTCGCCCGAGGATGATGCCGAGGTCCGCCGGGTCTCGGTGACCAACGAGGGTACTCGTGTCCGTGAAATAGAATTGACGACTTATGCCGAAGTCGTCCTTGCGACCGCGGACGCGGACTCCGCACATCCGGCGTTCTCCAAAATGTTCGTGCGCACCGAATTCATCGCCGAAAGCGGCGCACTGCTCGCCACGCGCCGCACCCGGGAGCTCGATGAGCCGCAGCTTTGGGCCGCGCACGTCAGCGCGCTCGAAGGCGACGCCATCGGCGGCCTGCAGTTCGAGACCGATCGGGCGCGTTTCCTCGGCCGTGGCCGCGACTTGCGCAATGCAGTCTCCGTATTGGACGCACGGCCGCTGTCCAACACCGTGGGAACGGTTCTCGACCCGGTGCTGGCGTTGCGCCGTCGTGTGCGGATCCCGCCCGGCCAAACCGTGCGCGTCGCATTTTGGACCATCGTCAGTGCCACCCGCGACGAAGCCCTTGCATTGGTGGACAAGCACCGCGACATGGCCGCCTTCGATCGCGCCAAAACCCTGGCCTGGACCCAGGCGCAGGTGCAATTGCGCTTCCTGGGAGTGGACTTCGAGGAGGCCCAGGCGTTTCAGCGCATCGCCAATCGAGTGCTGTATTCCGATGCGTCGATGCGCGCGCCGCGCGAGACTCTCGAAAAGAATCAGCTGGGGCCGTCCTCCTTATGGCCGCAGGGCATATCCGGCGACCTACCCATTGTGCTGGTGAGAATCGACGACGAGGGCGACATTGAGATCGTCAAGCAATTGCTGCGCGCACACGAGTACTGGCGGCTGAAGCGCCTCGCCGTGGATCTGGTGATCCTGAACGAGCGACCGCCGTCCTACGCGTCCGACCTGCAACAGGCGCTCGATACCGCGGTGCGGATTTCCCAGATCCGCCGTGATGAAGACGGCAGCCGGCGTGGAGCGGTGTTCTCGCTGCGCGCCGATCTGCTACAGCCCGAAATCCGGGATTTGCTGCAGGCGGCCGCCCGAGCGGTGTTCGTGGCGCGCCGCGGCACCTTGAGCGATCAGCTGGCGCGGCTTAAAGAACCCGAGCCCGTGCCGCGCCAGCGCCGGCGCAATGGCGAAGCCCCGGCGAAAGACATCACCTCGCGCGGCGCGCCGCCGCTTGAGTTCTTCAATGGCTTGGGCGGATTCGCCGCCGACGCCCGCGAATACGTCGTGATCCTCGACAAGGGTCAATGGACGCCGGCGCCATGGGTCAACGTGATCGCCAACGCGCAGTTTGGCTGCCTGGTGTCGGCGGACGGTTCGGGCAGCACCTGGTCATTGAATGCGCAACAGAATCAAATCACTCCCTGGTGCAACGATCCCGTCAGCGATGCGCCTGCCGAGGCGATTTACATTCGCGATGAGGCGACCGGAGCGCTGTGGAGCGCCACACCCCTGCCCATTCGCGAGCCGTCCGGCAGCTACGTCATCCGCCATGGTTTCGGCTACAGCCGCCTCGAGCATGCGTCGCACGGCATCTCGCTCGATCTTCTGCAATTCGTACCGCTGCAGGATTCGCTGAAGATCTCGCGGCTCAAGCTCCGCAACTCCTCGGGGGAACCGCGGCAACTGTCGATTACTCATTACGTGGATTGGGTGCTGGGCAATCAGCGCAGCAAGACGGCGCCGTTCATCGTGACCGAAATCGAGCCCAAAACCGGCGCGCTGCTGGCGCGAAATCCCTGGAGCAATGGCTTTCCATCGCGCATCGCGTTCATGGACATGGCGGGAAAGCAGCGCGGCTGCACGGCCGATCGCGCAGAGTTCATCGGCCGCCACGGATCCCTGGCGGAGCCGGCCGCGCTGATCGGATCGCAACCGCTGACCAATCGCGTCGGCGGCGGCTTGGATCCCTGCGGCGCCATGCAAACCAAGGTCAGCTTGAACGCCGACGAAGAAATTGAACTCACGTTTCTGGTCGGAGAAGAGGCCTCGTCCACGGCCGCGGTCGCTCTCATCGAACGTTATCGGGCGATGGATCTCGACGCCGCGTTGAAGAGCGTGACGGATTTCTGGGACCAGACCTTGGGCACCGTCCAGGTCAAGACGCCCGATCGCTCCATGGATATTCTCGTCAACGGCTGGCTGCTGTACCAGACGCTGGTGTGCCGCGTCTGGGCGCGGACCGCGTTCTATCAGTCGAGCGGCGCCTATGGCTTTCGCGATCAATTGCAGGACGTCATGGCGCTGATGGTTTCGCGGCCGGAGATTGCCCGCGAACATATTCTGCGGGCCGCGGGACGGCAGTTCGAGGAGGGGGACGTTCAGCATTGGTGGCTGCCGACTTCCGGTCAAGGTGTTAAAACCCGCGTTTCGGATGACCGAATTTGGCTGGCCTTCGTTCTGGCGCACTATCTGGAAGTCACGGAGGATTACGCCATATTGGACGAGTCCGTGCCTTACCTTAGCGGCGGGCCTTTGGCCGCAGACAGCCATGAAAGCTTCTCAGCACCGGAATCCAAGACCGCCGGGTCGCTGTTCGAACACTGCGTGCGCGCGCTTGATTCGGGGCTCACCATCGGCGCGCATGGGCTGCCGTTGTTCGGCACCGGCGATTGGAACGACGGCATGAATCGAGTCGGGGCTGCGGGGCGCGGTGAGAGCGTCTGGCTGGGGTGGTTTATATACGCGACTTTGCTCAAGTTCGCGCCCGTCGCCGAGCGGCGCAGCGAGCCGGCCGTGGCCGCGCAATGGCGTAAGCAGGCGCATGCCCTGCAGCAGGCGATCGAGCGCGAAGCCTGGGACGGCGACTGGTACCGGCGCGGCTACTTCGATGACGGCACGGCGTTAGGGTCAGTCACCAGCGATGAGTGCAGAATAGATGCCATCGCGCAGTCATGGGCGGTGATTTCGGGAGCCGCGCAACGTGAGCGAGCGGTGCGGGCGATGTCTGCGGTCAACGCTCAGCTGGTCAGCCGCAGCGATGGCCTGGTGCAATTGTTCACGCCGGCATTCGATCGCAGTGCGCACGATCCCGGCTATATCAAGGCCTATCCGCCCGGCCTGCGCGAGAACGGTGGCCAGTACACGCATGCCGCCATGTGGACCGTTCTGGCCTTCGCCGAGCTGGGCGACGGCGATCGGGCCGGAGAATTGTTCTCTATCATCAATCCCATCAATCATGCCAGCACTCGCGCCGGCATTCACCGCTACAAGGTCGAGCCCTACGTGGCCTGCGCCGACGTGTACTCGGCGGCTCAGCATGTCGGCAGAGGCGGCTGGACCTGGTACACGGGCACGGCCGCATGGATGTATCGCACCGCGGTGGAGGGAATACTGGGCATTCATGTACGCGGCCGGACTCTCATCGTCAATCCCTGCATCCCCCGCGCTTGGACCGGTTTTGAAGTCACCCATAGATGCGGTTCCTCGCGCTATCGCATCACGGTGGAGAATCCGCATGGGGTCTGCCAGGGCGTCGTCAAGGCGTCGCTGGACGGCAAGGAAATATCTGCCTCCCCTTGCGAAATCGAACTGGTGGATGACGGCAGCTACCACTACGGAGTGGTCACTCTCGGCTGATCAGTCCCCGCCGCCGCGCTTTGACCTAAGCATGCCGACGGCCCGCAGCAGCAGCGTCTTGGCAACGGCGCTGGCAGGCAACATTCGCAGCAGACGCAGCGCCAAGGCGGGGCGCGCAAGCAGCAGGCCTGCGGCCACGGCGCCCAGAGTTCCCAGGCCGCGTCCGCTCGTCAACATTTGCATGGTTCGGCTGCGCGGAAAGCCCCTCCCGTTCGCGTGAGCCGCCGACGCAGAACCGCCCGCCTCGCCGTGCGGCGGCGGATCGAGCACCCGCCGTATCTCGTCGCGCGACGTGGTAAGTCTGGCAAGTATTTCGGCGCGGTCGGCATCCTCTCGGTCAGTCATGGAATCAATCCTGGTCCGATGACGCCAATATGTGCTCGAGCAGCACCCGATCTTCGTGCCACTGCCGGCGCACCGAGTCGAGCATCCGCGACTTCGTCCGCGCTGCGCTCGATCGGTACAGCGCCACCGCAATGGCAGCCACCAAAAATCCACCCGTCATCCAAGCGATGGCGGAGACCCGCTGAGGGGTGTCCCAAGTGCAGGCCACCACCAGCAGGCAACCCATGAGCAGAGCAAACAGCGCGCAGATGGCGATGATGGCGCATGCCACGAAATCCACGGCGAATTCCCGGGAGGCTCGTGCTAGATCAAGACTCGCAAGGTCGACATAGGCCGCAAAATGACGCAGCAATGCCGGCGCCGCTTTGGGCAGTGACCACAGCAGTCGCACCGTCGCGCCCTAGTTTCGGCGGGTGGCCAATATCCCCACCACCGCGCCGACCAGCGCGGCGATGCCGATCGCCTGCCACGGGCTCTCGCGCACGTAATCGTCAGCGGTGCTTGCCACGTTTTGCGCATGCTGGCGTATGGTTTCGGCGCTATCCGCCAAACTCTGCTTCGTTGCCTCCACGGCGCGCTGAACTTTGCCGCGCACACGTACCACGTCCGCGTCCTTCAAATCCGCGATGCGCGCCATCAAATCTTCGACGTCTGCAATCAGATTCTTGATTTCGCTGGAAGCGGCCGACTTGATGTCGCTCGCGCCTTCGCTCAAGTCGTTCTTGAGTCGACGCCCGGCGGCACGCGCCTGCTCAGTGGTTCCGTCGAAAGTATTTTCCATGGGTATTCTCCTTGCGAACACAAAGAACAGTATTGCTCATACTGGCCGCCGTTGGCGAGGCGTACCATCGGATCGAATCGGCCCTTACTGTAGGAATCGCCCCACATGCTAAACTTTACAGGCTAAAGAGCGCGGACAATCACATGAAAATCCTGGGCGAGGAATTGGGCGAGATCGGCCGATGGTACATCGCCTTGCCTCCCTTGTTGCTGATCGCTTTCCTCGTAGGCCTGTTTTTCCTTGCGGCGGACGGACAATCACGGCTCAATGCGGCCAACGAGCGGGTTCACGACTCTCAGTTGCGGCAGCAAGCGTTGAGCGAGTTTATCGCCCTCATGACCGATGCCGAATCCGGGCAGCGCGGCTATCTTCTGACCGGCGAGATCGCCTACCTGCAGCCCTACACCGAGGCGGTGGCCAATGTCGAGGCCGCGCTCGATCGCGTGCACGATACCTACGGCGGCAGCGATGACAGCCGCGAATTTCACGAGCTGCGCATCCTGACCGGCAAGAAGCTCGGCGAGCTCGACGACACGTTGGCGCTGTTTAAAAAAAGAGGCCCGGCGCCGGCCCTGAACATCGTGCGCACCGACGTGGGCAAGCACACCATGGATGAGATAGCGAAGATCGTGGGCGCCATGCGCCTCGCGGAATCGCGTGAATTGTCTGCGGCCACCGTTCGGTGGCAGTCGGATTTCCGCATGTCGCGTTGGGTGTCGGCCGCCGGGGTCATTCTGAATATCGGCCTGGTGCTGCTCGCCAGCCGGCTCGTCTACGGCGACATGCGCCGGCGCGCGCGCCAATCCGCCAATCTGCGTAATCAGAAGGCGGAGCTGGAACACCAGGTCGACGAGCGCACCCGCGAGCTCACCGCGCTCTCGACCCATTTGCAAGGAGTATCCGAGCAGGAGAAATCCGCTCTTGCGCGCGAATTGCACGATGAGCTCGGCGGTTTGCTGGTTGCAGCGCGCATGGATCTATCCTGGCTGCAGCAGCGCCTGCCCACCAGTGATCCATCCATAGAACAGCGCTTCAAGCGCATTCACGAATCGTTGAGTGCGGGCGTGGATTTGAAGCGCCGTGTGGTGGAAGAGTTGCGGCCCACTCTGCTCGACAACATGGGCTTGTTCACGGCCGTGCGCTGGCAATTCAAGGAAACCTGCCGCCGCGCCGGCCTACAGTGCACCGAATCGATTCCCGAAGAAGAGCCAAAATTCGATCCCGATGCGTCCATCGGTGTGTTCCGCATCGCCCAGGAGTCATTGACCAACATTTTGAAGCACGCCGAGGCGAAGTCAGCGAATTTAGTTATCGGAATTTATGGTGACATCTTTATGCTGCGCGTCTCGGACGATGGCAAGGGCATCGCCCCGTCGCGCCTGCAAACCATCACTTCGCATCACGGCCTCGCATCGATGCGCCATCGGATATCCGCACTGGGCGGCACCTGGGAAGTCAACACGCCGAAGGCCGGCGGCACGGTGGTGACCGCCATTATTCCCCTGCAACGAATGCTGGCGGCCGAAACCAGCTCTACCTGAAAGCCAACCCCCCGCCGCTGCCGGCGAGGGTTTGGATCGATCGGTTGTGGCCGCTGGTTAACGTACCACGGAGCCCGTAGTCGGGTCGTAGCTGCGCGGCGCTATGGCTCTGCCATCGTTTCCGCCGATCACCACTTCCACTCGACGATTCAGCTGTCGGCCGCCCGAATCATTGTTGTTGGCGACCGGATACGCCTTGCCATAGCCCACGGTGTTGATTCTTGCGGAATCGATCCCCCTCACCATCAACGCCGACTTAACCGCGTCCGCACGGCGCCGCGAAAGATCCTCGTTATATGACTCCGTGCCGACGCTGTCGGTGAAGCCGTCGATCTGCACCAGCCTGTCCTTATGCTCGTTCAAGAACTGCGCGAGCTGGTCCATCTTGCGGCCCGCGCCCGGATTCAACTCCGCTCGGCCGGTATCGAACAGCACGTCGCCGAGAGTCAGCACCAGCCCGCGCGGCGTGGGCGTCGCTTTGAGTTGATCGACCTCGGCCTGCAGTCGCGCTGCCTCCTGCTGCGCCATTGCGGCGTCCTGCGTCGCCTGATCGCGCTGATCGCGCGCGTCGTTGGTGGCCGCCTTGGCATTTTGCACTTCGCGGGTCCGGGCGTTCAACATGATCTGGTCGCGCTCGCTCTGCCCGGCCGCCACTCGGGCGTCGTCCGCCTTGGCGGCGGCATGAATTCGCGCCAGACGGGCGTTCTGAGCAGCGAGGTAAGCCGGCTGTCCGATTTCCGATTCGCGGTGATGCAGCGCTGCATCGTCGGCAATCGCCAGGTTCTTGCGCGCCGCCTCGAGATCAAGGGCAGCGTACTTGCTCACGTTCGGATCCGATTCAGCCGCTCGAACCGCATCATGCGCGCTGTCGAGCGCCGCGTTCGGTCTCGGGCCGCCGGCGCATGCACCCAGAGCCAGCGCCAGAGTCATTCCGGAAAATAATTTCGCGTTCATAATTACACCTTATTGAGCGGGTTGAGTTGCGCGTATGGCTTCGCCGCGCAGGGCTTGCATGCTGGCATCGAATTCCATCGCTGCTTTATGCGAGCGCTGTTGCTGCGCTGTGGCTTCGGCCACCTGCGCGTCGATATTGGCTTGGTCGGCGAGCATGGCGGCCGGCTTTGGTTCACGGTCGGTCGCCGCCTTTTCGGCGCGTGCCAATTTCTCGCGGGCCGCCGCCATTTCCACCGGCGCAAGCTCGGGGGCCCCGGACTGCTCGGCGCGCTGCACCGACGCCTTGGCGACTGCAATTTTCTCGTTTGCCACCGGTGTGGCGGCAAGCGCCGACATACCCAGTGTCAATGCCGCACACGCGATCGCTCCGCGGGTCAATGTTGCCATCTGAATTCTCATAAATGCTCCTCCGGGTGTCGCGGTTCGCCCAGGCCGCTTGTATCGTTGGGCGTCGGTCCCACGTAAAACCATCTTAAACACGTGTGGCGCGTGTCGCTGTCGGACATACCGCCGAAAGTGCTGCGCTAAATGCGCAACGGCCTGTAGGCGTTACGGGGGGCCGCGAGTGAACCGGTGCTGCCCTCGGCGATCAATGCTTCGAGAGGTGCGCTTCGCAGATATCGTGCAGCACTTCCGGCAGCCGGCCGTAGTCGCGCGCCTTGTCCAGAAAGTGTGTGGCGCCGAGAGCGATGGCGGCGTTCTTGTATTCGGGCAGATCGTAATTCGTCAGGACGATGATGCGTGGCTTCACCTGTGCGGTGGCCAACGCTCGCATCACTCCGAATCCCGTGCCCTGTTTCAAATGCAAATCAAGAATGATCACATCCACGGCGTCGCGCGTTGCCGAGGCCACCGCTGCGGCCTCCGTGTCCGCGGTGCCGATCAATTCCACCTGAGGAATTTGGCGTATCGCTTCAGTCAATCGCTCCGTCAATACTTTGGAGTCTTCGACCAGAAGAACTCTCAAGCATTGAGCCATTGACGCGAAATCCCTAAAGTCTGTGTCCATACCCGAGGCATTTTAAGGCTATGCCGGGCATGCCGGCCACGGGGGGTTCGCAGGTCCTGATGTAGGAAAATTCTCACAGTATTTTACTCATTGAATGAGGCCATTACGTAACGCATAAGAAGTGATATCTGCGTTCGCGGTAAAGCTCATCTTCTCCAGAATGCGACTCCTGTAAGTACTCACCGTCTTCACGCTCAAGCTAAGTTCATTGGCGATGTCCGACACGCCGCGGCCCGCCGCTATTTTGCAGAAAATTTGGAATTCGCGCGTGGACAATCGCGCGTGCAGCGGCTTGTCCGGATCGCCGTCCAGATCGGCCACCAAAATCTCCGCGAGCGCCGCGCTGACATAACGGCGCCCTGACAACACGGTGCGGACCGCCTTCATTAATTCCTCGGGTGCGCTGTCCTTCGACAGATAGCCGCTGGCGCCGGCGCGCAGCACGTTGACCGCGTATTGCTGCTCCGGCAGCCCGCTCATCACCAGCACCCTCACGCTCGGGTGGCCGGTCTGTATATGCCTCAATATGTCCAATCCGCTGCGGTCCGGCATATGGATGTCGAGCAGCACAAGATCCCAATCCTGCTCGCGTAGCTGGTTCAGCGTCTCGTTGCCGCTGGCGGCTTCACCGACGGCGTTGATGCTGGCATCGGCTTCCAGGAATTGCTTGAATCCCGCGCGCACCACTGCATGATCGTCTGCGATGAGTACTCTTGACACGATTTATTCTCCGTTCGGCGGGCGCTTAGGAATTTGCGCACTCTTGGCTTTGTGAATACCCGTTGAGCTTGTTATACAGCGTCTTCAAGCTACATCCCAGCGCATCGGCCGCGCGCCGCTTGTTGCCCTTGAAATAGTCCAATGTGGCCTCGATCAGTGACCGCTCCATGTCGTGTATGCGCGAGCCCACGCGGATATTGAGCCTTTCGCGGTCATTCGCGGCGTCTGCAGCGCGTGCGCCGCCCTGGATCAGCGGGGCGAGTTCCACAACCGTGTCGCCCAGAATGTAGGCACGTTCCACGCAATTCTTCAGCTCGCGCACATTGCCCGGCCAGCTATGCTGCTTCAACGTCATGCGCGCCAACGCCGAAAGGCGCTTCTGCGTCCGCCCCAAGAGATTGAGCTCCGCCAGGAAATGCTCCGCCAGTAATTCCACGTCGTCGCCGCGACTGCGCAGCGGCGGCAGTGCAACCGGAAATACAGCCAAACGATACAGCAGGTCTTCGCGCAACTGGCCGTTCTGCACCGCCTGCAGCGGGCACCGGTTGGTCGCCGCGATTACCCGCACATCGGCAATGAATTCCGTGCTCGCCCCGACCCGGTAAAATTTTCGCGTCTCCAACACCCGCAGCAAGCGGGTCTGCATGTCAAGCGGCATCTCCGTCACTTCATCGAGCAGCAGCGTTCCGCCCTGAGCGCGTTCGAAAACGCCGGCGTGGGCGCGCGCTGCGCCGGTAAAGCTTCCCTTCTCGTAGCCGAATAATTCAGCCTCGATGAGCCCGGCCGGTATGGCACCGCAGTTGATGGCAAGGAACGGACCGTCGCGGCGTGCGCTGCACTCGTGAATGGACTTGGCCGCCAGCTCCTTGCCGGAGCCGCTCTCGCCGGTCAGGAGCACACCGGCCTCGGTGGGACCGACGCGCTCGATGAGCCGGAAAACTTCCTGCATGGCAGCCGATGCGCCCAATAGGGAGCCGATAGCGGTCACGGCTGGGGTTTGCTCGGGAAAACTTAAGCTGGCGCTGTTCATTACCTCTCCTCTTCGTGCCCGTGTAATCGTTACACTAAGCACCTTTAGGTTTGTAACCTGTGCAGACCCCCGGCTGCCAGGGAAAGGCGCTGATCCTCGGCTCAGATTTCACGCGATTTTATGTAGGTGTTTGTCCGACACCGCACGCAGCGAGGTGGTGCTACGGCTGGTGCGCCGCACCGGTCCCGCAGCGCCAACAGCTCGTGAATTGCGGCTCGAGCACCTCCCCGCAGTGCTCGCAGGTCCATGACGCGCCGGCCGGCGCCGCGGCGGCACGCGCCAAGGCACGCAGGGCGACCTGCTCATCGGCATCCTCCACATACAGCTGTGGCCAGGTTTCCAGCATGGGCAAATCGCCCAACGCGCCCGCCAGGTATTGATTCCGCAGCTCGCTCTGGATTCCCGCAGTCAACAGCACATTGCGCGCATGCGCCACCTGTATCAGCGATGGCGCACGGAACACCCGCTTCATGGACGGCCCAGCATGGCTAAAGCCCGCGCAAAGACCTCAAAAAAGCTCTCACATCCCCGCCGCGTTCCAGCACCTCGACCAACGCCGAACCGACCACTACACCGTCGGCGCGGCCCGCGAATCGGGCCACCTGCTCCTGAGAGCGGATGCCAAAGCCTGCGCACACCGGCGCCGAGGAGCAGCGCTTGACTCGATCCATATACTCAAGCACATCGGATGGCAGCTCCGCCGCGGGTCCCTTGGGTGTGCCGGTGGTGCCGGTCATGGTCACGGCGTACACGAAGCCCTTGGCCTCACTGCACAGCATGCGTAAACGCTCCGGAGGTGTGACGGGCGTTACCATCTGCACCAATGCCAGTCCCTCACTGTCCAGCGCTACCCTGAGGTCGCCGCTTTCCTCGAAGGGCAGGTCGGGGACGATGAATCCCGCGACTCCGGCCGCTGCCGCCGCGCGCGGCAGCTTATCCAGGCCGAACTTGAGCAAGGGGTTCAAGTAGCTCATCAATAACGTGGGCGCCGCGTGCCGCGGGTTCAAACCGCCCAGTTCTTCGAATATCCACGGCAACGTGACTCCGTCGGCGAGCGCCGCGAAGCTGGCGCGCTGAATGGTGGTGCCATCGGCCATGGGATCCGTGAATGGCACCCCGATCTCCACCACATCACACTCGCCGGCAACTGCGGCCAGATTCTCTTTGAATCCACGCCGCGTTGGAAAGCCGGCGGTGAGAAACCCCACCAAGGCGGGTCGGCCTGCCGCCGCCGACGCCCGAATCGCAGCGGAAATACACTCGCGCGGCGCGATCGCTGGCGTTTCCTTCATCATCTAAAGATCCTTCAGCAGAGTGCGTTGCAAGATGGGCATGTCCTTGTCGCCGCGGCCGGAACAGCCGATCAGAATCTTTGCGCCAGGGTGAGCCTTGGCGTAACGCCGTGCACCGTAAAACGCGTGAGCGCTCTCGATCGCCGTCAGAATGCCCTCGAACTTCGCGCACTCCGCAAGGGCATCCAAGGCCTCCTCGTCCATCACCGACTCGTAGGCAACACGCTTGGACGTCATCAAGTACGCATGTTCTGGGCCGACCCCGGAATAATCGAGGCCGGCGGAAACCGAATGAGTCTCCTGCACCTGACCGAATGCGTCCTGCAAGATCAGGGTGTAGCTGCCCTGTAAGACGCCGGGGGTTCCGCAGGTGAGGGAGGCCGCATTGTCCCCGAGACCGGTGCCGCGACCGCCCGCTTCCACACCCAGCAGTTTCACGGCGGTGTCACCCAGGAAGGGATGAAACAAGCCGATGGCATTCGATCCGCCGCCCACGCACGCCACCGCCACATCCGGCAGGCCGCCCGCCTGCTCCAGCATCTGTGCGCGTGCCTCGCGGCCGATGACGGATTGCAGCTCACGCACCAGATACGGGTAGGGATGCGGACCCACCGCCGAGCCCAGGCAGTAGTAGGTGCCGTCGGGATCGGACACCCAATCGCGCAAGGCCTCATCGATGGCGGCGCGCAAGGTAGCATCGCCACCGGTGACCGGGACCACTTTGGCGCCTAAGAGATGCATGCGCCCGACATTGGGTGCCTGCCGCTCCACATCGACCGCGCCCATGTACACGACGCAGGGCATCCCTAAGCGCGCGGCAGCGGCGGCGCTGGCGACGCCGTGCTGACCCGCACCCGTTTCCGCAATGATGCGCTTGGCGCCCAAGCGCTTGGCCAACAGAGTTTGGCCGACGGCGTTGTTGATTTTGTGCGCGCCGGTGTGCGCCAGATCCTCCCGCTTCAGCCACACTTCCGCGCCCCAGCGCTTGCTCAAGGTGGGCGCATAGGACAGTGCGGTGGGCCGCCCCACCCAGGTCTTGAGCTCATGCATGAACTCGGACTGAAAATCGGCACTGTGCAAATGCGTATCGACTCCCGCTTGCAGCCGATCGAGCGCCGGTACCAGAGTCTCGGGAACGTAGCGTCCGCCGAAAGCGCCGTAGCGGCCTCGAGCATCCGGAAAAGCCTGCGCTGCCCGCGTCCGCAACGGTGAATTCACGATTCGTTCTCCAACCGCGCCGCGGCGGCGCGCGCCGCCCGGACGAATTCATGTATTTTTGCGGGATCCTTGATCCCCGGCACCTCCTCGACGCCGCTGCTTACGTCCACTCCGAAGGGCCGCACCGCTTGAATGGCCTCAGCCACATTTTGCGGCGACAGGCCGCCGGCAAGAATCACCTCCGTCTGGCGCGCGAGCTCCGCCGCCCGCCCCCAGTCAGCCAGCTCGCCGATGCCGCTCGAGGGACCTTCGAACAGCATGCGACCCGGCAATGGGTTCGGCGTCTTGCGGCCGAAGCGCACCACCGGCAGCACTTTGATATGTGGCGGGATTTTCAATTCGCGCAAATCCTCTACATCGGTTTGAAAGTAATCCGGCTTGAGAATTCGGCAGATCTCGTCGACTTTCATTTGCAGCGGATGCTGGGCCACCGCGATGCGGAGTATCCCGGGCGGCGCCAACGCCGCCAATTGCGCCGCCTGGCCGGGCGTCACCTGACGCGGGCTGGGTGCGAATACGAAACCGATCGCGTCGACATTGGCCTCTGCGGCGGCAGCGACGGCATCGGCACTGGTTATGCCGCAGATTTTGATCCACATGGCGCCGAGTGTAGCCATTTTACGGTTGCACTGTCCGCGTCGCCCGGAATATTTCGCCGAGCAGCTGCGATGGGTCATCGCCGGCCATCAGGGCAGTACCGATCAAGGCCAAGCCATACCCCAAGCCTTGCATCTTGCGGGCGTCGGCCGCCGACGCGACTCCACTTTCGGCCACGGCCGGCCTGCCGGTCGGCAGCAGCGGTGCCAATGCTGCGAAACGCTCCGGCACCACTTTAAGAGTCTGCAAGTCGCGGCAATTAATGCCGATCAACACCTGCTCGGCATGGCCCGCGAGTGGCCGCGCCCGACTCGTGCGTTGCCCCGGCGCCGCGCGGGCGGCCATCACATCGCGGGCGGCTTGCAGATCAATTTCATCGAAGGCCTCCAGCAGGACGAACAGACCATGCTCCGCCGCCACGTCGAGCAGCCCCGCAATTTGAACCTGCGACAGCATTCTTAAGATCACCAGAACGCCGCCCGCCCCGGCGGCGCGCGCTTCCAGCACCTGATAGGGATCGACCAGAAAATCCTTGCGCATAGCCGGCACGCCCAGCGGTTTGAGCACTGCTGCGGCCTGGCGCAAATGTTCCAGCGAGCCGTCGAAGCGCGTAGGTTCGGTCAATACCGACACCGCCGCCGCGCCGCCGCGCGCATAAGCGGCCACGCGTCCCAGCCAATCCTGGTTCTCGCCGCCCAGCACACCGGCCGCCGGCGAGCGCAGCTTGAGCTCCGCAATGACGTCGAATCCCGCGGTGGAGAGACGCAGTGGCGGACTCTCAGGCATTGCGCGCGCGCGGCGCTCCAAGACTGCAATGGATTCATACCGCAGTGCTTGCGCGACGCGGGCCGCGCTGGCGCGCGCCATGTCGTCCAGGAAGTCGCTCATGATCCGGCCTGCGTCATGGCGCCGCCGCTCTCTGCCGCGAACTGCCGCAAGCGTATCAGCCACCGCTGCGCCCGGCCGCTGTCCAGGGCGGCGCGGGCCAAGTCGATCCCTGCTTGGATCGTGGCCGCGCGTCCGGCGATGAATAGCGCAAGCCCGCTTTGCAGCACCAAGGCAGCATAATGCGGGCCACGATCGCGACCCGCGAACACCTCGAGCAAGGCCGTAAGATTTGCAGCCGCATCGCCGCCGGCCAAATCGCTCGAGCGGCAAGGCGCGAGTGAGAATTCGCGCGGATCGATTTCGCGCCGCTCGATCAGATCACGCCTGACGTCGAATGCCAGGAACGGGCCGATAGGGGTGGCTTCATCCCAGCCGGCGGCCCCGTGCACCACCCAGGCGCGCTCGATGTCCATTCCTGCCAACGTCCCGGCGATCAATTCCGCGGTCGCTGCGTCGTAGGCGCCGATCAGGCGAAAGCGCGGCGCCGCTGGATTGGTCAATGGCCCCAGCAAATTGAATACCGTCCTAATGCCGAGCGCGCTGCGGATCGGCGCCACCGCCTGCATCGCGGGATGGAAAAAAGGCGCGAATAGGAACGTAAAGCCCGTGGCTTCGAAACAGCGCGCGGCCTGCACCTCGTCCAGCGGCAAAGTAAAACCCAAGGCTTCAATCAAATCCGCGCTACCGCTGCGGCTGGAAATGGAGCGATTGCCATGCTTGACCACCGGCAGGCCGCAGGCGGCGGCCAGCAGCGCGGCGCCCGTCGATAAATTCAGGCTGCCCGAGCCATCACCGCCGGTGCCGACGATATCAATGGCATCCAGGCGCGACGGCAGATGGGGCTTGCGCGCCAGCGCGCGCATGGCCTCGGCAAAGCCGCGTACTTCTGCGGCGGTAACGCCCTTGGTGCGCAATGCGGCCAGCAACGCACCGGCCATCACGGGCGCAAGTTCGGGCTGCGTCAAGAGATTGAGCAGGGCCGCGGCAGCGCCTTCGCTCAAGTCGCGGCCCTGTACGAGAGCGTCGAGCATGTCGCGCGGACTGGTTGCAAAGTCGCAGCTATCGCTCACGTCAATTCTTCAGGAAATTGCCCATGAGAATCGGGCCGTCCGGCGTGAGCACGCTTTCTGGGTGGAATTGCACTCCTTCAATAGGCAGCGATTTATGTCGTACCCCCATGATTTCACCCTCCGCCGTGCGGGCCGTGACCTCGAGCACGGACGGAATGCCGTCCGACGCGGCAATCAACGAGTGATATCGGCCGGCTTCGAAATTCGTCGGCATGCCGGCATACAGCCCCTTGCCGTCATGCATGACAGGCGACACCTTGCCATGCATCAGGCGCGCCGCCCGCACCACCTTGCCGCCGAATACCTCCACCAGCGATTGATGGCCGAGGCACACTCCGAAAATTGGTATGCGCCCGGTGAACGCCTCAATCATCCGCATCGAAACACCCGCGTCGCGCGGAGTCCCGGGACCCGGTGAAATGACCAGGTGCGAAGGCGCGATCGCCAGCGCTTCATCGATCCTGATGGCGTCGTTGCGGTACACGTCGACTTCGGCTCCCAGCACCAGAAACGCCTGCACCAGGTTGTAGGTGAAAGAATCGTAGTTATCGATCAGCAATATTTTGGGCCGCACTTTACAGCCCCCCGGCCGCAAGCTCGAGCGCTCGCCGCAGCACCGCACTCTTCGCCATCAGCTCTTGGTATTCTGCTTGGGGCACGCTGTCGGCGACGATGCCGCCGCCGGCCTGGTAGCTATAGGTGTCGCCGCGAAATACCAGGGTACGAATGGTGATGGCCTGATCCATGTCGCCGCGACGGCCGAAGTAACCCACGGTTCCCCCGTACAGTTCGCGGCCTACCGGTTCGAGCTCATCGATGATTTCCATCGCGCGTACCTTCGGCGCGCCCACCAGCGTGCCGGCGGGAAAGGTGGCGGCGAACAAGTCGAAGGCGTCCTGTCCCGGCGCCAATCGTCCGTTGACGCCGCTGACGATATGCATGATGTGGCTGTAGCGTTCGATCACGCGATAGGGTTCAACCATCACCGTTCCTGCGGTGGCGACTCTGCCTAGGTCGTTGCGCGCCAGATCGACCAACATCACATGCTCTGCATTTTCCTTGGGATCCGCCAATAGTTCTGCTTCCAGTGCGGCGTCGCACGCCGCATCGGCGCCGCGCGGGCGCGAGCCGGCGATGGGGCGCAGTTGTGCATACCCGTGATGGCACTTCACCAGCGCCTCCGGGGAGGAGCCCACCACGGTAATGTCGCCGAGCTCGCAAAAATACATATAGGGCGACGGATTGAGCAGCCGCAGCGCGCGATACACCTCAAAGGGGCTCAAAGCGTGCTGACCCACGAATCGCGATGCCAGCACGAGTTGGTACACGTCGCCGGAGGCGACGTACTCCTGTGCGCGTCGCACGCGAATGGCGTGCGCTTCTTGATTGAGCGATGGCGTGGCCGGCGAAAAGCGTCCCGATGCAAGCGCCGCAGGCACCGCGCCGCGCAGCGCGCGTATCACGTCCCGGCGCAGGCTCTGTCGCTCCGCCTCGCTGCCGTCGTGCAACAGCGCCACGGTGCGGGTCAGATGATCGAACACCAGCAGGGAGCGCGGCGCCACGTAGTGTGCGTGCGGTGTGGTCGTGTCATCGAGGCTGCGTCCCGGGACGCGTTCGAAATAGCGTACCGCATCGTAGGCGGTGTAGCCGACCAAGCCGCCGAGCAAAGGTACTTCCGGCACTTCCGGCAGCGGCCGCGGCGCCAAAGCGAGCGCGCCGCGCAAGGCATTTAAGAATTCGTCTTTGGAGCGTGGCCGCGCCGAATGCACGCCGCCGATGACAAGCCCCGCGGAGTCCAAGCGCACCTCCAGGCAATCGCCGAATCCGATGAAGGAATAACGCGCCAGCCGCTCGCCCCCCTCGACGCTCTCCAGCAAGAATCGCGGCCGAAACGGCGCCAGCTTCAAGTACGCCGACACCGGCGTATCGAGATCGGCTGCGATGTCAAAAGGTGGCTTCATTGATTCAACCTGCAAATCTCACGGACAACAAAAAACCCATCACCGGCTTGAGTGCGGAGATGGGTTCTGGATACCGACGAATTAAATTGAAAGACCGACCAGCGCCCACTCCTTACGGAGTGCGCCACCACCAAGCTTTTTCAGGCATACGTACGGTCGACACGGACGAAGTATCGCCTTGCCGGGCGAGCAGCGTCAAGCCTCGGAGCCCCGGGCAGGCTACGGGCCGGATGCCGCCAGTTTCGTCTTGAATTTGCGGGTCAGCTTGACGAATCGGGGGGTGAGGCCGATGTCCTCATACAACGGATCTCCCTGATCGTCGCGCGAAATGACCTTGGGTCCGCGCTCATAGGGCATGGCGGCGGCGATTTCGTCGAGGCCGGCGCGCAGCAGATCGGTAAGGAGGACTTCGATGGGCTGGCCGGGAAACAATTCAGCCAAGGCATGCAGCCGCGCGGCATCGTCCAACTCGAGGCGGATCGGGTATTCCTCGGCCGTCAGTTGCGGCACCGGATCCTTCTTCCATCTATCGAGCAAGGGCTTGAATTTCACAACTACTCCCGCCATACCTGACTGTCCCCCATTATAGACCGCAAGCATGCCTCGTCCCTCACCCCATATAGCTGACTCGCCGCACGGTCCGGCGTCGCCGGCAGCCGACCCCGGCGGCCTGCAGCGCAGCTGGCTCGGCGTGTTTACCTACAGCCGCCGCGCTCTGCTGCTGGTATGGACCACCAACAAGGCGCTCAGCATCACGCTCGCCGCACTCACCCTCATCGCCGGCGTGCTGCCGGCGGGCGTCGCCTACGTCGGCGCGCAAATTGTCGATGCCGTCATTCATGCGGCCGATGTGCATCGACAGACGGGCACCAGCTTGTTCGCGCATGTCATGAAATATGTCGCGCTCGAAGCCGTGCTCATCGCCGCCATCTCCATGGCGCAACGGGGCATTTCGCTCGCTCAATCCTTGCTGCGGGCTCAATTGGGCCAGCGCGTCAACGTCATGATTTTGGAGAAGGCGCTCACCCTGGAATTGACCCAATTCGAGGATTCGGAGTTCTATGACAAGCTGACCCGTGCACGCCGCGAAGCCTCCAGCAGGCCCTTGAGTCTGGTCATGCGCACCTTCGGCCTGTTGCAAAATGCCATCTCGCTGGTGTCCTTCGGCGGACTGCTCATTCACTTCTCCCCGTGGGCGGTGGTGCTGTTGATTCTGGCCGGGTTGCCTGCGTTCCTGGCGGAAGCGAAATTCTCAGGCGAGGCGTTTCGCCTGTTCCGCTGGCGCGCCCCCGAGGCGCGCATGCAAATCTATTTGGAATCCGTGCTTGCTCGCGAGGACAGCGCCAAAGAAGTCAAATTGTTCGAATTGGGACCGCGCTTGCTGGATCGATACCGCGACATCTTTTCTCGCCTGTACCGCGAGGATCGCGACCTGACTTTGCGCCGGGATGGATGGGGCTTCGGATTGGGGCTGGTGGGCACCGCTACGCTGTACGGCGGCTACGCGTGGATCGCCGCCGAAACCGTGCTCGGCGCCATGACGGTAGGTCAGATGACCATGTACCTGATGCTGTTCCGCCAGGGCCAGTCAGCGGTCAGCGCCGCATTATCGGCGGTCAGCGGCCTGTACGAAGACAACCTCTATCTGTCGAATCTCTACGAATACTTGGAGCAGCCTACCGGCCGCAGCAGCGGCCGCACGATGCAAGGCCCAAGTCCCGGCGACGGCATTCGCTTCGAAAACGTCGAGTTCATCTATCCGGGCTCCACTGTCCCCGCGCTGTCGGGCATCGATCTGCACGTGCGGCCGGGCGAGAGCCTGGCGCTGGTCGGGCAGAATGGCTCGGGCAAGACCACTCTGATCAAGTTGCTGACTCGCCTGTACCAGCCCACCCGAGGGCGCATTCTGCTGGACGGGCTCGACCTCAAGGACTGGGACGAGACCACGCTGCGCCAGCGCATCGGCGTCATCTTTCAAGACTTCGCCCGATATCAAATGCTGGTCGGCGAGAACATCGGGGCCGGCGACGTGCGTGCCTTCGACGACGAGGCGCGCTGGCGCGCCGCCGCGGCGCAGGGCCTGGCTGCCGAATTCGTCGATACACTCCCGGCGGGATACCACACCCAGCTGGGCAAGTGGTTCAAGGACGGCCGGGAGCTTTCGGGCGGCCAATGGCAGAAAATCGCCCTGGCGCGCGCATTCATGCGCAACGAAGCGGACATCCTGGTGCTCGACGAGCCCACCGCGGCCATCGATGCGGGAGCCGAAGCGGAGGTTTTCGAGCATTTCCGCGAACTCACCCGGCATCGCATCGCCATCGTCATTTCGCATCGATTCTCGACCGTTCGCATGACGGACCAAATACTGGTGCTCGAGGAAGGCCGCATCGTGGAGCGCGGCAGCCATGAGTCTCTGATGGCGGCCGACGGCCGCTATGCGAAACTATTCACCTTGCAGGCACGCGGGTATCGTTAAGTGAATAAATCGACAAGCAGTTTCCTCGCCCTGGCGCTCGGCGCCGCAGTGCTGGGCGCTGTGCTCAGCGCCTGCCACCGCGAATCGGCGCAGGGCGATTCCGCCTCAGGCGTCAAAATGGGAACTTACCGCGCGGTCCTGACGCTTCCCGGTGGTGAGCTGCCGTTTGGCTTCACTCTCGAACCCGACGGCGCAAAGACTGTCGCCTACCTGGTGAACGGCAAAGAACGGGTCCCGTTGAATGAGGTCACCGTTTCCGGCAGTCACTTGGAGATTCGCATGCCAGGCTATGAGAATCGACTGTCGGTCGACGCGAAGGGGGATCGGCTCGTCGGCGAAGTCGTCCTCAGCAAACCCGGCGGCAAGCAGCAGCACATCGCACTGCATGCGCAGCGAGGTCAGCATTTTCGTTTCTTCGAGAAGTCCGCCGGCGATAACGCGGATGTGTCCGGCCGCTGGGCGGTCAAGTTCACCGACGACGACGGCAAGCCGGAACTGGCCGTCGGGGAATTCACCCAGACTCATGATGCGGTCGTGGGCACCTTTTTGGCCGAGACCGGCGATCACCGCTACCTCGCCGGCCAGGTGAAAGGGGAGGAACTGTACCTGTCCACTTTCGACGGCGCACATGCCTTTTTGTACAAGGCCAGGATTGGGGTCGACGGCGCACTCGCCGGCGATTTCTGGGTGGGAACTGCGTTTCATGAGCGATGGTCGGGCAAGCGCGATGCGAACGCGACTCTACCCGACGCCTATTCGCTCACCACCATGCGCAGCGGAGCCAAGCAATTTGACTTCGCTTTCCCCGATCTTGAGGGCAAGACCGTGAGTTCCAAAGATGCGGCATTTCAAGGCAAGGTCATGATCGTGGCGCTAGCGGGCAGCTGGTGCCCCAATTGCCATGACGAGGCCGCCTTCCTCGAGCCGCTGTATAAAGAATACCGCGGCAAGGGTGTGGAAATCGTCTCATTGATGTTCGAGCACTTCGGCGATTTTCCACGGGCGGTGGAAGCCACACAGCGCTTCCGTGAACACTACGGCGTCGAGTACACCACCTTGATTGCCGGCATCTCGAACAAGGATGAGGCATCGAAGATATTGCCCATGCTGGATCGCGTCTACGCCTTTCCCACAACCATATTCGTCGATCGCAAAGGCGTGGTGCGCAAGATCCATACGGGTTTCTCCGGACCCGCAACCGGCGATCACTACACCCAGTTTGCGGCCGACGTGAAAGCCACGCTGGACCAGCTGCTGGCGGAGACCTGAGATGCCGTCCTTCGACGTCGTGTCCGAAATCGATACTCATGAGTTGACCAATGCCGTCGATCAGGCCATGCGCGAACTCGGCCAGCGCTTCGATTTCAAAGGCACGGATGCCCGGTTCGAGCTCGAGGAAACGACGGTGACCCTGATTGCGCCCGCCGATTTTCAGCTGAAACAAATGCTGGAAATCCTCAAGTTGCGGATAGCCAAGCGCGGCATCGACGTCGCCTGCCTCGACGTCAAGGACCCCGAGATCAATCTCGCCAGAGCCAAGCAGCTCGCGATACTGAAGCACGGCATCGACGCAGACGCCGGCCGGAAAGTATCGCGGCTGATCAAGGACTCGAAGCTCAAGGTGCAGACGCAGATTCAGGGCGACAAGGTGCGCATCATCGGCAAGAAACGCGACGATCTACAGGAAGCCATCGCCTTCCTGCGCAAGGCCGACGTCGGCGTGCCCCTTCAGTTCAACAACTTTCGCGATTGAAGGACCCGGCTCTCGTCTCACCGGCGTCATGCCCCCCCAGCTATTGTCGTGTCATGAACCGCGAGTGAATGTGGATGCTTCACCACGGACACACTGCTCACACCGAGCATGGCGGCCAACTGTTCACCGGGCACCTTCAAGGGTCCCGGCCCGGACCCCACACCGGCCACGGGTTGCGGATAAGCTGTCGAGCGCGCCGTATGAAACGTGACATTGCCCTCGACCTTCTGCACGATTTGGTGAATATGGCCGTTCAGCACCGTCACCGAGCCGAAGCGGCGCAGCCGGTTCACCAACAGTTCAGCGTCAGAGGTTCCCCATCCCCAGGGCTCGTACACCGTCCACAGCGGCATGTGCGCAAATACCACGATGGGCGTGCTGGAAGATCGGCCCTTCAAATCGGCTTCCACCCATGCGAGCTGATCGGACCCCAGCGTGCCGAGGCCACCGGCCTTGAACTCCAGCACATTGATAAGCCCGATGAAGTGCACCCCGCCATGATCGAAGCTGTAGTACCCCTTGTTGTCTGAAGCCTTGCCGAATCGCTTGAAATATTCCGTCACCGTGGCATCGCTGGTGTCGTGTTCCCCGGGGACGGTGTGCATCTCGGTGGTGCGCAGCCGTGAAAACAGCTGCTGTGCCGTATCGAACTCCGCCGCTTTCGATAAATGTGTGATGTCGCCCGTGTGAATGATGAGTGCGGGCTGCTCCGTCATGGCGTTCACGAGATCGATCGTTTGGGTCAACGTTCCACTGACGTCGGGATTCGCGTCCTTATTGAAGCCGATATGCGTGTCGCTGATCTGCACAAACAACGGCTTGCCGAATTGGGTCATGCCCTTCTTATCCGTGGCGGCCATTGCCAGATCGATTGGCGTAAAGACTCCACCCGACAGCGCGAACAGAGTTCCGGCACCTCCGTACGCCAGGCACTTCAGAGCATTGCGACGCGACAGCAGCGATTGATTATCCGGCATGATCATCTCCTTGTTGAGTACAAGAGAGAAGACTTCGGATACAGGCGTTTTATTCCAGCTTTTGCAGCAGTCGGACCAGGCCCATGAGTTCGTCCCGGCCGGTATCCGAAACGGCGCAATACTTGAGATCCCCGTCGCTCCAAGAAATAAAGTGATAGCCGTTGCGGGTCACACTGGCGGGCAACGACGGGCCGTTCCCCGACCAGCTGAAGACATTGATCACGTGTGAGCCGTGTTGATACACCACCACTGCCGAACGCTGGTGATCCAGATAATCCGCCCGCCCGCCGATCAGCTTGTAACCCTGCGTCTCGAAATCGGCCACCGCGGGAGACACATCCGCATGGCCTGCAAACCACGGTTTCACGGTGTGCTTGTCGGTGGACACCACATCGATGAGATGTGCCGGCATCAGCGAACGCTCATGCGCGTTCATCAGTTCATCGAGCAGGGGATTGTCGAATCTCGGCACCAGCAGGAAAAATGCCAGCGCCGCGGCGATGGCCATGCCTCCCGCGCCGCCGAGGGCGCCCGTCCAAAACGGCCAAGTGCGCCGACTCGACCAGAACCGCGTGCTCGGCCGCGGCCTGCTGTCCACAAGTGCCGCTGTTTCAGCCGCGCCTTCCTCGACCAGCGCGCGCAGAATATCGGCTCGCAGTGCCGGCGGAGTGCGCGCATAGGCCGACTCCCGGCGCAGCACGCGGCGCACTTCTTCGAGGTCCGCAATGAGCGCGCGGCACTCGGCGCAATGCTCCATGTGCCGCTCGATATCCGCGGCGCTTACCGCGTCGACTTCGGCGTCGAAATAGGCCTGGACGCGCAGAGCCTCAGCGCACTGCATGCGGTACCACCTCGGCTTCCTGCAGCCATTTCGCCTTCAGCGCGGCGCGCGAGCGTGCCAGCCGCGACATCACTGTGCCGATGGGCACATTCGTGACCTCGGCAATCCGGCGATAGTCCATTTCCTCGATTTCGCGCAGCATCAGCACCGCGCGGTGCTCCTCCGGCAATCCCGCGATCAGGCGGTCGAGAGTGCGCTGCTCGTCCCGGCGCATCGAGGCCTCTTCCGGACCCGGAGTGGTGGCTGTCATCGCATGGGCGTCCTGTGCGTCGTTTTCTTCCGGCAGCGGCACGCAGGCGCGTCGCTGCCGCTGCCTGAGCGCCGTCGAATGGCAATTTCGCACGATGGCCAACAACCACGCCTTCACATCCGACCCTCGAAGCGCGTCAAACGCCCGAAAAGCGCGCAGCACAGCCTCCTGTACGACGTCGTCTGCATCGCCGGGCGCAGGCGCCAGCCACCTGGCGAACCTATATGCGGCGTCCAGATGCGGCAAAACCTGCGCCTCGAACCGGGCGCGTTTCTCATCCATGGAAGCTAAGACTCATGGCAGCCCCACTTTATTCCCCGCGAGCCGTAGCTTTTTCCAATAGCAGGTGATCCTTGATGGGGACGAATCTGTCCGCGGCCCGAATCAGTGATGCGGCGGAGAGTTCCGCCACCCCGTATACCTCGACCGACACCTGGTGCTTGTCGCGGATTTTATTCACCAAGAGATCGAAGTCGCCGTCACCCGACGCGAGTACCACGACATCCGCCAACGGAGCGTATTCGAGCACGTCCAGGGTGATGCCCACGTCCCAATCTCCTTTGGCAGATCCGTCGCGCCTCTGGATGAACGGCCGCAATTTTACGTCGAAACCGATGGCGCGCAGGATATTTTGAAACTGCCCTTGTTTCTCATCGCCTCGATCGATGGCAAACGCGATCGCCTTTACCACTGTTCTATCTCGGGTGACCTCCGCCCAGAAGCTGTTGTAGTCGAAATGACGCGAAAAACACTGCCGTGTCGTGTAATAAATATTTTGCACGTCGACGAAAACGGCCACGGTCTGCTGCGGTTTCACAGGCGCAAAAAATATGGAACGGCGCACAGAACGACGCCGATGCCGACCAGCAGTATCAAATTCGAGATGAAATATGGGTACGCCATCAACGCAAGTCCGCAGACCAGCGGCACGACCGAACGCTGTTTCTTGCCATATATGAAGTACCCCAGCCCGACCGAGCCGAAGAGCAATCCCCATAGCAACCATGCTGTCATCAGCCCATTATAGCCTTACAAGCGATACCCTCACTCCCAAGTAGTACTGGCAATGGCTCAGCAGTCTACTTCGGCGCTGCCGCTCGATGCGCCGGCTCAATGCCCTTGGAGTAAATCACCGTGCCGTCAAGCTTGACGATGATGGCATCGATATCGTCGATGCGGTTGTAGATTTCCATCGCCTTCTCCGGGCCCAATACGAACGCCGTCTTCGACAGGCCGTCGGTGCGCGTAGCATAGGCCCCAATGACAGTGGCGCTTCGCACCTTGCTGGCCGAGTGCCCGGTGTGCGGATCGATGATGTGGTGATAGCGCACCCCGTCCTCCTCGAAGAAGCGCTCGTAATCCCCAGAAGTTGAGATCGCCGCGTCAACCAACGGAATCCGGGTGATTACTTCTCCCTCGCCGCGGCGCGGATCGCGAATCCCCACCATCCAAGGCTTGCCAAATCGATCACCGACGATGCGGCTGTCGCCGCCGGCCGATACGTACATTCGCGTGAATCCGCGCGATTTCAGCACCTCGATGCCGCAGTCCACCGAATAACCCTTGGCTATGCCGCCAAGGTCGATGCGCACCCCCTTCTGCGAAAACTTGACTGTCTGCTGCTTCGCATCGAGCAGCACGTGGCGAAAGTTTACTGCCGGCAGCGCCTTGTCTATTTGCTCCTCGTCCGGGTGCACATGCTTGCGGAAGTCGTACATATAACCGACGCTGGCATAGGTAATGTCGAAGGCGCCGTCGGTAATTTCCGAGTATTCCTTGGCCGTGACCAACAGGTCGAACAGCTCTTTGCTGATGTGCATGGGTCCATCGGCTGCCTTGGCGTTGACCTGCGAGACTTCGCTGCTGGGCTTGTAAGTGCTCATTGCATCATCGATGTGCCGCATTTCATCGAGCACGGCATCGATGGCCTGCTCGGCTTTATCTTTGTCGTCGGCCCACAACTCCACCGTGATCCGCGTACCCATGATGCCGTCGCTGATGCGGCGCACCCATTCCGCATGCGCCGGCGCGGCGAGCGAAAGCAGCACGCCCACGGACAAAACCATTCTTACCGTCTGTGAATTCACGGACATGACCAATCTCTCCCTGCCCTTGCGATCGCGCTCAGGCACGAAAGGCCGGACGCCGCCACTGGCTGATGACCAGGGCACTACCCACCATTCCGCCCAAATGGGCGAAGTGCGCCACACCCGTCTGCGTCCCCGTTACGCCCAGGAAAAGCTCAATTCCGGCGTACACGGTGGCAAACATCCACGCCGGCATGGGTATGGGCGGAAACAATGGCACGACCTTGCGCTTCGGAAATAGAAAGGCATAGGCCAGCAACAGACCGAAGACGCCGCCCGACGCGCCAATGGTCGGACCCGGCACCGCGCCGAACAGCATGGGCACGAACAGTTGGCTGAGTGCGGCTGTCACCACCGAGGCGAAATAGCATGCCGACAGCCGGCGCGGCCCCACATAGCGCTCGATTTCGGTGCCGAACATCCATAGGCCCAGCATGTTGAACAGCAGATGCGTAATGTTTCCGGTGCTGTGCAGAAAGGCGTAAGTGACCATCTGCCAGAAGTGAAAATATGTCTGGCCGTCGATGGGCTGCAGAGGCCAGAGCGCGAGCAGCCCTTCCACCGGGCCGGGAGCGACAAATTGCGAACCGAACATCACGATGTTCGCGACGATCAAAACCTTGACTGCTGAAAATTTCATATACTTACAAGCATTCTAACCCGCCACGAAAATGAATCCTCCATGAAAGCCGTATTTCTCGAGTACGACACGATTTCCAATGGCGATCTCGATATATCCGCGCTCGCCGCAGGTGTCCACGACCTGCAGCTGGTTTATTCATCCGAAACACTCGCCCCTGAGCGTATTCGCGACGCGGACATCGTACTGCTCAACACGCTCGAGTTTACTCGCGAACTGATGCAGCATGCTTCCAAGCTCAAACTGCTGGCTGTTGTAGGAACCGGCACCGACAACATCGATCTCGCCGCCGCCAAGGATCTCGGTATTGGAGTGTGCAATGTGCGTGGCTACTGCACTGCCTCGGTGGTGCAGCACGTGTGGGGATTGATCTTGAGCCTCACCCAGCACCTGTCCGAATACTCGCGCCTGTCGGTGGACGGCAGCTGGGCCACGGCTAAGCCGCTCATGGAACTGCGCCACCCCATTCGCGAGCTCAATGGCCGCACCTTCGGCGTCGTCGGCTGGGGCGCACTCGGCAATGGCGCGGCGCGCGTGGCCGAAGCCTTCGGCATGCGAGTCGTGGTCGCCACTCGCAGGGGCGAGAGCGCAAGTCCCGACCGCGTGGACCTGCACGCGCTGCTTGGCATGTCGGACATCGTGTCGCTGCATTGCCCGCTCAATGACTCCACACACGGCCTGATCGGCGCACACGAACTCGCGCTCATGAAGCGCGACGCACTGCTGATCAATACGGCTCGCGGTGCACTCGTGGACGGTCGTGCTCTGGCTGCCGCACTTAAGGGCGGGCGGCTCGGCGGCGCGGGAATCGACGTGCTGGCCCGCGAGCCGCCGCCGGGCGACGACCCGTTGCTCGACCCCAAGATACCCAATTTAATTGTCACGCCGCATGTGGCGTGGGCCGCGCGCGAGGCGCGGCAGCGCTGCCTCGACGAAATGGCCGCCAACATCAAGGATTTTATCGGTGGCGGGCGCCGCTCACGGGTCGTTTAACCGCCACAGATCCCATCATTAGGAACCGGCGACAAAAGAACGGAGCGGCGCCGAGGAACCCAACGTTCAGCCTCGAGCCTGTTTCTTTTCCCGCTTCGCCGCGCGCTTCTCTTCTAATGTCTTGGTCGGTTTCTTCTTGTCTTCTTTCTTTCGATCCATACCCTTGCCCATGACTCACTCCTCTTTTGCTAGGCCAATGAAACCCTAATTCTTCGCCTTGCGCCGGCTCAACAGCTTGCGCTGGGCGGCACCCCGCTGGGCGGCACCCCGCTGGGCGGCACCCCGCTGGGCGGCATCACGCGGCGGTTTGGGCGGCTTCTCGGTTACTCTGCTGATACGCAGCTCGCGCCCCGCAACCCGCACCTTCTGCAAATCCTTGAATATCGGGTTCGGCATGCCCTCCGGCAAGTCCACAAAGCTATGATCCTCGCGAATATCTACCCGACCGATATGCACGCCCTCAATCCCAGCTTCGTTGGCGATGGCGCCGACGATGTTGCCGGGCTTGATTCCATGTACAGACCCTACTTCGATGCGAAAAGTTTCCATTTGGCTGCCGGCAGACTTGGCTCGCGGCTTGCGCGCGGCATCGAGCTTTTGCACCGCGGCAGGCGGCGCCGCATCCGACACGCGCGGCAGATCCGGCGCTCGCTCCCGTTCTGTCGTCCGCTCGCGATCCGAAGGCCGCTCACGAGCCGCTGGGCGATCTCGATCCGTAGGCCGTTCTCGCGATGAAGGTCGCTCGCGCTCCGACGGTCTCTCCCGCTCCACCGGCCGTGAAGTCTCAAACGGCGGTGCTGGGCGCTCGGACTTGCCTGCCAGGAGCAGGGGCGTCGAACCCTGGGCCATGCTCGCCAGCGCCGCAGCAATATCTATGAGCGGCAAACCGGATTCCGCTTCCAATTGCTCGACGACCGAGCGCAATGCCGTGGCCTCCCCCTTGGCAATGGTCTCTGAGACCCGGACTTTGAATTTGGCGATGCGCAGCGCGTTGACGGTATCCACCGTCGGCAAATTCATGGGTTCAATAGCCTGCCGCGTGGCTCTCTCGATGGCGCGCAGCATGTTGCGCTCCCGCGGAGCGATGAACAGTATGGCCTCGCCCTTGCGCCCGGCCCTGCCCGTGCGTCCGATGCGATGCACGTAGGATTCGGTGTCGTAGGGTACGTCGTAGTTGACGACATGACCTATGCGTTCCACATCCAGTCCGCGCGCCGCCACA
Organism: Gammaproteobacteria bacterium; assembly: GCA_040002315.1. GTDB lineage: Bacteria > Pseudomonadota > Gammaproteobacteria > Steroidobacterales > Steroidobacteraceae > Bog-1198. The sequence continues at coordinate 35,950 of JBDUEQ010000119.1, forward strand.
TCGGTGGCCACCACAATGTCAATTTGCCCGGCTTTGAGCCGCGCGACGGTGCGCTCGCGCAACGGCTGCGGAATGTCGCCATTGAGCGGAGCGGCGGCAAAGCCCCGTGCTTCGAGTTTCTCCGCCAATTCCACCGTGGACTGCTTGGTGCGTGTGAACACCAGCATGCCGTCGAAGGGTTCAGCCTCCAGTATCCGGGTCAGCGCGTCCAGCTTGTGCATGCCGCTGACGATCCAGTATCGCTGCCGAATATTGGTTGCGGTGCTGGTCTTGCTCCTGATGGTCACTTCCACGGGCGTGCGCAAATGCTTGGCCGCGATGCGGCGAATCGGCGCGGGAATGGTCGCGGAGAACAAGGCCACCTGCCGCTGCGGCGGCGTCTGTTCGAGAATGCTTTCGACCGCATCGACGAAGCCCATGCGCAGCATTTCGTCCGCCTCGTCCAGCACCAGCAACGTCAATCCCGTGAGCTTCAAGGTGCCGCGATTCATGTGATCGATGACGCGTCCCGGCGTTCCCACGACAACGTGCACCCCGCGCCGCAGGGCGTTCAATTGCGGCTGATAGCTTTGGCCGCCATAGATCGGCAGCACGTGAAAGCCCTTCAGGTGCGCGGCGTACTTTAGAAAGGCCTCGGACACTTGCAGTGCGAGCTCGCGGGTGGGCACCAGCACCAGCACCTGCGGCTCGTGCTTGGATAGATCGATGCGCGTCAACGCCGGCAACGCAAAGGCCGCCGTCTTGCCAGTGCCGGTCTGCGCCTGGCCCAGCATGTCGGACCCGGACAAGAGCACCGGAATGGTCGCGGCCTGGATCGGCGAGGGCGACTCGTAGCCCACGTCGGTCAACGCCCGCAACACCGGTTCCGACAGTGCAAGGTCGCGGAAACTGATGGCGCTCAAGGGTTCGTCCGCGGGAACTGCACTCATGGAAATCGCCTTTGGGAAACCACAAGTCTAGCGGTTTAGCCGGGTATTGCTACCATGCGCGCCATGGGACGTATATTCGAAGTCAGAAAGCACGCCATGTTTGCGCGCTGGAATCGGATGGCAAAGCAGTTCACCCGCGTTGCCAAGGATATTGCTATTGCAGTGCACGCGGGCGGGCCCGACCCCGCCGGCAATCCCACCCTGCGCCGGGTGCTGCAGAACGCCCGCGCCGTCAACATGCCCAAGGACAAGACCGATGCCGCGATTCGCCGCGCCTCGGGCAAAGAAGCGGCCAATTATCAGGAAATCATCTACGAGGGCTACGCACCCCACGGTGTCGCCCTATTGGTTGAAACCGCCACCGACAACCCCACGCGAACCGTTGCGAGCGTGCGCAATATCTTCTCCAAAGGCAGCGGAAATCTCGGCGCCACCGGCAGTGTCAGCTTCATGTTCAAGAAAATGGGCGTTTTTCGCCTGGACCCCTCTGCTGTGAAAGACCAGGACGAACTCGAACTGGATTTGATCGATTTCGGTCTCGAAGAAATGGGCGATAGCACGGGGGATAAGGGCGAGCCGCAACTCGTCATTCGCGGTGCCTTCAACGATTTCGGCAAACTACAGGAGGCGCTCGAAAAGCGAGGGATCACTCCGTTGTCGGCCGAGCACGAGTACATTTGCTCGATGCCGCTCGAGCTGCCCGAGATGCAAGCGGCCGAGGTATTGAGCCTGATCGATAAGCTGGAGCAGGACGACGACGTGCAAAAAGTTTTCCACTCTTTGGCCTAGCCGCTCGCGGGCCGCCCCACAGGGGCTTGTACCGTTAAGCCGCGTTAATTCTGTCATCCTCCGCAGAGCTCTCGCGTTGTTCCTCCTGTGACAACGGTCTTTTTAAGGAGTGAGTCATGCACAGGCTAATTAAGCTATTGATTCCATTAAGTTTAATGGCTGCGGCCATGACCGGCTGCGTGGTAGCCCCGGCGGGCTACTATCATCGCGGCTACTATCATCCCCGAGTGGCGGTGATCGCCCCGTTGCCGATGGTCGTGGTTCGCCCGTATCGGTAGCTCGGGCGGGGCTGCCGCCGGCATCGCCCTCACCCGGCCTGCTTGTCCGCGTCAATCAGGTCTTACGCGAGGCCTTATTGATCGGCACGTGGTTGATGACGGCATGCGCCCACTCAACCACGGGCTGCAGGCGCGGGGATACCATAGCTAATGCCTTGACGACATCCACCCAGCACGCCTCATGGTGCTCCGGCATCCCCAAATCCGGATTGACGGGCAGGGAAATTTGGGTCTGCTTACTGCGCGCAATGTAGTAGCGAGAAATCTTGCCCTTGTTGTAGGGGCCCGTTTCCATGAATTCCAAGCCCCAATCGAATGACAGGTCGTCAAGCGTCGTCTCTTCTCGTACTTCGCGCAGCGCGGCGTCGATCGGCTCCTCGCCTGGTTCGACCAGACCCTTGGGGAAATCCCAGTTTCGATAGGCCCGCAGCAACAGATACTTTAATTTCCGCTGCGCCAAGCTCACCACCACCACTCCGGAGGACAGTCGATGAGGCGGTGCAGTTGCGGACATCCCTGGTCTCCTTTTCGCGGGATTCGCCGGCCGCCGCCGGGGCGGCCTACGCCGCGGCAGCCAGCGGCGAGCGAATTAAGTGGTCGAAGGCACTGAGCGAGGCTTTGGCCCCTTCGCCCACTGCAATGACAATCTGCTTGTAGGGTACTACGGTGCAGTCTCCGGCCGCGAATACGCCGGCCACCGATGTCTGGCCGCGGGCATCCACCTCGATTTCGCCGCGCGCCGAGAGCTTGATCGTGCCTTTCAACCAGTCGGTATTCGGTACCAGGCCGATTTGCACGAACACGCCGGCAAGTTCCACGTTGCTGAGTCCGCCGTTCTGCCTGTCCTTGTAGACAAGTCCTGTGACCCGCTCGCCGTCGCCGGTCACTTCGGTGGTTTGCGCGCCGGTGATGATGGTCACGTTGGGCAGGCTTTGCAGTTTGCGCACTAAAACTGCGTCGGCACGCAGCGCCGTATCGAACTCTATCAGCGTGACATGGCTGACGAGTCCGGCCAGATCAATCGCTGCCTCAACGCCGGAGTTGCCACCGCCGACCACCGCCACGCGCTTGCCCTTGAACAGCGGCCCATCGCAGTGAGGACAGTAGGCGACGCCGCGATTGCGGTATTCGCGCTCGCCCGGCACATTGATTTCACGCCAACGCGCGCCGGTCGCGATCACCACCGAACGCGCCTTCAACACGCCTCCGTTCGCCAATTTCACTTCGATCAGATCGCCCGGAATAAGAGCGCTGGCGCGCTGCAGGTTCATGACGTCCACATCGTAGGTAGTGACGTGCTGTTCGAGGCCGGTGGCCAACGCGTGGCCCTGGGTTTCCTTGATGGATATGAAGTTCTCTATGCCCACGGTATCCAGCAATTGCCCGCCGAGCCGTTCTGCCGCGATGCCGGTGCGAATGCCCTTGCGCGCCGCGTAGATCGCCGCCGCAGCGCCTGCAGGGCCGCCGCCCACCACCAATACGTCATAGGGCGCTTTCGCGCTTAAAGCAACGGCTTCGCGTGCCGCGGAACCGGTGTCCAGTTTTGCCAGAATTTCCGCAAGCTCCATGCGGCCCTGCCCGAACGGCTGGCCATTCAGAAATACGGCGGGCACCGCCATTACTTGCCGGCGATCCACCTCATCCTGAAACAGCGCGCCGTCGATCATGGTATGGCTGATTCTCGGATTCAGCACCGACATTACATTCAATGCCTGCACCACATCGGGACAGCTCTGGCAGGTGAGCGAAACGAAAGTCTCGAAGTGATAATTGCCGTCCAGATTGCGGATCTGTTCCATCACCGGCTGATCGACTTTGGGCGCATAACCGCCGGTATGCAGCAAAGCCAGCACCAGTGAAGTAAATTCATGGCCCATCGGCAGGCCCGCAAACCGCACCCGGGCATCCTCTCCGGGTCGTCGCAGCCCGAACGAAGGCTTCAGCTGCGCGTCGCCGCCATGCCCGGCCATGGTGCCGCCGTGCACTTCGACCTTGACCAGATCGGACGCGGCAGCGATGTCGCTCAACAGCGCGAGCATCTCTCGAGACTTGTCGCCGTCATCGGCCGACGCGAGGATCTCCACCGGGCGCGCGATCCGCTCCAGGTAACTCTTCAATTGTGCTTTTAGATTGCTATCGAGCATGATTTCATCCAGTTTTGCTTGCGCGGTGCGGACGAGCCTCGACCCACTGTTCGAGACTCGTCCGCCGTATTTCTTCTCGCGACCATCGTCCTCGCCATGATCGCGCCCGGCATCAGATCTTTCCGACCAGATCCAACGACGGCGACAAAGTCTCGGCGCCCGGCGTCCACTTCGCCGGGCATACCTCTCCCGGGTGCGAGGCGACGTACTGCGCGGCTTTCACTTTGCGGAGCAGTTCCTTTGCGTCTCGGCCGATTCCATTATCGTGCACCTCCATGATCTTGATCTGGCCCTCGGGATTGATGACGAAGGTGCCGCGCAGCGCCAAGCCCTCTTCCTCGATCAGCACCTGGAAATTTCGCGCGAGCGCCGCGGTCGGATCGCCCAGCAGGGGGTACTGAACTTTCTTGATGGTATCGGAGGTGTCATGCCAGGCCTTGTGCGCGAAATGGGTGTCGGTGGACACACCATAGATTTCGACCCCCAACTTCTTGAATTCAGCATAGTTGTCCGCGAGATCGCCGAGTTCCGTGGGGCAAACAAAGGTGAAATCCGCGGGGTAGAACACCACGACGGACCACTTGCCCTTCAGAGTGTCGTTGGTCACTGTGACGAATTTGCCGTTGTGATAGGCAGTGGCCTTGAAGGGTTTGATTTCAGTATTGATCAGAGACATGGAATTGATCCTTGAACGAGTTTTGAAGCAAGCCGTGATGCTAGCAGCCGGTCCCCTATTAAAGAATTGGATAATAATTATCGTTTTGATAGAGTGCGTCTATTAATGAATCTCAAGGATCTCAAATACTTGGTGGCACTGGCCGACACCGGCCACTTCGGCAGGGCGGCTGAGCGCACCTTTGTGAGCCAGCCCACCCTGTCGGCGCAGCTCAAAAAGCTCGAGGCATACCTGGGAGTGAAGCTGGTCGAGCGCCAGCCGAAGAATGTGCAGCTGACGGATGTCGGCAAGCAGGTCGTGGTTCGCGCGCGGCGCATGCTGAACGAGAGCGAGGAGATCATCGCCCTCGCGCGCCACAACACAGATCCCTTCGCCGGGAAACTTAAAGTAGCGCTGATTCCGACCATCGGGCCGTACCTGTTGCCGCGGGTCATGCCCAAGCTGCGCAAGGCGCTGCCGAATTTGAGCCTCATGCTGTACGAGTACCAAACGGAACCGCTGCTGAAGCGCCTGCGCGACGGCGAAATCGATCTGGGGATCTTGGCGCTGCCCGCCGAGCAGGACGGCATTGAGTCGCGCAAGCTCTACGACGAGGACTTCACCGCCGCGCTTCCCAATAATCATCCGCTCGCCGCCAAATCCACCATCAAGGTTCAGGACCTCAAGGGGCAGACCTTGCTGTTGCTGGAGGACGGCCACTGTCTGCGCGACCAAGCCTTGGAAGTTTGCAGCCGCGTCGATGTCCGTGAACACGAGGACTTCCGCGGGACCAGCCTCGAGACTCTGCGTCAAATGGTGGTTGCGGGTCTGGGGATTACCTTGCTGCCCGAACTCGCAGTGGAAGCGCCGTTCGGCTCACAGCGCGGCCTGACCGTGCGGCGCTTCGCCAAGCCGGCGCCGTCGCGCACCATCGGCGCCGTCTGGCGCAAGTCCAGCACGCGCGCCGCCGCCATTGCGGCGGTATGCGACGTCGTGGATCGCGTCATGACCAGCAAGGCTTGAGCTAAGGTTCAAGCATGGCGCAACGCCGGCCAGCCTCCCGCCGCATTCCTGCATTGCGATCCGCCGACAGTGCAGACTGGGCTTTTCACGCGGATGACGACGCCGTGCTCGGCGCTCTCCTCAGCGGCAGTCATGCGCAGAGCTTGCGAGAATACTTTGGCGCGCCGGCCTACGCTGATCTCTCGCTGCTCGCTGCGGCCGCAAAGCAAGCCAGAAAGTCGCGCGGCCCCAAGGTGCTTATCCTGCCTGGGATCATGGGCTCAAAAATCGGCGTCCCGATCGGCTCAGACGGCGCCGACACGACATCCGGTTCGGCGGCGGCACGCCGATCCCCCCGCTCCGAAGTGCTGTGGGTCGACCCGCTGCAAATTGCCGCAGGTCGGTTGACCGCTCTGAAATTGCCCTCGGGCAAGTCTCTGCGCGCGGTCGGCGTACTGCTCTTCGCCTATGCCCGGCTCAAATTGCAGCTTCAGATCGGCGGCCGCGATGCGCGTTTCTATTCGTACGACTGGCGTCTCGGCCTCGATGAGCTTGGCGCCCAACTCGCGGCGCATATTGCCGGCGAAGGGCAACCCGTGATTCTCGTGGCCCATAGCATGGGCGGCCTGGTTGCACGCGTGGCAACTCACCTGCTGCCGAAGCGCCTGGTGCGCAAGCTCATTATGTTAGGCACCCCCAACGAGGGGTCTTTCGCATCCGTGCAGGCGCTTCGCGGCACGTACCCATTCGTCCGCAGGCTGTCGCGGCTCGATCGGCGGCATTCGCCCGAATATCTTACCGCCAAGGTGTTCAGCACTTTTCCAGGGCTGTATCACCTGTTGCCGCCGCCGTGGCGCGTCAAGGGAATGGACCTGTTCGATCCCCGTCACTGGCCGGCGGATGGGCCGATGCCGAGCGCACGCATTCTCAAGGAGGCTGCGGCCGCGCGTGCAAACCTCGCACCTGCGGATTCGCGCATGATGCAAATCCTCGGCGTCAATCAGGAGACCGTGATCGGGATCCGCCGCACCACGGCAGGATTCGAATACTCCATGGCCCGGAGCGGCGACGGCACGGTGCCGCTGGCGCTCGCCAGGCTGCCGAAGCTCAAGTCGTATTTCGTGGATGAGCTGCATGGCAACCTTGCCAACAACAGCCAAGTCATTCGCGCCGTGGTCGATTTGGTGCGCCGCGGCCGCACGCATCATTTGCCGCAGCGCTGGCGTGCCAAGCGCGGAGCCGTGCGGCGCATCGATGATGCAGCCCTGCGCCGTGAAAACGTCCATAAGATCGATTGGAGTAGTCTTTCGTCGGCCCAGCGTGAGGCGGTTTTGGGTGAGCTCGACAGTGGCCGTTTAATCATCCGGGAATAGCCCGAAGAAAAGCGATAAATCGTGACGGAGTTCTCGGCCCCTGTTTAACTAAGCTGAATTTGGGCTGATCATTTGCCGATTATTTCACATATTGCGCGCGTGGGACGCGTCATCATGCAATGAGAGGAACGCCTGAGTATGAACGCCCGCACTATTTCAAGGATAAATCCGCCGACCGCGCCGTCGCCGCGGTTCGATCGAAAGTTCATCGAAGATCACAAACTCGTGGAGCGTTATCTGGAGAGCAAGCTTCCCTTCAAGGGCGCACGCGATCTTGAGAATTGGTGCCGGGCGAACCCCGAATACCTCAACGAGCTGAGGTTGTCGGAGCGCGCACATACCAGCCTCAAGCTGCTCGAAGCCGGCGGTCAACCACAGGATCTGGGCGAGCCCAAGCCTCCATGGTGGAAGCATCTGTATGTGCTGATCGGGTTGACTGCCGTGAGCGTGCTGTGTCTGCTCGCATTCTGGGCGGTGCTCGGAAAGTACATATTGTTGCGAGGCCAGCTTGAGGATACTCGCGCTTCAATCAACCAGGGTTCGTTGATACAGCCTGCCGCTGAAACTCAGGTGCTGGTGACTCCGGATCGGGCTCCGGGCATCGATAAGGCGCGGATAATACTCAACCACAACGCCCCGCAACTCATGGACGTACATGTCGATCTCAATTACACCAACAAGCTGGCGCAATTTCGCATGTTCGTCGACAAGAAGGATCAAGGCCGCGCGCTGATACTGAACAATCTATTCAAGGATTCAAACGGCGAATTGCGGATGACGCTCAATTCCACAGGCCTCGCAGCGGGAATTTACAATGTGCGCATTGAGGCACTGCCGTTTCGCGGCAGTTCTATTCCGATTGCCTGGTTGATTCTCGAGGTACGTTGACCTCCGACCTTGGACTCACTCGTCGCGCAGCGTCTGAATGGGCGGTGTATTGACCACGCGACGCGTCGCCAGGGTGCCGCTCAATCCAACCAGCACGGTGCCGCACACCAATCCCACCACCCATACCCAAGGATCCAGCGTGTAGTGCAGCGAGAACAGACGCCGCGCCAGCACCCAGCCAACCGCCGTCGCACCGAAGGCCGCCAAGGTGCCCGAGAGAAACCCCAGCGCAGAAAATTCCGCGGCCACGCCCTGCAGCACCGTACCCCGGCTTGCGCCCAGCGTGCGCAGCATGGCGCTTTCGTAGCGCCGCTCGTCGCGCGTGGATTGTACCGCCGCCAGCAGCACCACGATGCCCGCGGCCAGGGTAAACAAAAAGACATACTGCACAGCCAGGGACGCGCGATCCATGATGTCCCGGATTTGCTTGAGAATGGCGTCGACGTCGAACACAGAAATCGTCGGAAACTGCCTGACGAGATCTGCCAGCGCCGGGCGCTGCGCCGCTGTTAGATACACGCTGGTCATGTAGGTGCCGGCGGCGCCGTCGAGCAACCCGGGCGGAAACACCAGAAAGAAATTCGGACGGAAGCTGTCCCAGCGTATCTTACGGATGCTGGCGACCTCCACGGTCAGGGTTTCTCCGGCGATGTCGAAGCTCAGCTTGTCCCCGAGCTGCAGCTGTAGTGCTTCTTGATATTCGGACGATATGGACACCAAGGGCTTGCCGAAGTCCGCTGCCGTCCACCAATTCCCGGCGATCAATTGATTGTCGTCCATCAGCGCCGCCGACCAAGTGAGGTTCTGCTCTCTTTCCAAGAACCCCCGGCCGGACTCGCCCTTGAACTTCAGGGACTCGCTCGGCCGCGAATTGATGGCCGTGATGCGTGCCCGAATCATGGGAAACATCTGCGGTTGCCCCAATCCGCGCGAGCGCAGGAATCCATGCAAGGAGTCGCGTTCCTCCGGCCGGATATTGATCAGAAAATTATTCGGCACGTCGGCAGGCAGGCTATGCCGCCAGTCGGCAAGCAGATCGCCGCGCACCACCGCCAGCAGCAGCAGCATCATCAGCCCCAAGCCAAAGGCGACGATTTGCACCACGCTGTCGCCGCCCCGACGCGAGACATTGGCAAGCCCGTAGCGCCAGGCAACTCCGACTCCACCCCGCAGCCGACCCGTGAGCCGCACCAGCCCATAGCCCGCCAGCGTCAACACCAGGCCGACTCCCAGCACGCCGGCCAGGACGGACAGCACCAACTCAGTGTCACGCACCAAGCTCCAGAGAATCGCAAACAGCGCTGCGAGCGCCAGCAGGTAGCTCAAGCCGTAACGTAAAGGCGGCGCGCTCACGCTCTTGCGCAGCACTCGCGCCGGCGGAGTGCTTTTCAATTGCAGCAGCGGCGGCAGGGCGAAGCCTATGAGCATGGCCAGAACGGTAACGAGCGCAATGGGTAGCGGCGCCAGTGAGGCGACGGGTAGGTCGGTGCGAATCAAACCCCGCAGCAGCCACGCCAGCCCCGATTGTGCGAGGTAGCCCAGCGATGCGCCGATCGCTACCGCGAAGACTGCCAGCAGTGCCAGTTCGATCACCGAGATCGCGAGCACGAAGGTTTGCGACGCCCCCATGCATTTCATCAAGGCCACGCTATCGATATGCCGCGTCGCGTAGCGCCGCGCTCCCATGGCGACTGCCACCGCGGCCAGCAGCACCGAGGCGAGGCTGGCAAGGTTCAGAAACCGGCTGGCGCGATCGATCGCGGAATTAAGCTGCCGGCTGGACTCATCCACCTCGCGCAAACGCTCTCCCGGCGCTTTGTTCGATACCAGGTATTCGCGGAACGGAGCGATTTCGGCCGCAGGGCCCGCGAACAGCGCTGCGTAAGTGACGCGGCTGCCGGGCTGTATCAGTTGGGTCGACCCGATATCGTCGTAGTTGAGCAATGCCGCCGGAGCAAGGTTCACGAAGCCGGTCCCCTGATCGGGCCGATAGTCGAGCACCTGAGTCACTCGAAATGAAGCCGCGCCTATCGTCAAGCTGGATCCGAGCGCTATTTTCAGTTGCGCGATGATGCGCGCGTCGATCCAGACTTCGCCGCGGCCAGGAATACGATCAGTCGGGCGCGCAACGCCGAACGGGGTGTCCGCGATGCGCACATGCCCACGCAGCGGATAACCTGCGGTGACCGCGTTGAGGGCCGCCAATTGACTCTCATCGCCGCTGAATATGGCTGTGGGAAAAGACAGAATTTGCGCGCTGCGCAGGGATCTGGCCTGCGCGTAGGCAAAATAGTGCGTCGGGATTGGATTGGGAGATTCCAGACGCAAATCGGCAGCCAGTACTTCGGCCGCCTGCGCGCGTACGCCCTGCGAGATGCGGCTGGTGAAAAAGCCGACCGCCGTCAGCGACAGAACCGCCACCGTCAGCGCCAGCAACAACACCGAGAGCTCGCCGGATTTGAGGTCACGCCATAAGTTACGGAGTGAGAAACGCAGAACTTGCATCAAGCCACCGTGTGCCCGGCGTCGATTTCCAATATGCGATTGCAGCGCGCTGCCAACGCCCGGTCATGGGTGACCAGCACCAAGGTGCTGCCCGTGCTGCGATTGAGGTCGAATAGCAGATCCGTGATGCGCTGCCCGGTGGTTGTATCCAAATTTCCCGTAGGTTCGTCCGCAAAAAGAACGGCAGGGTGGGTGACGAAGGCGCGTGCAATCGCCACGCGCTGCTGCTCACCGCCCGACAACTGCTTCGGATAATGCGCCTGGCGCGGCGTCAGGCCCACCTGCGCCAGCGCCGCGAGCGCGACCTGGCGCGCGTCGCGCCGTCCCCCCAATTCCAGCGGCAACATGACATTTTCAACCGCCGTGAGCGACGGAATCAAATGAAACGACTGAAACACGAACCCGACATGCTTGCCGCGAATCGCGGCGCGGCCATCTTCATCCAGCTCGGTCAAATCGACGCCTGCGATCGACACCCGACCGGTGCTCGGGGAATCGAGGCCGGCCAGCAAGGCCAACAGCGTGGATTTGCCGGCGCCCGAAGCGCCGACAATCGCCAAGGTCTCGCCGGTTCGCACACTAAGGCTCACATCGGCGAGAATGGTGAGCTGGCCCTCGGGACTGGCGACGGTTTTAGATACATTCTTTGCTTCGAGAACTATTTGATCTTGCATTGAGGAGCGCCTGTGAAGCGGGTTTTCGTCCTATTCCTGTTGGTTGTTGCATCGGTTTCGGCCAACGGCGCCGCGCCCGCCGAAGCACCGGTGATTCTCGTGTTCGGCGATAGCATCAGTGCCGGCTACGGGCTGGCACGCGTAGAACAGGGCTGGGTGGCGTTGCTGCAGACGAGGCTCAGGACCCAAGAGTACGGTTACCAAGTCGTCAACGCCAGCGTCAGCGGCGAAACAACCGCGGGTGGCCTCGCGCGCCTGCCGCGAGCGTTGAGCTTGCATCAGCCCAAAATTGTGATTTTGGAGTTGGGCGGCAATGACGGATTGCGCGCCCTGCCGGTCGCACAAATGCGCGCCAATCTGCTGCACATGGCCGACTTATCGGCGGCGGCGGGCGCCAAGGTGCTGTTGCTGGGGATGCGCATACCACCCAACTACGGCCCCGAATACACGCAACAATTCCGCTTGAGTTACACCGAGCTGGCACGGACGAAAAATCTACCCCTGGTGCCCTTCCTGCTCAATGACATCGCCGTGGTTCCGACTCTTATGCAAGCCGATGGAATTCATCCCAATGATTTCGGGCAACCTAAGCTTTTGGACAATGTCTGGCCTTCGTTGAAGCCGCTGCTGCACCGTTAGAGTCACGTCCGCTTTAGTCGCGCGCCCGTCAGCTGCGTCCCTGCTGCCGTGGGCGACGATTTCCCGTCGCCGCCCACGCCCTCAACCACTTGCAGCTATTGAGCCGTCAGCCACTCAGCGACACCGCCATGCCTCGAGCAAGTGCCGGAATGATGTTTCGATTTCGAATAAGTACCGTCCTTACACTTCGCGGTGGCACCGGTGGGATCGGTATTGCTCGCGGTTGCCGTCGGCGCCGACTTCGACGCGGTTGCGGTCTTGGCGGCGGCTGGGGCAGCAGTCGCCTTAGCGGCGGGGACCGCCGCCATTGGCGGGGCAGGCTCAGTCGCGGGAGTTGCGGCAGTCGCCGGGCTGCTCTTCGCCGCCTTCTGCACGCCGCCATGACCGCTGCATGCACCCCGGCCGGTGGCCGGAGAAGTGGTGCCATCCTTACAAGTGCTGCCCGCGCCTGACATCGCCGGCGCGGCTGATGCAGCCGGAGCGGCAGGTGCCGCGGCGTTCGTGCCCTTTTGCACGCCGCCGTGGCCGCTGCATGCACCCCGGCCGGTGGCCGTGGAAGTCGTGCCGTCCTTGCAGGTCGTGGCAGCAGTCGACTCCGCAGCCCCACTGGGCAGCGACAACGCGAACACCATCATCGGCGCCGCAATCAGACCTAAAAAATTCGCATGTTTCATAAAACTTCACTCCCTGGATTTTATCGAGCTCAACGTTGAATTGTAGCCGTCTTCCGTGCAAATCCTAGTTTCACCTCAGTGCGCCGCCTGAATCGGCAGTATGGTGGTCACATTCATCAGAAACGGCGTGTGCTGGCGGGGCGACCCTGCCGGGAACAGCTTGCCATCCACGGTGACATGGGAATTCTCGATGACGTTCTGCGGAAATTCCGCGACCCCGACCAACTGCACATCATTCGCAGGCAGGCAATGAAGGCTTTGAGCCGGCGCATAGACGTAGGCGGTACGATCCAGCGACAACACCGGGACATTGTCCAAGCCGTCGGCGGCTGGGAAATCGCGAAAGTGCACGTGTCCGGTCAGGGTATTCTTGACGGGCTGCTGGAACAGGCAGGGGCCGTAGCCTATGACACAGCCGGTCAAACCGAGGTATGCGCCGATGACCGCCAATCGCCATAATCTCATTGACTGAGCTCCATGCGGTCAGTCTGCTATAGGGACGCGAGTCTTGCATATGAAAATGACGGAGGCCGGCGCGATCGCAGCCGGCGCCGTGGGTTCGCGGCACTCGAGCAATTCCAGGCCGTTCCGTCGCAGCATCGACAGCCAACTCGCCAGAGTGCGGAAATACCAAGGTGCGGGATCGCTGAATTCCGCACCGAACCCCAACCAACTCCCGGCGCGCCAGTCATCCTGGTAGGGTTGTTCGCCGCATGCCGCGACCGGATGCAGCGTTTGAACGATCAGATGACCCGCGCCGACGTAGCCGCCGATCGCGCCCAGCAGCGACTCCACCGACTCCTTCCCCAATAGAGAGAAATTGCATACGGCGGCATCGAACGGCCCGCCCCGCAACTGCCGCTCTGCGATGGCGCCGTATTCAGCCACTTGAAACTGACCGCCGCCGCGCTGCACAGCTGCCGCGATGAGCTCGGGCACGGCATCGATGCCGGTGACTTTGATTCCGGAGGCGCTTAGGGCTCTCGCCAACCAGCCCTCGCCGCAGCCTATGTCGAGCACGCGAGCGGGGCCCAGACTTAACACGGCGTCGACGATCGCTCTATCGGTCACCAGCTTGCGGCTGTGAATGCTCGCAGCCTGTACTGCTCTCGCCCACGGCCCGGCGTTGGTGTTCCATGAGCGAATGATTTGCGCCTCGAGCGCGTCCGGCGGCCCGTTCATGGATGCAAGTTTACTCCCGCTCCTCATTGCTGGCGCCATTGACGGATGCTATACACGCGGAACGAAAACGAGGAGTACTCGCTTGGATCGAAATTGGCTGAATCAATACCCCCCCGGGGTGCCGGCGGACATTGACCCCGACAGCTACGCCTCGCTGCGGGACATTTTCGACGAGGCCTGCGCCGCCCACGGGCACTCGCCGGCGTTCACCAACATGGGCGCCACCTTGAGCTATGCGCAGCTCGACGAGCTCAGCCGGGCATTCGCGGCTTGGCTGCAACACAAATCCGGGTTGGTCAAGGGTGACCGCGTCGCCCTCATGATGCCGAATATCCTGCAGTACCCGATCGCACTGTTCGGCGTGCTGCGCGCGGGCATGGTCGTGGTCAACACCAACCCGTTATACACCGCTCGCGAACTCGAGCATCAGCTGGCGGATTCCGGGGCCAAGGCCATTGTCATCGTCGAGAATTTCGCGCACGTGCTGCAACAAGTGCTGCCGCATACGAGTCTGCAAAGGGTGCTGGTCACGCGCATCGGGGATTTGCTCGGCTGGCCGCGCGGATCCATCGTGAATTTTGTGCTGCGTCATGTGCGCAAGCAGATACCGAAGTGGAGCATGCCAGGTGCGTCCACATTTAAAAACGCCTTGGGCGGCGGCCTCGGACGCAAACTCGAACCCGTCCTCATAGGTCCCGAGGACATTGCCTTTCTGCAATACACGGGGGGCACGACCGGTGTGGCGAAAGCGGCAATGCTCACCCACCGCAACATGGTCGCCAATGTGCTGCAGTCCTCTGCCTGGATAAATCCGTCGCTCAAGACCGGAGAGGCGCGTATCGTCATCACGGCGCTGCCGCTGTATCACATTTTTGCGCTCACCAGCAATTGCCTGGCCTTTCTGTCACTCGGCGCCCAGAACGTCTTGATCACCAATCCTCGCGATTTCAAGGCATTCGTTGCCGAACTGAAGAAGTACAAATTCAACTTCATCAGCGGCGTCAACACTCTCTTCAATGCACTGCTGCACACGCCGGGCTTCGAGACCGTGGATTTCAGCGGGCTGCAATGCACCTTCGCCGGAGGTATGGCCCTGCAGGCGGTGGTAGCCGCGCGCTGGAAAGAGGTCACCGGCTGCGTCGTCACCCAGGGCTGGGGATTGACCGAGACCTCGCCGGTCGCCACCGCCAATCCCGTGGGCTTGGATTTCAACGGCTCCATCGGCCTACCCGTTCCCTCGACCGACATATCGATCCGCGACGATGCCGGCAAAGAGTTGCCGGTGAATGGCGTCGGCGAGATCTGCGTGTTCGGTCCGCAGGTAATGGTCGGTTATTGGAATCGGCCGGATGAAACTGAACAGGTGATGTTCGGAGATTGGCTGCGCACCGGCGACATCGGCCGCATAGACGCCGCCGGCTTCGTGTTCATCGAGGATCGAAAGAAGGACATGATTCTGGTTTCCGGCTTCAACGTCTATCCCAATGAGGTAGAGAGCGTCATCGCCGCTCATCCCGGCGTGCTGGAAGTCGCGGCGGTCGCGCAGCCGGACGACAACTCCGGGGAAGTCGTTGCCATATTCGTGGTCAAGAAGGATCCAGCCCTCGCCGCCGAAGCCTTGATTGCCTTTAGCCGGACCGAATTGGCCGGATACAAAGTTCCGAGACATGTGTACTTTCGCAGCGAGCTGCCCAAGACCAATGTCGGCAAGATCTTGCGCCGGGCACTGCGCGATGAGTTACGAACCGCTTCAGGCGCAAGCGCTTCCACCGGTACCGCTCCGGCCGACGCCGAAACGCGTCGCTGAATTTTACTCGACTTGGTAGGCCTGCACAGTCTCCACCAAAAGCGCGACGCGTTCGGGATCGACATCCGGTGTGATGCCGTGGCCTAGATTGAACACGTGGCCGGCACCCGCGCCGTAGCTTTCCAGCACGCGCCGGGTTTCCGCGCGCAAGATCTCCGGCGGCGCAAACAGCGCTGACGGATCCAGATTCCCCTGCAGCGCGACCCGGCCCTCCACTTGCGCCCGGGCCGCCGCCAGGTCCGTGGTCCAATCAACGCCGATGGCATCGCAGCCTATGGCCGCAATTTTTTTGAGCCAGGCACCGCCGCCCTTGGTGAATACGATATTGGGCACGCGGCGGCCGTCTGCCTTGCGCGTGAGCGCATCGATTACTTCGGCCATGTAGCGCAGGGAGAACTCTTCGTACTGGGCCGGAGTCAGGACGCCGCCCCAGGTGTCGAACAGCATCACCGCCTGCGCGCCGGCGGCAATTTGCGCGTTCAAATACAAGATGGTGGATTTGGCGAGTACTTCGAGCAGGTGGTGAAGATCTCGCGGCGCCTCATACATCATCCGCTTGATCTGACCGAAGGTTTTGCTGCCGCCTCCCTCCACCATGTAGGTCGCGACCGTCCAGGGGCTGCCCGCAAAGCCAATGAGCGGCACCCGCCCACGCAACTCTCGGCGCACCAGCGAAACGGCATCGACAACGTACTTGAGCTCCCGGCCGGGGTCGGGTACGGGGAGCTTGGCGATGTCGGCCGCCGTGCGCACCGGACGCTCGAACTTGGGACCCTCGCCCGCTTCGAACTCCAAGCCTAAATTCATTGCATGCGGAATCGTGAGGATGTCGGAAAACAGAATTGCGGCATCAAGCGGGAATTGATCGACCGGCTGCAACGTGATTTCGCACGCTATCTCGGGATTGGTGCACATCTCGAGAAAACCGCCGGCACGGGCTCGGGTCGCGCGATATTCCGGCAGATAACGGCCGGCTTGGCGCATCAGCCAAATGGGGCGGCGCGGTGTCGGTTCCCGCAACAGGGCGCGCAGCAGAAGATCGTTCTGTAGGGGGGTGCTCATGATGATACTCAGGTTCGCTCGGCCGGATCGAATAATCGCCGATGCTCCAGGATAGCGTACCGGTCCGTCATGCCCGCAATATAATCGGCCACCGCACGGGCTCGGCCCGCCGGTCCTTGCACCAATTCCAACCGCGAGCCGGTCGCCTTGTGCTCGTCCGGCATCAGTGTCGGATCATTGAAAAATACGTCGAACAGCTCGCGAATGACGCGCCGCGCCTTGGCCGTCATGCGCCGCACCTTGTAGTGCTTGTATACCTGTTCGCGCAGGAATGTCTTGAGCGAATGGTTCAGCTCGCGCGTGCGCTCGCTGAAGCCTATCAGCGGCCCCGGCGAAGACCTGACTTCGGCGATAGATCGCACACCCGAGGCGGCGAGCCGTGCCGCAGAGGAATCGATCAAATCGCTGACAAGGTGATTGATCATGCGACGCAAAATCTCATAGACCTGGCGGCGGCCCGCGAGCGCGGGGTACTTCGCGAATACTTCTGCATGATATTCGCGGAACAAAGGCACCACCAGCAGCTGCTCCATGGTAATGAGGCCGGCGCGAATGCCGTCCTCCACATCGTGATTGTTGTAGGCGATTTCATCGGCGAAGTTGGCGAGTTGTGCCTCCAGTCCGGGTTGCTGGCGGTTGATGAAGCGCTCGCCTATTTCACCGAGCTGGACGGCATTGTTGTATGAGCAGTGCTTCAGAATCCCCTCGCGGCACTCGAAGCTCAAGTTCAACCCGTCGAACTCCGCATAGTGCTCCTCGAGCTCATCGACCACCCGCAGAGACTGCAAATTGTGTTCGAAGCCGCCGAAATCCATCATGCATTCGTTCAATGCATCCTGCCCGGCATGCCCGAAAGGCGTATGTCCCAAATCGTGGGCGAGGCAGATCGCTTCGGACAACACCTCGTTGAGCTTGAGCGCCCGGGCGATGGTGCGAGCGATCTGCGCCACCTCGAGAGAGTGCGTCAGCCGGGTTCTGTACAAGTCACCTTCGTGATTGACGAACACTTGAGTCTTATAGACCAGCCTGCGAAAGGCGGTTGAGTGCACGATGCGGTCGCGGTCGCGCTGATATTCCGAACGGTAAGCCGGCGCCGGCTCCGGATAGCGGCGTCCGCGTGAATGCTCGTCGAGCGCGGCATAGGCGGCAAGAGCGCTCACGCGAAATATTCCTTGATCGTGGCCTCGAACGCAGCCTGGCTGTAATCGGCCGTCACGATGGCGCGGCCGAGTCTCTCGAGCAGCACCAGCCGCACGGCGCCCGCCAGCACTTTTTTGTCCATTTGCATCAGTTCCAAGGCCTTGACGGCGCCGATGCGCGGCGCCTCGACGGGCAAGCCGGCCTTGCCGAGAATATCCCGCACGCGATCCTTGACGGCGCTGTCGATCATGCCCAGTCGCTGCGACAGGTCGGCCGCAATCAGCATTCCCAAGCCTACCGCTTCGCCATGTAAATAGGTGTCATAGCCGGTGGCCGACTCGATCGCATGTCCAAAGGTATGGCCGAAGTTCAAAATGGCCCGTAAATTCTGTTCGCGTTCATCCTTCGCCACGACCGTCGCCTTGATTTCACAGGATTTCGCGATGCTGTAGGTCAGCGCATCGACATCGCGCGCGAGCAATTTGCCCATATTGTGATCCAGCCAATCGAACAGCAGCGGATCCCACACGCAACCGTACTTGATCACTTCGGCAAGCCCGGCGCGCAGCTCACGGTCCGGCAGAGTGGCGAGCGTATCGGTGTCCGCGATGACGCTTTGCGGCTGATAGAAGGCACCGATCAAGTTCTTTCCGCCCGGATGATTCACGCCGGTCTTGCCGCCCACCGACGAGTCCACTTGCGCAAGCAACGTAGTCGGCATCTGCACATAGCCGATGCCGCGCTGGTAGCAGGCCGCCGCGAAACCGGCGATGTCACCGACAACGCCGCCTCCCAAGGCGAGCACCGTTGCGTCGCGATTCATTTTCTTCTCCACCAGAGCATCGAACACCCACCCGGCGGCTTGCAGCGTCTTGTGCTGTTCGCCGTCCGGCAAAATACATTCGACGAGCCGCCTTGGGGCAAGGGTGTTGGTCAATTTCGCAAGGTACAGCCGCGCGACCGTCGTGTTGGTGACAATCATGAGATCCCGTCCGCGTATCTCGGCATCCAGCACCTCTCGATTGGTCATTAAGCCCGATCCGATCACGATGGGATAGCGAGAATGCCCGACATCTACTTGCAGAGTTTGCACAGCGTTGATTATACGAAGCTTAGGTTGCCCGCGTCCGCCGCAGCTCGTGATGAATTTCTTCGGCGACCAACTGTACCCGGCGACCATCCGTGGAAACTGTGAAATCGGCTATCTCGGCATACAGAATTGCCCGGCGGCGCATCAATTCCTCGAGCTTCTGTTCGGGATCCGTGTCGTTCAGCAGGGGTCGGTGCCGCCCATGCCGCGTGCGTTCCAGTTGAGAATCGACCGAAGTCGCGAGGTATACCACCACGCCGCGTTCCGCCAGCACCCGCCGATTGTCTTCCTCGATCACGGCGCCGCCTCCGGTGGCCAGCACGATCGATTCCAGGCGCGTCAGGCGTTCGATCGATTCCCTTTCCCGGCTCCTGAATCCGGATTCGCCTTCTTTCTCGAATATGAACGCGACATCGACTCCGGTCTTGGCCTCGATATCGGCATCACTATCATGGAAAGTGAAGCGCAGCATGCGAGCGAGGTGCCGCCCCACCGCGGTTTTGCCCGAGCCCATCGGCCCAATGAGAAAGATGTTTCCTTTTCTGAGCATAGGCGCATTTTGTACGGTTTAACGCGCCGAAAGCACTGCATTCGCGTCAAATTCAACGCATATGAATAAAAAAGCCGCCTCGAAGGCGGCTTTTTCGACTAGCTGCCCAAACTAATCAATAAAGGTTCGATCCCTCCCGCAGGATCTTCGGCGTGATGAAAATCAGCAATTCTGTCTTATTGTTGATTCTCGTCGTGCTCTTGAAGAGATTGCCCAGCACCGGGATATCGGCTAAGAACGGTACCTTGTTGGCGGACAGCGATTTAGTGGTGTCGAGAATACCGCCGAGAACCACGGTCTGCCCGTCGTTCACCAGCACCTGAGTGATGATTTCACGGGTGTCGATCGACGGAACGGTGCCGCCCGTGGCACTGGTCACCTGCTGGCCGACCGAGTCGTCCGCCACGTCGAGATCGAGGATCACCCGGTTATCCGGCGTGATCAGCGGCGTCACCTTCAATGACAGCACGGCGTTCTTGAACTGGGTGGTCGTGGCGCCGCTGGAGGCCGATTCCTGATAGGGAATCTCGACACCCTGCATGATGGTGGCTTGTTTCTGGTTCGCCGTGATGACGCGCGGCGAAGAAATGGTCTCGCTCTTCCCTTCGTTCTGCGCGGCCGACAGCTCCAGATCGATGAGGTGGCTGCCGCCCAGCACCGACAGACCGATGCTGCCGTTGGTATGCGCGGCAGGTACGTTGACCTGGTAGCGATTGTCGAGAATCGGCGTTGCGACCGGCCGCACCGTGCCGCCCGCCAAATTTTTGATTGCGGACTGAACCATGGTGTCGGCGCCGGCGCCGTTGCCGGTGACGGAAATGAGACTTCCGGGTCCGGCAGTCGTAAAGCCGGTGATGCCGAGCTTGGCGCCCAAGTCGCGCTCAAAGGTATCGCTCACGATCACGATGCGCGCTTCGATCAATACCTGTTTGACCGGCACGTCCAGGGTTTGCACCAGGCGCCTGATGTCGGACAGCTTGTCCGCCGTATCCTGCACCAGCAGGGTGTTGGTTCGCTCGTCGATGGACAGTGTGCCGCGGGTCGACAGCATGGAGTTGGTGGCACCGGCGCCGCCACTGGGCTTGATCAGCTTCGCGAGGTCTGAGACCTTGGCGTAATTCACTTGCAGGAATTCCGTGTGCACCGGTGAGAGATCCTGCACTTCCTTGCGTGCGGCCAGCTCGGCCTTCTCCCGCGAAGCGAGTTCCGCTGTCGGGCCGATGATGATGACATTGTCCTGCCGGCGCTTATCGAGACCCTTGGTGCGCAGCACGATATCGAGGGCCTGATCCCAAGGCACGTTTTGCAGCCGCAGAGTGAGATTGCCGGTCACCGAGTCGCTGACCACGATATTCTGGCCGCTGGTGTCCGCCAGCAGCTGCAATACCGAGCGCACGTCGATGTCCTGGAAATTCAACGTCAGACGTTCGCCGGTATATTCTTTCTTTTCCTCGGCGTTGGCCCGCTTCTGCGACGGCTTGATTTCAATGGTGTACTGATTGTCGGATTGATAGGCCAGCTGCTCGAAATCGCCCTGCGCGGTGATCACCAGGCGCGAGCTGCCCTCGACCCGCAGCGCATCGACGGACTGCACCGGCGTTGCGAAATCCATCACATCGTAGCGGCGCATCAGATTCTTGGGCATTAGCGTGCCGGCGAAATCCACGACGACTTGATTGCCTTCCTGACGCACGTTGACGGGCGTGCGCGGATCTGTCAGCTGCACGATCACCCGGCCGGTGCCGTCGGCACCGCGCCTGAAATCAATGGTGCGAATGGCACGTTCGGCGGTGGCAGCGCCTGCACCGGAGCCGGCGCGCGCTACGGCCTGCTTGGCCGCCTCACCCGGCTGATTGCCAAGCGTGACGATGATGGTATTACCGTCGACCTTGGTCGTGTACGGCATCAAACTATCCACATTCACGACCACGCGCGTGCGGCCGTTGGCTTCGGCGGCAAGCACGGTATCGACGCCGCCGGAGCGCACATCGATGCGCCGCGACGCCACGGCTAGCGTCGTGTTCGGCAGGTCGAACGCAATGCGCGCCGGCTTGTCGATGGTGAACGGCAACGGCTCGGGAGCAGGGCCGCTCATATGCAGTTTGAGCTGCACTTGTTGACCCGAGGTCTGAACGTCGATTGACTCGAGCTTGAGCGGATCCGCGGCCAGCGCCGTGAGGTTGACCGCGCCCAAGGCGAGTAGCGCCATCGCGCCGATCATCGCCGTTCGTATCTTAAATCTAATCATGCTTTACTCCCTGAAGACCTCAATTAGACAGTGCCAATGAGGCCGGTCGCTCAATATAGCCGCCCAGACCATCCGGAATGATCTCGACGAGGCTAATTTTTCCGCCGGAAATTTCAGTCACCTTGCCATCGTTCTGTCCGAGATAATTGCCGGGCTGAATCTTGTGCACCAGGCCATCCTTGGATTGCACCAGCCCATAAAAACTGCTGCCCACCTTGAAGGTTCCGACCATTTTCAGGGTGTCGAGCGAGAAGCCTTCGAGAAACTCGCGGTTGCGCCGCGAACTCGGGCGCAAGGACTGGCCGTTGACGCCGACAGTGCCCTGCGGCTGGAAGGGCGAACGCAGCTTCGCCGCGCTGTACACGTAGGTTTCGTAAGGTTTCACTTCCGGCAGCGCCTGAATGCGTCCGGCGGGCTTTTTCTTGGTGGCGGCGATCCAGTTCTGCAGGTCCGATTGGCCGCCGGAGCAGCCCGCGGCGATCATGCCGGCGACGGCAGCGGCCATGATGCCCGCATTGCGTGTATTTCTCACGTCGCGCCTCCGTTCTTTTTCTTCGCCGGGTGCGCGGCGCCCTCGTCTTCGATGTAGCGGTAGGTCTTGGCCGTCACGTCCATGGTCAAATTGTCGTAGCTGCCCTTGGCGTCGACAGGCGAGATCTGAATGTCGTGCAGGGTCACGATGCGCGGCAAAGCCGCAATGCCGCTGACAAAATTCCCGAAGTCGTGGTAGCTGCCCACCAATTTGATCTTGATCGGCAGTTCGGCGTAAAAGCCGTTGCCTTTCTCGCTGCCGGGTTGGAACAGCTTTTCCTGCAGTCCGGCGGCCAGCCCGGTTTGCGAAATATCCACCAAAAGATTGGGCACCTCAGTCTTGCCCGGCAATTGCCGCAGCATGGCGCCGAAACTGCGCTCCATTTCCGCGAGCTGCAGCTTGTAGGTATCGAGGTTCGCGGCCTGCTGTTGCTTGCTCTCGAATTGCTTGCGCAGATCGACCTCGTCCGCTTCGGCTTTTTGCAGCAATGGGCGATCATCGTTCCAGACGAACATGTACCAGCCGAAGGCCGCGCAAACCGCGAATATCATCGCAATAAAGAACCCGCGCACCGGCAGGGGCCAGCGGCCGACATCGCGCGGATCAAGGGTCCGTAGTTGATCGAAAAAATTCATTTCGCCGCAACCTTCTTCACCGTTGTTTCGCCACCGCTTTCGAGGTCCACGCCGACCACATCGCTGGTAAGCGTGAAATTCGAGCCGCCCGTCGCCGAGTCCTTGGCGGACTCGACCACCAGCAGCACCGGGTTATCCATCCACACCGAGGAGTCGATATTGCGCATGAAAGTGGACACGCGCGTGCTTGATTGCGCAATGCCGTGGATCTCGAGCTTGTTGCCGGTCTGCTTGATCTCCGTCAGGTAAACGCCCTCGGGAACCGTTTTGACGATCTCGTCGAACAGGTGCACGATTTCTGGACGCTTGCGCTGCAGTTTCTCGATGATTTCCATGCGCGCAAGCAGCCGCTGCTTGCGGTTCTGCAGATCCTGGATGTCGGCGATTTGCGCGTCGACTTTAGCGATTTCCTTCCTCAGGATATTGTTTCTCTCGACCTGCGAATCGGTCCAGCCCGTGTACAGGAGCTTGCCGACGCCGATCAACACAATGGATGCAATTACGGCGCCGCCCGCGGCTACCATGAATTCGCGGCGTCGGACTTTGCGTTCTTGTTCGCGCCAGGGAAGTAGATTGATACGCGGCATGGCTGCTCTTTAGTCGAAGCTTCGCAGCGCGAGGCCGCAGGCTGTGAGTAATGCCGTGGCGTCGCGCGCCACTGCTTGGGCTTTGGCCTTGGACGACACCTTCATATTGCCGAGCGGATCGCCTTTGTCCGCCGGCACTCCGACGCGGCTGGAGATCACCTCTGCAACACCGGGTATGTTGGCGCAGCCACCGCAGATCAATATTTGATCGGGCTGTGAACGACCGCTGCCGGACGCCAAATAAAACTGCAGCGAACGGCTGACCTGCTGCGTCATGTCGTCGATGAAAGGATCGAGCACCTCGGGTTGATAGTTGCTCGGCAGGCCGCCTTCTTTCTTGGCGCGGCCGGCCTCTTCCATGGAGAGTCCGTAGGTGCGCATGATTTCTTCGGTGAGTTGCTGCCCGCCGAACGCGAAGTCGCGGGTATAGATGACCCGCATGTCGCGCAGCACGCTGAAGGTGGTGCTGCTGGCGCCGAAATCCACCACCGCGATGGTGCGGTCCATCCCGCCGTCCGGCATCTGGTGACGCATCAGTGCGCAGGCATTTTCCAAGGCGAAAGCTTCGACGTCGACCAGCTGCGCGGTGAGGCCCGAGGCCTGCACCGCCGCCTGACGCTGCTCGACGTTCTCGGTGCGCGTCGCGACCAACAGCACGTCCATCATTTCCGGATCCTTCTCGGATGGGCCCACGACTTGATAATCGTAGCTGACTTCTTCCATCGGGAAGGGAATGTACTGGTCCGCCTGCATCTCGACCTGACCTTCGAGTTCGCTGTCGCCGAGATTTTTCGGCATTTGAATTACTTTCGTGATCGCGGCATCGCCCGAGATCGCGATGGCCGCGAGCCGGCTCTTCGCGCCGGAGCGTTTCACCGCGCGTCTGATTGCTTCGCCGACCGCTTCCGCGTCGACAATCGCTTTTTCGTTGATGGCGTTGTGCGGCGTAGGTTCCGCTGCATACGACTCAACGCGATACTGGCCACCCGACATCGTGAGCTCGATGAGCTTCACCGATGAGGTGGTTATGTCAAGTCCCAATAGCGGACGATATCTTTTGCCGAACGACCACACAGTCTATTTTCCTTTTTCGCTCAGTACCTTGGGGGTCGAAACTGGTGCACGAGATTAACTTAGCCCACGCAAACTTAGCAAGAAACTGTTAAATAGAACGTGAAGCTACTCACGGTAATGACCCCTGAACAGCCGTGGCCGCCCAAAGTGGGACCTACGACAAATCCATAGTGGCCTAGCAAGGCTTTCTTCATCCCGTTCACCCGTTCAGACCTCTGCGCCTATGCTCTAACTAGGCGATTGGTTAAGCTTGGTCTGGCAACCCCGCTGTCCGCCACCCAGGACCTCTTGCCTGAAACTGTCGGATCGGTGGCTTTGCGTCCTCATCTTTCGATGAGTATGCCCCTGTAACCGGCGGTAATATGCTTGCGCAATATCGCCAGTGCAATAAGTTAGAACGGTTTCCTGTGGCTAAACGTTATCTAGTTCTCATCTCTCGCATTTGCGTGGTCTTGGTCTGCGCAATAGCGTTAATTGCGTTCGCCAACGTCTGTGCTTATGTTTACTTGAAGCCCGCCCTCCCGGATGTGGAGGGTCTGCGGGACGTGCAGCTGCAGGTTCCGCTCAGAGTTTATACCCGCGACGGTAAATTGATCGCCGCCATCGGCGAGCAACGCCGCATCCCGGTGAGCTATGAGCAAATCCCCAAACGACTGATTCAGGCCTTTCTGGCCACCGAGGACGACCGCTTCTTCAGGCACCATGGTGTTGATTGGCAAGGGATATTGCGCGCCGCAGTCGCCAACCTCAAAGCCGGTGGCATTCGTCAGGGAGCGAGCACCATCACCATGCAGGTGGCCAGGGACATGTTCCTTACGCCGCGGCGCGACATGAAACGCAAAATGAGCGAAATCTACATTTCTCTGCTGATGGAGACCGAATTCACCAAGGAGGAGATCTTTTCCCTGTACGTCAACAAGATCTTCCTCGGGCAGCGCGCCTATGGCGTTGGCGCCGCCGCAGAGGTGTATTTCGGCAAGACCTTGGATCAACTGAGCGTGGCGGAAATGGCCACTTTGGCGGGGATTCCAACCGCCCCCTCAGTGGTCAATCCCGTGGCCAATGCCGAAGCGGCGACCACGCGGCGCTCGCATGTCCTGGGCAGGATGCTGGAGCTCGGCTACATCACGCAGGCCGAATACGATGAGGCAAAGATCACCCCCATGGAATCGCGGCTGCATGGCGCCTCGATCGAAGTGGACGCGCAATACGTAGCCGAAATGGTGCGCAGCGAAATGCAGGCCAAGTACGGCGACGCCGTGTATACCGCCGGCTACAAGGTGTTCACCACCATCGACTCGCGCCTCGAAGCGGCCGCCACGGTGGCGCTGCGCACCGGACTCCTGGAATACGATCGCCGCCATGGCTATCGCGGCGCGACAGCCAAAGTCGACGCGTCCAAGCTCACCACGCCCGAAGAGTTGGATGAGCAGCTCGAGGATTTCTCGGTCATCGGCGGCCTGCGGCCGGCCGTGGTGCTCAAGGTCGAGGCGAAAAGCGCCAGAATCTACGTCAAGGACTTGGGAGAGGTGACGCTGCCCTGGGAAAAGCTATCCTGGGCCAGGCGCGAATTGCCCGAGGAAAAGGTGGATCGCGCACCCACCATGGCATCCGATGTGCTCGCGCGTGGCGATGTGATCTACACGGTGGGACGCACGGCCGAGTCGCTGCTGTTCGTTCAGGTGCCGGAGGCGCAGAGCGCCCTCGTATCGGTGGATCCGCGCGATGGAGCGGTGGTCGCCCTGGTCGGCGGATTTGATTACTTCCAGAGCAAGTACAACCGCGTAACCCAGGCCAGGCGCCAACCCGGCTCGGGTTTCAAGCCCTTCGTGTATGCGGCGGCATTCGACAAAGGCTACACCCCGGCCAGCATTATCTTGGACGCGCCCATCGTGATCGACGAGACCGGCACCGAACAGGCATGGCGGCCGAAGGAGATGGAGGGAAGTTTCGCCGGGCCGATGCGCTTGCGGGAAGCCATGGTGCATTCGCGCAATCTGGTGTCGGTGCGCTTGATGCGCGCCATCGGCGGCGATTACACCTGGAACTTCGTGACTCGCTTCGGCTTCGACAAGTCGCAATTGCCGAATGACCTCACTCTGGCGCTCGGCACCGCCGAATTGAGCCCGCTACAGGTGGCGATCGGCTATGCCACCTTTGCCAACGGCGGTTTTAAAGTCAGCCCCTACTTCATCGATCGTATCGAGGACGCCAACGCCAAGGTGTTGCGGCAGGCCGCGCCCGCGTTCGCCTGTTCCGAATGCGATCAAGCCACCGATCCGGCGGCCGAACGCGGCGCGCTTCCCGGCGGTGCGGCTGCGGCGCCGCTCGCGGGGCGTGCCGCGGCAGCGGTGGACGTTGCCCCGCACGACGGTAAGACCCTGATTCCCATGAAGAATCTGGCCCCGCAAATCATCCGGCCGCAGATTGCGTACCTGCTTGCCGATATGATGAAGGACGTGATACGCCGCGGCACAGGCGTGCGTGCACGCTCGCTCAATCGCGACGACATCGCCGGCAAGACCGGAACGACCAACGATGCGCATGACACCTGGTTCAACGGCTTCAACGGCGATCTGATGACCACCGTCTGGCTGGGTTTCGATCAGGATCGGTCGCTGGGCGAAGGCGAACAAGGCGGCCGCACGGCAATTCCCGCCTGGACTTATTTCATGCACGAAGCCCTGGCCGGCGCCCCCAAGCATGGGGTACCCGTGCCGGACGGCATAGTCACCGTGCGCATCTCGCCCGACACCGGTCTGCTGGCGAGTTCTGATAATCCCAACGGCATCATGGAGAAATTCATCGAAGGAAATCTGCCCAAATCGGAGCTCTACGAAGGACCCAATCAGTCGAATCCGATGAATGTCGGCGACAAACCGCTATTCTAGAAAGACGCCCATGCCCAAAAAGTTTTCGCAGCGCGCAGAGGATTTACGCCGCGCCCTCGCTCAAGAGGCGGCACGGATCATGGCCGAGCACGGCATCGAGGATTTCCTGCAGGCCAAGCGCAAGGCCGCGGATCGGCTGGGCGTCAACGATGTCGCCGTATTGCCGAAGAACGTCGAAATCGAGGCCGCGCTGCGCGAACACCAGCGGCTGTTCGGGCGCGATTCACATGATCACACCTTGAAAGAGCAGCGCCGCATCGCCTTGGACACCATGCGCATGCTGACTGAGTTCCAGCCGCGGCTGGTAGGCTCAGTGCTAACCGGCACGGCCACGGCCTACAGCGACATCAATCTGCACCTGTTTGCCGACGCTTCCGAGTCGGTCGCCATCAAGCTGCTCGAGATCGGCGTCCCCCATGAATTCTACGAACGCCGCGTGAAAATGGATGCCGAGCGCAGCATCAATTATCCGGCGCTGCGTTTCGAGGCCCATGGCCGCAGCGTCGACGCCACCGTGTTCCCCATCGATGGCATTCGCCAATCGCCTTACTCCCCTGTCGATGGCCGACCCATGAAGCGCGCGGACGCGCGCGAAGTAGCGGAACTGGTTGGCACGACTAACTGAGCTACTGCGCCGGCGCCCTGCGGCTCGCCGCTAGTTTATTGATAGTTACTATTCTTTAACCCCCGTTAGAGCAGGTAATACATTAGGCTCAGCCGGACCGGCTTCTCTGCGCAACGGAAATGCCAGAAGCACCAAATATTACCGGTCTCGGATGTGGGGAAAAGGCAACATTGAAGGGGATGCGCAATGCGTTCGAATACGATCAAGCGATACTTATGGCCGATGGCCGTAGCGGGCCAACTAGCCTGGCCGGCCCTGTCCGCGGCGGCGCCGGCTGCGGCTGCCGGTGACGCCGATACCTCGAGTAGCGCTCTTGAAGAAGTCGTAGTCACCGCGACTCGCCGCAGCGAGCGCCTGCAGGACGTGCCGATCAGCGTGACCGCCTT
>JBDUEQ010000120.1:0-34612 GCA_040002315.1 Gammaproteobacteria bacterium
CTAGGTTCGGAGCGGGTAAGGACGTCGGCAAAGACCCCGGTAAGGAACCCGGTAACGTGCCTGATACGGTGCCGGCAGTCTGCGCGGTCAGTGCGGCACCCTGCCGAAGCGTGGGCGCATCCGCCCGCTGCTGCAGGGCGACGACCGCCACGACTGCGACGCCGGCCGCCACGGCGGCTCCGGCGAACGGACGCCACCAGCGAGGGGCGCGAGCCAGCGACAGTTGGCCGTTGGCCGGAATCGGTTCGCCGTCGATGGCAAAATTCACGCGGCCGGCGAAGCCCTTCTCCATGAGAGGACTTGCGCCGCGCAGCGCTTCGCCGATCAGGGCGTAGCGGCCGAAGCTTTCGCGCAATTCGCCATCGCGAGTGAGGCGCTTCAGCAGTAATTCGGCTTCCGAGTTGGGCAATTCTCCATCGAGAAACGCCGAGACTTGCTCACGAATTTGTTCGCTCATGTGTCCTCAGGCCGACCAAGGCCGCCGTCGAATATGGGTCGTAACTTCTTATCTATTGCTTCGCGCGCCCGAAAGATTCGCGAGCGCACGGTACCGACCGGGCAATCCATGGTTTGCGCAATGTCCTCGTAACTCAAACCTTCCAACTCACGCAACACGATCGCGGTCCGAAGATCCTCCGGCAGGTTCTCGATCGCCCGGTTCACCGTGTCGCGAATCTCTTCGGTGAGCAGCAAGCCTTCCGGAGTTTCGGATTCAGCCAGTCGGGCATGCAAATCGTATTGCTCGGGGTCCTGCAGGTCCAGATCGTAATCCATCGGCCGGCGCTTCGTGGCGACCAGGGCGTTCTTCGCGGTGTTGATCGCGATCCTATACAGCCAGGTATAGAACGCGCTATCGCCGCGAAACGACTGCAGCGCACGGTACGCTTTGACGAAAGCCTCTTGTGCAATGTCTTCAGCCTCGGTTGCATCGTGCACGTAACGCATGATCAGCTTCAGCACCTTGTGCTGGTATCGAAGGACCAACAAATCGAACGCCGCGCGCTCGCCGCGCTGGACCCTCTCGACCAGTTTGAGATCACTCTCTTCGACACTCATGCCTGATCCCAAACCGGCGGGCCGACAGCCCAGCCTGTCGCGATAGACCGACTCAGGGCGGAAAAGTTCGACAATTTCCGCAACCGACCGCTATTAAACGTGACTTTGTGCACAGGACGGGATTCTAGCAGCGGCAGGCAAGGCTAGCGGCGGGTCGGCGAGTTTCGATCTGCGGATGAATGTAACGTAATTCGCTCGATCAGAGCCAGAAACTGCGGAGGCGGCGGCTCCGAACCCAGGCAGTAGCCGTAAAGGACGGGGTCTTGAGTCTCCAGCAGCCGCTTGAATGCCTGCTGCTCCGCCTGCGACGCGCCGCAGAAACGTTCGTCCATATAGCGTTCCAGCAGAACATCGAGTTCCTTCATGCCGCGTCGGCAGCGCCAGCGCAGCTTCCCCAACTCCTCGGGATCGATCGCAACCAAGGACGGCACCACGTTCATCAATGGCGGCGATGAAGCATCATCTGTTTGATTTCGCCGATGGCTTTGGCGGGGTTCAGATCCTTCGGGCACGCCTCGGTGCAATTCATGATGGTATGGCAGCGATACAGCCGAAACGGATCCTCGAGGTAGTCGAGGCGCTCGCCGGCCGCCTCGTCGCGGCTGTCGACAATCCACCGATAGGCCGCCAGCAGCGCCGCCGGCCCCAAGTAGCGGTCGCTATTCCACCAGTAGCTGGGACAGCTGGTGGAACAGCAGGCGCACAGGATGCACGCCGAGGGCCGATCCACCTTTTCCTGGTCATCCTTGGATTGCAGGCGCTCACCGTCGGGCGGCGCCGGCGTACGGGTCTGCAGCCAGGGCTTGATGGACGCGTACTGGGCATAGAAGTTAGTCAGATCGGGAACCAAATCCTTGATGACGGGCATGTGCGGCAGCGGATATATCTTGATGTCGTGCTTGACGTCGGCGCAGGCGCTGACGCAGGCAAGGCCATTCTTACCGTCGATATTCATCGCGCATGACCCACATATTCCCTCCCGGCAGGAGCGGCGGAAGCTCAACGTGGAATCGATTTCATTCTTGATCTTGATCAGCGCATCCAACACCATGGGTCCACAGGCGTCCATGTCGAGTTCATAGCTGTCCATGCGCGGATTTTCCGCGCTTTCCGGATCGAAGCGGTAGATCTTGAAAATCCTGATATTTTTCGCGCCGGACGGCGCCTTGAATACGCGGCCGTCCTTGCGAACCTTGGAATTGGCGGGAAGCGAGAATTCTGCCATCAAATGCTCCGGATACCGCGGGACTAATAAGTCCGCGCCTTGGGTGGAATTGATTGCACGTCGTCGGTCAGGGTGTTGAGGTGCACGGGCCGATAGTCGAAGTGCGTTTCACCCTTGTCCGAGACCCAACACAGCGAATGCTTCAGCCAATTCTGATCGTCGCGGTCGGGAAAGTCCTCGCGCGCCTGGGCGCCGCGGCTCTCCTTGCGATTCTCCGCTGAATGCATGGTCGCGACCGCTTGCCCCAGAAGGTTGTCGAGTTCCAATGTCTCGATCAAGTCGGTGTTCCAAATGAGCGAACGATCCGTCACCGCAACATCGGCAAAGGCGGCGACAACTTCCGCGAGCCGGCGCTTGCCGTCGTTCAAGGATTCGCCGGTTCGAAACACTGTCGCATCGCTCTGCATGATTCGCTGCATCCGCAGTCTCACGTCCGCCGTGCGCTGTGAACCCTTGGCGAACCTGAGTTTGTCCAGGCGCGCGAGCGCAATGTCGCCGGCGTCTGCCTTGAATGCGCGATGCGGCGTGTCCGCCTTCACCACCCGAGCACACTGCCGCGCCGCTTCCCGGCCGAATACCACCAAGTCGAGCAGCGAGTTGGATCCCAGGCGGTTCGCGCCGTGCACGGACACGCAAGCCGCCTCGCCCACCGCCATGAGTCCCGGAACCAAAGTATCCGCACCGCCCGCACGCGTCACAACCTCGCCGTGCACGTTGCATGGAATGCCGCCCATGTTGTAGTGCACAGTCGGCAGCACGGGTATCGGATCCTTATTGACATCGACTCCCGCGAATATTCGCGCGGTCTCGGCGATGCCGGGCAAGCGCTCCTTGATGACGGCGGGTCCGAGGTGCTCCAGATGCAGCTGGATGTGGTCCTTGAGCGGTCCGACGCCGCGGCCCTCGCGAATCTCCACCGTCATTGAGCGGCTGACGACATCGCGGGATGCCAGATCCTTGGCATTCGGGGCGTAGCGCTCCATGAACCTCTCGCCGGCAGAGTTCGTCAAATATCCGCCCTCGCCGCGCGAGCCTTCGGTGATAAGACAACCGGCGCCGTAGATGCCGGTCGGGTGGAATTGTACGAACTCCATGTCCTGCAACGGCAGTCCGGCGCGCAGCGCCATCCCACCGCCGTCGCCGGTGCAGGTGTGCGCCGAGGTGCAGGTGAACCAGGCCCGGCCATAGCCGCCGGTTGCCAATATGACCATATGCGCCCGAAAGCGATGCAAGCTGCCGTCGGCCATGTCGAGAGCGATGACGCCGCGGCATTCGCCGTTTTCCATGATGAGATCAAGCGCGAAGTACTCGATGAAGAAACTCGCCTCATGCTTGAGCGATTGCTGATACAGAGTATGCAGCATGGCATGCCCGGTGCGGTCGGCCGCGGCGCAGGTGCGCTGTGCTATGCCCTTGCCGAAATGTGTGGTCATCCCGCCGAACGGCCGCTGGTAAATCCGGCCGTCCTCGGTACGGGAAAACGGCACGCCGTAGTGCTCGAGTTCGATGACCGCCGACGGCGCCTCCTTGCACATGAACTCGATCGCGTCTTGATCGCCGAGCCAGTCGGAACCCTTCACGGTGTCGTACATATGCCAGCGCCAGTCATCGGCGCCCATGTTGCCGAGAGCCGCAGATATGCCGCCCTGTGCCGCAACAGTATGACTGCGTGTCGGGAATACCTTGGTCAGACAGGCGGTGGACAAGCCGGCCTCGGCGAGGCCGAAGGTTGCGCGCAATCCCGCGCCGCCGGCACCGACGACGACCACATCGTAGGTGTGGTCAATAAATTTGTATTCGCTCATGTCCTTCAAGATCCGAACGCGACGCGCAAAATCGCAAAAATTCCCGCGCCGCCCACCAGAACGTGCAGAAATCGCAGCAACAACAGCGACAGCAATTTGCTGCCGACCGAATGCACGTAATCTTCGATGACGACCGTGATTCCCAGATAGGAGTGATACGTCAGCACCGCTGCCAGCAGTACGGCCAACAAGGCGCTCAAGGGCAAAGACAGCCAGGCTCGGACCGTGCCGTAGTCAAGTGCCGGCAGCGTCAACAAGGAAATCGTGAACCACAGTGTCAGCGGAATCAGCGCCACGGCGCTCACTCTTTGCGCCCACCAATGGGCCGTGCCGTCTTTGGCCGAGCCCAATCCCAATACGCGTCCCACGGGGCTGCGCAGACTCATGATCCGGCGCGCCATAGGAACACCCAGATGCACAGCGTCAAACCGAGTGCCCCGAGCGCCGCGAACCAGCCGCTGGCGTGCCGCTGCGTGCGTTCGAAGCCCTTGCCCACATCCCAAAACAGATGGCGTACGCCGTTCAAGAGGTGGAGCAGAAATGCAAAGGTCCAGGCGATGAGCACGATGCGGCCCAGCGGGGTTGTGAACTCCCTCGCCGCCACAGCATATGATCGCTCGCCGCCGGCCAGCGCCATCAGCCAGTAACAAAGCGCGAGCAGGCCAAATGACAGAGCGATACCGGTGAGACGATGCAAAATCGACAGGCTGTTGCCTATTTGCCATCGATAGATTTGCAAATGAGGCGAAGTCGGACGGTCGCGTGCGGGCATCATCGCTCCTGGCGACTGAAGGATAAGGGACGGGGCATGGTTAGAAGTCGATACAGCGGCCGCGAAGCTCCCAATCCCCAAATCGAGTCGGCTCAGGGCCATCGCGCCCGCCTATTTCACGGGCCTTGGGGGCCGTTGCCGCGGCCGGGCGATCGGCCGACGCGGGCTCGCTGGATGGCTTGATTTGGGTCGGATCGTCGGAATGCGTCGTCACAAGTGAAAGTTTGCCAGAAAACACCGTTTTGCGCAGGGTTGACATCGAGGCGGCAGTACCCATTTCATGGGACCAGTACCCATTAACATAGGCGATGGCCATCGACGCATTTCCCCAATCGGGCCGCCTGCAGCATCTCGGTGTAGTGCGATTTACGGGATCGGATTCCTTGAGCTTTCTGCAGGGTCAGATCTCCAACGACACACGCCGCCTTGCTGAGGGCCGCGGCCTCTTTGCCGCCTACTCGAGCCCGCAGGGACGAGTGTTGGCGCTCATGCACTTGCTGCCGCATTCGAGCGGAGTCATTGCCCTGCTGCCGCGGGAGCTGGTCGCGCCGACGGTGCAGGGGCTGCGCAGATTCTTGCTGCGGGCAAAGGTGAAAATCGAAGATGCCGGCGAGCATGTCGAGGCGGCGGGCCAGCACGGAGCATCGCTGCTTCATGCCGCCGGCATCGGTGTTCCGCAATCGAGCGCGAGCTACCTGGAAACCGACGAAATCGGCGTTGCTACCGTCAACCACGACCCCACCCGCTTTTGGGTCATCGGCTCCGCGGACAAACTGGCGGCGCATGGGCTGGCCGGCGCGCCCTGCGCAGCGGATCGAATCGAACAGGATTGGCGCCTTGCGGATATTCGCGGCGGCCTGCCCCAGATATTTGCCCCGACTCGCGAAGCATTCGTTGCGCAAATGCTGAACCTCGATCTACTCGACGGCATCAGCTTCAGCAAGGGCTGCTACACGGGCCAGGAAATCATAGCCCGCACCCAGCATCTCGGCCGCATCAAACGGCGCCTTTACCGGCTTCAATTACCGGACGGCGATTGGCGTATAGGCCAGCCCCTGCGCTTGGCCGACGGTCGCACCGGCCGCTTGGCGGAGGCGATTCGAAACGGCTCCGGCTTCGAAGCATTGGCAGTGCTCAATATGCAGGCCGGCGGCGCGGCCGCCGATCGCGATTCAGGCGTCCCGGAAACGAGTATCAGCGCGGCAGGCGACGCGGTCGCCATCCCGGCGTCGGAACTGCCGCTGCCTTACCCGCTTTAACCGTCGTGCCAGTCGGCAAACGCATTTAGCGCGGCGTCGGGTAGTTCGTTGCCATAGATCCTGCGAGCCAGTGCGAGGTATCCGGGGTCAAGACTCGGGCCGCAGGTGCGGGAACAGCAACACATCTCGAATCGAAGGGGAATTCGTGTACAGCATCACCAGCCGGTCGACTCCGAGCCCCAGCCCTGCCGTGGGCGGCATGCCGTACTCCAGCGCGCGCACATAATCGGCGTCGTAATACATGGCCTCCTCGTCGCCGGCGTCCTTGCGCTGCACTTGATCCTTGAAGCGCTGCGCCTGGTCCTCGGCATCGTTGAGTTCCGAGAATCCATTGGCAAGCTCGCGGCCGCCGACGAAAAATTCCCAGCGATCAGTGATGAAGGGATCCGCATCGTTGCGCCGCGACAGCGGCGACACCTCGGCGGGATACGCATAGGCGAAAGTCGGCTGCACCAGAGTGTGTTCGCCGGTTCGCTCGAATATCTCGATTTGCAATTTGCCGGCGCCGTCCGCGGCCTTGTAGGGAATTTTCATCTGGTCGCAGACTCGGTGCAAATACGACACGTCACGCAGCGACATGGGATCGAGGTCTGGATTGTTCGCCAGAATGATGTCTTCGATGGTCCTACGCGCGAAGCGCTGCGATAGATCGATCAGCGTACCTTGATAGGTCAGTTTGCGCGAGCCCAGCAAGCTGTCGGCGAGGCCTTGGAACAGCGTTTCGATCATCTCCATGAGATCCGTGTAGTCCGCGTATGCCTGATACAGCTCGAGCATCGTGAACTCGGGGTTGTGCTGCGTAGACACCCCTTCATTGCGGAAATTCCTATTGATCTCATACACGCGCTCGAAGCCGCCGACGGTAAGCCGCTTCAAATACAGTTCCGGAGCGATGCGCAGGTACATGCCCACGTCGAGTGCGTTGTGATGAGTCTTGAAAGGACGCGCTGCGGCGCCGCCGGGGATCGGGTGCAGCATCGGCGTTTCCACTTCCAAGAATCCACGTGCGTCGAGGAAGGCGCGCAGATATCGCACGATCGCCGTGCGAGTTTCGAACACCCGCCGGCTGTCCTCATTCATGATCAAATCGACATAGCGGCGCCGGTAGCGCAATTCGGTATCCGCAATGCCGTGCCATTTGTCGGGCAGCGGGCGCAGCGACTTGGTAAGCAGCATCAGACGCTCCACCCTCACCGACAACTCGCCGGTCTTGGTGCGAAACAATGTGCCCTCGGCGCCGACCACATCGCCGACGTCCCAGCCCTTGAAGTCGTCGTAGACTTCGCCGAGCGCTTGGCTCTGCAGGAATACTTGAATGGCGCCGCTCGAATCTTCGAGCTTGGCAAAGCTCGCTTTGCCCATGACCCGTTTGGCGCGCATCCGGCCTGCCACCTTGACCCGAATGAGCGCCGCGTCGAGCGCCTCGGCGCTCTTGGCGCCATATGACGTCAAAATATCCGCGGCAAGCGCATCGCGGCGATAGTCGTTTGGAAAGGCGTTGCCGCGCGCGCGCAGTTTCGCGA
Source organism: Gammaproteobacteria bacterium (assembly GCA_040002315.1). Taxonomy (GTDB): domain Bacteria; phylum Pseudomonadota; class Gammaproteobacteria; order Steroidobacterales; family Steroidobacteraceae; genus Bog-1198. Next base: position 7,641 of record JBDUEQ010000120.1, read on the forward strand.
GCTTTGCACGCCGCTCCGCGATCAAATGGTTCTCGTCGTCGTCGCTCATTTGTTTGGGTCTATAGGCCCTGCTTCAGGCTGGCTTGCATGAATTCGTCGAGCGCCCCATCGAGCACTGCCGTCGTGTTGCCGATTTCCACGCCGGTGCGCAGATCCTTGATCCGCGACTGATCCAGCACGTAGCTGCGGATTTGATTGCCCCAGCTTACGTCGGATTTGGAATCCTCGAGAACCTTGGCGGCAGCGTTGCGCTTGTTGAACTCGAGCTCGTACAGTTTAGCCTTCAACATTTTCATCGCGGTGGATCGATTCTTATGCTGGCTGCGCTCCCCCTGGCAGGCCACCACGATGCCGCTCGGGATGTGCGTGATTCGCACGGCGGATTCCGTTTTGTTCACATGCTGTCCGCCGGCACCGCTTGACCGGTATACGTCGGTCCGCAAGTCGGCGGGGTTGATCTCGATATCGATGTCATCGTCCACTTCCGGAGAGACGAATACCGAGGCAAACGACGTGTGCCGCCGATTGCCCGAGTCGAACGGCGACTTGCGCACCAGCCGGTGCACCCCCGTCTCGGTCCGCAGCCAACCATAGGCGTAGGGGCCGATCATGTTAATGGTTGCACCCTTGATTCCGGCCACTTCGCCGTCGCTTTGATCGATAATTTCCGTCTTGATGCCATGCCCGTCGGCCCACTTGAGATACATGCGCAGCAGCATGGCGGCCCAATCCTGTGCTTCCGTGCCGCCCGCCCCGGCCTGAATATCGAGAAACGCATTGTGCGAGTCCATCTTGCCCGGGAACATGCGCTGGAACTCCAGCTGTTCGACCTCGAGGGACAGCCGGTTGACGTCGGCCTCGATTTCCTCGGTCGCCGCCGCGTCTGCCTCGTCGGCCGCCAGCTCCAAGAGCTCTGCAGCGTCGCTCAACGCGCGCTTGAGATGATCCAGGCCGCCGACCACCTGCTCCAGCTGAGCACGCTCCTTGCCCAGTTCCTGGGCTCGTTCCGGATTGTTCCAGACGCCAGGCTGCTCGAGCTCGCGCTCTACCTCCTGCAGTCGTTCGTGCTTATTGTCGTAATCAAAGATACCTCCTCAAAGAGTCGGTGCGCTCCTCGAGATCTTTGATGAATCGCTTGATTTGATTGAGTTCCATGGGCTCGAATCCTAGCACATCGCATCACGCGTCATCCCAGCGCGCGCATCTGCTGGCAATTCAATTGCACGCTTTCGTTGCCCCGATACTCGTTGACCTCGAGCCGATAGGCGAGTTGAATCCGTGCGCCGCTGCGCACCAGCGGGTCCTCAGTTCCGCCTCCGATGTAGCCGAAAGCGATGGCTTCGATGAGGCCGCTGCCGGCGGCATCGGCCACTTTGAGGCGCATTTTCAGATGCCTGTCGCCGACGACGCGCGAGTCGGCGATGCGGAACTCGCCATCAAAAACAGGTTCCGGAAAGCCCTGCCCCCAAGGCCCGGCGCCGCGCAATACGTGCGCGGTCGCGAGGCACAGCTCCTCCCCGTCCAGCGCGCCATCCGAGTGAATGACGCCGGCCAGCGATTCTTGGTCGGTGCGCAGGGCGATCTCGGCCGCGAAAGCGGACCTGAACACCGCCAGGTTCGCTTCGGGCAGGCTCATACCGGCCGCCATGGCATGGCCGCCGAACTTCTCGATGAGGCCCGGATGACGGGTTGCGATACTGTCGAGGGCGTCACGAATATTGACGCCGGCGACGGAGCGGCCCGAGCCGCGCAACGAGCCATCTTCGGCGCGCGCGAACGCGATGACCGGGCGGTGCAACCGGTCCTTGATCCTCCCGGCCACCAAGCCCACCACTCCCTGATGCCAGCTGTCATCGTACAGGCACAGGCCAAGGGCTTCTCCGCCGGCGTCATCGAAGCGCGCGCCCGTACTGATATCGAGCGCCTCGAGCTGCATGCGCCGTTCGATTTCGCGCCGCTCGTCGTTGAGCTTGGCAAGCATGCCCGCCAGACGCTGCGCTTCGACGGCATCGTCGGCCAACAGACAGGCAATGCCGACGGTCATGTCGGTGAGCCGGCCGGCGGCGTTCAAGCGCGGCGCCACCGCGAAACCTAAATCGGCGGCGGTGATCCGCTCATGATCCCGGCCGGCCGAATCAAGCAACGCTCGAATACCCGGCACGCAACGGCCCGCGCGAATGCGGCGCAATCCCTGCGCCACCAATATGCGGTTGTTGCGGTCCAGAGGTACGACGTCGGCGACCGTGCCGAGAGCCACCAAGTCGAGCAGTTCCGCGACCCGAAAATCTTCCAGCGCCATGGCTTTTGCGAGAGCGGCGATCACATAGAACGCCACCCCTACGCCGGCCAAGGCCGGGCTTGCGAAACGCGCGCCTGCGAGGTTCGGATTGACGATGACCTCGGCACGCGGCAGCACGGCACCTGGCAAGTGATGATCCGTGACCAGCACGGGAATGCCCAAATCGCGCGCCGCCTCCACCCCCGCCACGCTCGACACCCCGTTGTCGACCGTAACTATCAGTGAGGGCCGACGGCTCGCAGCCAATGCCACTATTTCGGGCGTGAGGCCATAACCGAAACGAAATCGATTGGGCACCAGGAAGTCGACATGGGCAAAGCTCATGGCGCGCAGTGCGCGCACCACCAGCGCCGTGCTGGTGGCGCCGTCGGCGTCAAAATCACCGATGACGAGCACGCGTCCCGCGGCGCGATGCGCAGACAGCAATTGAGCCGCAGCATCCACGCTTGCGAGCGAACTGACGGGCAGAAGCCGATCCAGCGACAAATTCAGATCTTCACTGCTCTTGAGGCCGCGTGCGGCATAGACGCGCCTGAGCACCGGATGAACATCCGCGCCGAAGCCGCCCGACGGCGCCGGTGCACGCCGCCGGATCTCGCTCGACGTCACGCGAAAGACTCCCACCACGGCCTGCCGCGGCGCCAAAATCTGCGCATCGCGCCGGAGCTCAGGCTGAAGCAGCGGCTGCCCGCCGACAGATCGAGTCGTCCAATCTGGCCGGAGCGCAAAGCCGCAAGCGAGCCTTCGATCCATTCTGATTCGACCTCCCGCCACGCATCTGTGCCCGGCTCCGCGCCGCTCGTCACCACCCCCGCGACGGCCGCAGTTGAGTCGCGCGGTCCCGCGAACGCGTTGAAGAACAGGTCATCGCCCGCAACCCAGCCAATCACCGGCGGCAGAGACTTGAGCACGGGTCCAACGCCCCACAACCACAGAGCGTTGATTGCAGCCGCTCCGGCCGCGACCCGCGCGCGATTCACGGCATGCTCGAACAGCCACATCTCAATTTCGCTCATGAGCTGCCGCAGTCGCCGCGCGTCCTCGCCGACGGGTAGAAACTTTTCGATATGTTGAGCAAGCACATCCTTGGGATCGTGAGTCGACACATTCAGCGGTTGATCAGCAATGCAAAATAATTCAGCGCGTCGTCCGGCGACCATGCGGATGCCGGCGTCATGCCAGACTCGATTGAAGTCGGCCGCCAGCAGGTCGGCGTCGCCTTGGCGCAGTGTCAGGATACCGTCCGCGGTCAGCCGCACATTGCTCATTTCGGCGAGATAACGCACCGGTGTTGCGACAATGACCGCGGCGCCGTGCAGCGCGCCAAATTCAGCGTACAGGGCGACGGCGCCCACACCGGGCAGTACCGCAGTAGTAGGTGCGATGACGCGAAACGCGTCGGCACGCCAATCAGACACCGCGGTGGAAGAATCGGCGCGCGCCAACAAGCGTTCCAGCAAAGGGGCACGCCGCGGGCTGGCCATGCTGCGACGGGCAAAACGGAAGTAATGGGTGAACACGAACGCTCCGGCGTCAATTTCAGTATCTTACGCACATGCGCTTCACACAGGACTCGACTTCCGCCGGTCACCTCATCCGCGCCTATGCAACCGGGGAACTGCGCATCAACAATGAGACCTATCGGGAGACCGTTATCGTCAGCGCAACGGTGGTGCTGCGCTTGCCCGAAATACACAACATGAATGATCTGGCAGGTCTCGATCCGAAGCGCATTCTTGCGCTCGAGCCGGAGCTCGTACTGCTTGGTACCGGACCGCAGCAAATCTTTCCGGCGGCATCCTTTCGCAGTCAGTTCCTGACGGCGGGCATCGGAGTCGAGGTGATGGATACGGGTGCGGCCTGTCGCACGTTCAACGTACTCGTGGCTGAGCAGCGCCGTGTAGTGGCATTGCTGATGGTGTGAAACTCAAAAATAAAATGGCAGGGCGCTTACGGAATCCACGATCGATACGGTATCGAGATTTATTCTTTTTCTTATTGATCTTGTTACTGTTTTATCCCTCTCACCCCGTGTAAACCTACAGCGCCCCGCAAATAGACTTTCTCGATCAGCACACAGTAAAACATACGAAATGCGCGATCGCAAGCATGCAAGCAATCGATTGTTGAATAGTTAAATTAAACTAATCAAAGGGTTATAGATAATTCCTGGAATACACATTACCTAGAAAGAAATGCCAGCGGATCAACCGGCTTGCCGTTGTGCCGAATTTCAAAATATAGCACCGGTATCTGCTTCGCACCCTGCCCCATGTGTGCAATCACCTGCCCCGCGGCGACTTCCTGACCATCATGAACCAGCATATCGCGATTGTGAGCGTACGCGGACAGCAGGCTGTCTGCGTGTTTGATGATGACTAAATTCCCATAACCGAGCAGACCGCTGCCGGTATACACCACGCGGCCGGTGTTCGCGGCGCGCACATCCTGCCCTAGTCGCCCCGTCAAAAGAATGCCGCCGCCCGATACTGGCCGAGGAGCGGCGCTACGGTCAGTGGGCCAGACCCATTTGCCGAGGTCGCGGCCTGCGGGTGCAGCGGGCCTTGCACCCTGCCGTACGTCGTTGCGGCGAATCACCGGGCCGGCGGGCGCCATCGAGCCGCCGGACACCGCTGCCTCGGCGCGTTGGCTTGGCGCCGCAGGAGAAGGTCCGCCCAATATCAACACCTGACCGACTGAGATATGAAAATCCGCGCCGATATTGTTCCAGCGAGCCAAGTCGCGAAAATCGAGATCGTGCCGCCAGGCAATGCTGTAGAGCGTGTCTTGCGGACGCACCACATAGCTTTCCGGTTCATCGACGGCACTGCTGGCGCATGCTGCCAACAACACGCAGCACAGCCCGACAGTAGACATCGAGTGCGAGAAGCGCCACGGTCGCGTGCGTGAAACAGGGTCCGGCGGGCTGCTAACGCTGCAATCCCGAAAGCAGCGGCACGAAACTCACGGGACCGAGCGACTCACGATCGATCCGCGCTTCACGCTTGGTGTAACGGTACAGCTCTTGGCGGCCGTCGGGACCGACCGGTGCAATCAGGCGGCCGCCGACGCCGAGCTGCTCGAACAATGCGGGCGGAACGGCGTGCGGCGCCGCCGTCAACAAAATCCCGTCGTACGGCGCGCGCGCCACCCAGCCGATGCTGCCGTCATCGTGCCGGAAATTGACGTTGCGAATTCGCAGCTCCCGCAGCGTCCGGCGTGCGCGTCCCAAAAGACTCGCAATCCGCTCAATGGTGTAGATTTTCTCCACCAGCGGCGATAGCACGGCCGTCTGATAGCCGCAGCCCGTGCCGATCTCCAAAACGTTGCGCACCTCGCCCGCCTGCAGCAGCGCCTCGGTCATGCGCGCAACCACATAGGGCTGAGAGATGGTTTGACCGAATCCGATCGGCAATGCGGTGTCCTCGTAGGCACGAGTGGCGAGCGCCTCGTCCATGAACAAGTGCCGCGGCACATTGCGAATCCGATCGAGCACGCGAAGATCGGTAATTCCCTGTTCTTGCAGCCGCTGCACCAGCCGCTCTCGGGTGCGCGCCGAAGTCATGCCGATACCGCTGAGCCGCGGACCTTCCATGAAGTTACTCAAGCTTGAGCCATTTGTGCAGTTCCGGCAGGGCCGCGTGGCGCGTCAAATCAATCTGCAACGGAGTAACGGACGCGAAGCCTTCGGCCACGGCATGAAAATCCGTGCCAGGTCCGGCGTCCTGACCGGCGCCGGCGTTTCCCACCCAGTAAACATTGCGGCCTCGCGGATCCTTGGTCTTGACGATGGGTTTGCTGCGATGGCGGTTCCCGAGTCGGGTCGCCTTGAGCCCGCGCAGTTCTCCGTCGGGCAGGTCGGGCACATTGACGTTAAGTATGACGGGCCCGGCCTCCGGTCCCTGCAAACGATCCTGCGCCATGCGTTGCACCAGCTGCGCCGCGACGCGCGCCGCCGCAGCAAAATTTCGCGGGCTGCCCGGCTCGACGCACAGCGACACGGCAATCGCGGGCAGGCCGAGAAAGCGGCCCTCGACCGCGGCGGCAACTGTGCCGGAATACAAAGTGTCATCGCCGAGATTGGCACCGTCGTTGACGCCCGACACGACGATGTCGTGGTCGAACTCGAAAAGACCGGAAATCGCCAGATGCACGCAATCGGTAGGCGTGCCGTTCACGTAATAGGCATCGGTGTCATAACGCGCTGCGCGCACCGGCACATCGAGAGTGAGGGAATTGCTTGCGCCGCTGCGATTGCGATCCGGAGCAACGATGGTCACGGCGCCCAACGGCCTGATTGCGGCCGCCAGCGCGATCAAACCCTCGGCGCGGTAGCCGTCGTCGTTCGAAAGGAGGATTTTCACAACTATTTAACAGCCTAGCCCAAGCTGGCGGGTGCCGCCGTGCGGACTATACTGTAACCCCGGAACCCCCGATAGCCGATCGAGTCCCCTTCATGGTCAAGCGACGCTCCACCGATATCATCGCCGCGGAACACGCCGCATCCGATGCGAATGCTTTCCGCGCCGCGGTCCGTGACGTGCGGCCCCTGCTGCAGACACCACAGCCGAGCGGGCTCGCGAAACCCAAGTCTCGCGCGCTTGCGCGCAACGCCACTCCGCCCGCGATGCACGACCTGGACGAGACAATGCCCTTGGTCGGCGGCCTGCCTGCGGATGAAGGCACCGCACTCGCAGGTGCCGTTACCGGCGACGGGCCGCTGTCCTTTCAGCGTTCCGGTGTGCGCATCCAAGTGATGCGCCGCCTGCGCCGCGGCCTCTTCCCGATCGAAGATGAATTGGACTTGCACGGGCTGAATCAATCGGCGGCGCGCGATCGCCTGGCCGATTTCATCGCACGCAACCGTGACGCTGGCTGCCGCTGCGTGCGAATCATCCACGGCAAGGGATATCGTTCAGGTGCGCGCGGCCCGGTGCTCAAGGCCGCGGTCAACCTTTGGCTGCGCCGGCACACGGACGTCATGGCCTTCGTCTCGGCGCGTCCGATTGACGGTGGTGCGGGCGCCATGTACGTATTGCTTCGGACCTGAATTTACCAACACTTAAGTGAGGGGTAGCGATGAGGAATTGGATTCGAATCTTGGGGGCGGGGGTCATCTTGTCGGCTGGATCGGCCATAGCGCAGACCGCCGCACTGCAGTCGCCCGCCAAAGGCACTTTTGATCTCGTCACCGAGAGCGAGGCGCAGAGTTGGACCACGGTCGGCCCATCGGAACCGACGGATTTCAAAACCCGTGATTTCAGCGAGGACAACGGCAGACCGACCTGCAGCTCCACGGCCAATAACGATGCCGACAACCCACAGATTAAAATCACGGAACCGACGATCGAAAAGCCCTTGATCGCGCCCATCGATCTCGACCTGAAGTTCATCCAGGCCGGCAGTTCGCCGATCCGGCCGGAAACGTTTCGCGTCTGCTATATCGGGCTGGTCAGCATGGACATCACCAAGCGGATTACTGATCGTGCCGCAGTCTCACCGCAGGGAGTTCGTGTCACGGGCGCCCAACTGCCTCGGGGACACCACCGTCTGGTGCTACTGGTCGCCGATCAGCGCGGGCGTCTGGCCCGGCGCGAGGCCGTATTCAACGTGCTGTGAACCGGCCGGAGCCCGGCGCCCAATCAGTCCTCGTCCGCATCAAGTTCCGGAACTTCCTCGAACGCGCAGATCTCACGCAGCACCGCGGTGGCAAACTGGCCGCGGCTCAGCCGGAAGCTCAGGGTCAGAGTGCTGGCGTCGCGCTCAGCGGACAGCTCTCGGACCGCGCATCGCAACGCGCGCCGCTCCTGCGACAGCCCCTGTGCGGCCAGTAAATCCGTCACCGGCGCGAATTCGCGCGCCACGCTAAGCTCATGCAACAAGGCCTGTCCCTGAGTCGCGGGTTGCCCCCTGCCCCACAGCGGCCCCGACGGATGGATGTCGAGCTCGCTCGAACGGCGGCGCAATTCATCATCGACGCTGGAGATGGAAAAGTGACTGCCGCTGCCATCGAGAATTGCCAGGTCGCCGGCCGCGAGCTGCGACCAATCGCCCGCCTCGACCCGCCGCGCGAGCACGGCGTTGAATACCAAGGAGCGTGCGGCCGAGAGCGTAAAACTGCGTTCCGCACGGCCTCGCGGCGCCATGCCGCTGTGCACCCACGCCGCCACTCGATCGAGATTGTAGCCGTCGCGCCCGAAGCGCTGCGGCCCAAAATAATTCGGCGCACCGCGGGTGCGCAAGGTCTCGAGTTTCAAATCCAATTGTTCACGCGACCACAGTACGTTGCGCAAGCGGATGCGAAAGCGGTTGCCCGACAGGGCGCCGCGCCGCAGCTTGCGTGAATTCGCCCGCGTTTCAAGCACTTTGAATTCCGTGGTGCGCACGCCATTCCAAAATTCGGCCGTGGTCGCAAGGCTGGGCACGCTGAACCACTGCACCGCTACCGCATGCCTGTCCTTGAGGCCGGCGTACCCGACATCACTGGTCGGTACGCCCGCCATGCGGGCGAGCTGCGCGCTCACCCAGCGGGTGTTGGCACTGCGCTTCTCCACCCGCAACAGCCAGTGAGGCCCGCTGCCTGAAGGCTCGAACGACAACTGTTCCTCGACGTGGAAATCTTCCGCAACGGCCTTCAGATCCGCCGGCGACAGCGCTTCGCCATGCGCCCGTGGCGGCTGCAAGGCAGCGTTTCCCCAAGCATCGGCGCGCCTGCCGTGCACTAGGAGGCTGCCGCCACGGCTAAGCCCCCAGCAACACGGATGCCATCGCAGCCAGCCCTTCGCCCCGGCCGATGAATCCCAGCCGCTCCGTAGTAGTGGCCTTGACGTTGATGAGCTGTGCCGCCACGCCAAGATCGGCGGCAAGATTTGCCGCCATCGCACCGCGATACGTGGCGATCCGCGGGGCTTCGGCAAGCACCGTCACATCGGCGTTGATCAATTTCAGGCCTGCGGCCTGCATCCGTTGCGCCACCACGCGCAGGAACACGCGGCTGTCGGCGCCGCGATAACGCGGGTCACTATCGGGGAAATGCTGTCCGATGTCGCCATCGCCCATCGCTCCCAGCAAGGCGTCGCAGAGCGCATGAATGACGACATCGCCATCCGAGTGCGCGACCACTCCGTGTGAATGCGCAATGCGCACACCGCCCAACATGACATGATCGCCCTGCCCGAAGGCGTGTACGTCGATACCTTGTCCGACTCGCATCGGTTTGTCCTCCGTCATCTTCAATATGTTGGCGGCAGTGACCAGGTCCTCGACGCGCGTAACCTTGACGTTGAACGGCGAGCCCTGCACCAATGTCGCTCGCAATCCGATTCGTTCCATAGCCTGCGCTTCGTCGGTCACCAGCACGCCGGCGAGCGCGGCCTCTTTCAGCGCATGACGCAGCTGCTCAAATGCAAATACCTGCGGCGTCAGCGCTCGCCACAACCCCTGGCGGTCCACCGTGACGAGGCTGCCGCCCAAATCTCGTTTGACGGTGTCGACGATGGGCGCCGCAAGCACCGCGCCCGCCCCGCTCGGCATGCCGTGACCGGCACGCGCGGCGTGTCCTGCACCGATCGCGTCGAGCAAGGCACTGAGGTCGGATGAACCAAAGCAGGGGCGAGCCGCGTCGTGTACCAACACCCAATCATCCGCTGCCGCTTGATTCGCGAGGTACGTAAGGCCGTTCGTCACGCTGTCCTGCCGATTGGCACCGCCGATCGTGGTTTGCAGCTTGGGGTTTTGGAGCCGCGCCGCGACGTTCGGCCAATGACTATCATCCGCGGCCAGCGCCACCACCACCGAGGATACGCGCGGCTCAGCCAGCAATGCATGCAACGACCACTCCAACACAGTGGCGCCGTGCAGTGCTGCATATTGCTTGGGCGGCGAGGCGTCGCCGTCCGCCGCGAAGCGCGCGCCGCGGCCCGCAGCGGGAACGATTGCCCAGATGCGCCGCTCTTTGGAGAGCGGCATCAATTTGCGCGAGCGGTGACGGGAGTCGCGGGTGCGGGCGGTGCTTGAGTAGCTGCCGTCACCACTTGGTAGAATGTTTCGCTGTTGCCGACCATGCCCAACTCGCTGCGGGCCCGCTCTTCGAGCGCGGTCAACCCCACTTTGAGATCAGTGACTTCCGCAACCAATTGCCGATTCCGCGCAGCTTGCTCGCGGTTGGCCGACGCCTGTGCATCGACGGCAGCCTGGAGCCGCGAAACCTCACGTGTTCCATGGTCCGAGATCCACAGCCGGTATTGCAGCAGCAGCAAAGTCAGACCCAGGACGGCAGCTAAAATCCTCATGGGGACAGGAGCTTAGCATGAACTCTTAAGAAATTGGTACCGACAGTGCGCGCTTGCCGGCGTAGGCTGCCTTCGACCCCAACTCGCCCTCGATCCGCAGCAATTGGTTGTACTTGGCAATTCGGTCCGAGCGCGACATGGAGCCGCTCTTGATCTGGGTGGCGGTGGTGGCCGCCGCGATGTCGGCAATGGTCGAGTCCTCGGTCTCACCCGAACGGTGCGACACCACGGCTGCGTACTTGGCCTTGTAGGCCATGTCGATGGCCGCTCTGGTCTCAGTCAACGTGCCGATTTGATTCGGCTTGATGAGAATGGCGTTGGCAATTTTCTTGGCAATGCCCTCGGCAAAAATCTTGGTGTTGGTGACGAATAGATCATCGCCCACCAATTGCACCGTGGCGCCAAGCTTCTTGGTGAGAATCGACCAGCCATCCCAATCGCCTTCACTCATGCCGTCCTCAATGGTCACGATGGGGTACTTGGCGGCGAGATTCGCCAGGTAATCGCTGAACTCGGCTGCATTGAAGCGGCGATTCTCGGATTCGAGCGTGTAGACGCCGTCCTTGAAGAACTCCGTGCTCGCCACATCGAGGCCCAGATAAATATCCTCGCCCGCGCGATAGCCGGCCTTGTCGATGGCCTCCAATATCGTGGTCAAAGCGGCTTCATTCGACGGCAGATCGGGTGCGAAGCCGCCCTCATCGCCGACCGCGGTATTGAGGCCCGACGCATGCAGCACTTTCTTCAAAGCGTGGAAAACTTCGGCGCCGTAGCGCACCGCTTCTGAAAAAGAAGGCGCGCCGATGGGCAGGATCATGAATTCTTGAATGTCGACGCTGTTGTCGGCGTGCGCACCGCCGTTGATGATGTTCATCATGGGCACGGGCAAAGTGAGATCGGTGGCGGCGCCGGCCAGGTGCCGATACAGCGGCAGGCCGTTGTCGCGCGCCGCCGCGTGCGCCGCCGCCAGAGATACGGCCAATATGGCATTCGCGCCCAAGTGAGATTTGAAGTCCGTGCCGTCCGCCTTGAGCATTTTCGCGTCGAGCCCGCCTTGATCCTGAGCGTCGTAGCCCAACAGCAAATCGCGCAGCGGGCCGTTGATATGAGCGACCGCCTTGAGCACGCCCTTGCCGCCATATGCCTTCGCGTCGCCATCGCGCAATTCCACCGCCTCACGTGAGCCGGTGGAGGCGCCGGACGGAACCGCCGCCCGGCCGATGACTCCGGAATGCAGCACCACGTCCGCTTCGACGGTCGGATTGCCTCGCGAGTCGATGATCTGGCGGCCGCGAATATCGACGATACGACTCATAACAATGCTTCCTCGAAGGGTTGTTTCTTCACTGCGTTATCCAATTCCTTGAGCGTGGCGAGCAGCGAGGCCATGCGGTCCAAGGGCCAGGCATTCGGTCCGTCGGACAGCGCCTGCGCCGGATCGGGATGCGTCTCCATGAAAATTCCCGCGACCCCCGCCGCCACCGCGGCGCGTGCCAGCACCGGCACAAACTCACGCTGTCCGCCCGACACATCACCCTTGCCGCCGGGCAACTGCACCGAGTGTGTCGCGTCGAATACCACCGGACATCCGGTGCCGCGCATGATGGCGAGCGAGCGCATGTCCGATACGAGATTGTTGTAGCCGAAGGAGAAGCCGCGCTCGCACACCATGATCTGCGAATTACCGGTGGAGCGCGCCTTGTCGACAACGTTCTGCATTTCCCAGGGCGACAGAAACTGCCCCTTCTTGATATTCACGGGCTTGCCGTGCGACGACACGCCGACGATGAAATTCGTCTGCCGGCAGAGAAATGCCGGGGTCTGCAGCACATCGACGACGGCGGCCACCTCGCTGAGCGGCGTGTCTTCATGTACGTCGGTGAGCACCGGAACGCCGATCCTCTCGCGCACACGCGACAGGGTCTTCAGCCCGGCATCGATGCCGGGTCCGCGAAAACTCGCGCGGGAGGAGCGGTTTGCCTTGTCGAACGACGCCTTGAAGATGAACGGGATGCCGAGCCGGTCGGTCATTTCCTTCAATCGTCCCGCAACATCGAGCACCAGTCCCTCGCTTTCGATGACGCAGGGACCGGCGATCAGAAAAAACGGACGATCGGATCCGACCTCGAACGAGGCTAATTTCATGCCGTCGCGCGCCCCGGCCGCAGGGCGGCCCGGAACTGCCTGGCCGCGCGCACGAAACCGGCAAACAATGGATGTCCGTCGCGCGGCGTGGAGGTGAACTCGGGGTGAAATTGGCTCGCCACGAACCACGGATGCGAACGCAATTCGATGAACTCCACCAGACCGTCAGCGGAGAATCCGGAAAAGCTCAGGCCCGCCGCCGTCAATTCATCCATGTAGTGATTGTTGAACTCATAGCGATGCCGATGACGCTCGAAGATCGATTCCTTGCCATAGATGCCGTGCGCCAGGGAACCGGAGACGAGCCTCGCTTCCTGAGCGCCCAAACGCATGCTGCCGCCCAAATCGGACTTTTCGTCGCGCACTTGCTGGCCGCGCTCCAAATCCTGCCACTCCGTAATCAAGGCGATCACCGGGTGATTGGTGGCGCGATCGAACTCAGTGCTGTTCGCGCCGTTCAAAGCCAGCACATTGCGCGCGTACTCGATGATCGCGAGCTGCATGCCGAGACATATGCCAAGGTAGGGAATGCGGTTCTCGCGCGCGAAACGAATCGCCTGGATCTTGCCCTCGATGCCGCGATCGCCGAAGCCTCCAGGCACCAGGATGGCATCCATGTTCTGCAGCGCCGCGGGACCCAGGCGCTCGATGTCCTGCGACTCGAAATAATGAATATTGACGCGGGTACGAGTCTTGATGCCGCCGTGCATCAACGCCTCATTGAGTGAAATGTACGAGTCGCGAATTTGCACGTACTTGCCGACCATGCCGATCTCGACCACGGCCTCGGGGTTCTGTTTGGCAGACACCACTGCTCGCCATTCGGACAGGTCCGTGGGAGGCACATCCAAGCGCAGCTTGTCGACCACGATGTCGTCCAGCCCCTCTTCATGCAACAACCCGGGAATTTTATAGATGTCGTCGGCGTCGACTCCGGAGATCACGGCGCGCTCTTCGACGTTGGTAAACAAGGCGATCTTGCGACGCTGCTCATCCGGCAGCGATTGCACGCAGCGGCACAAGAGAATGTCCGGCTGGATCCCGATACCGCGCAGTTCCTTCACCGAATGTTGAGTGGGCTTGGTCTTGATCTCGCCAGAACCTCCGACGATGGGCACCAGGGTTAAATGCATGTACAGCACTTGATTGCGCCCGAGCTCCACCCCCATCTGGCGAATCGCCTCGAGAAACGGCAACGACTCGATGTCGCCGACCGTGCCGCCGATTTCCACCATGCAAACGTCGGACTCGCCGGCGCCCATGCGAATTCGATGTTTGATCTCATCGGTAATGTGCGGGATCACCTGCACCGTCGCGCCCAGATAGTCGCCGCGTCGCTCCTTGGCAATGACGCGCTCGTAAATGCGCCCCGTGGTGAAGTTGCTGTTGCGCCCCGTGGTCGTGCGCACGAAACGCTCATAATGACCTAGGTCAAGATCAGCCTCGGTACCGTCAGCGGTGACGAAAACCTCGCCATGCTGGAACGGGCTCATGGTGCCGGGATCCACATTGATGTAGGGATCCAATTTCACCATACTGATTTTCAGGCCGCGTGCCTCGAGGATGGCCCCGAGGGAAGCCGATGCAATGCCCTTGCCCAGCGAGGAAACGACGCCGCCGGTGACGAAAACGAATCGTGTCATGTAGCCACCGCCGATTAAAGGTCAGCCTTCGCGCAAAAATAAGCGCGCTCACAAACCAAAGCCAAAAAGGAATAATGGGAATTCGACGGGAGTTCAGGTTAGCAGAAGACGCGTCCTGCGACAATCCTGAAAGGGCTCCTAAACCATAATAGGGGCCCTCGCCCAGCGGATCGCAATGCCCGCTGCGCCCGCGGCAACCCGATGGCGCGCATCAAGCCACAGGTCGCCGGCCGCAACCAAAGAGTCTCCCGCAAACACCAGCGGCATCGCATCGCGCATCCACGGCAGTACGCCTTGCGACTGACATAGATGTTGCAAAGTCTGCGTTCGAGCTTCGGGCCCGGGCTTTAAGGTTTCCCCTCCCACACGCCGGCGCACCATCAAGGTCGGCGGCAGACGCGCCGAATCGAGACCCCCCGCTTGCGCGACCCAGCGCAATTCTCCCAAATTCGGTCCCAGATCGAGCGGCACGACGGACTCTGTGGACCACAGGTGCCGGCCCTGCAGTTGCGGCGGATGAGCGGACGTCAGAAATATCCTCTGCCGATAGCGCCGCAAGACGTAGCTGCCCCACGCGACGGCCGGCAATCGATCGATTTGCGCGTCGAGCATTTGCCGCAGTGCCTCGCTCAAGCGAGCCGCGGAGGGCGCATCGACGCCGCCCTCGCTCAGCCAGAAACGCAGCGCATTTATTCTCGCCTGCGGAACAAGCGCCCGCAGGCCGGGCACCGATAAAGCCTCGCCGTCGCGCAACCTGCCCACGTCGGCCGCGGCCGTCGCATCCAGCAGTGCCTGCGCCTCACCCGCATGCCGCGCGACGCGTGCCAGAGTGGCACCCGCTCCCGGCCAGCGCGCTTCGATCAACGGCCAGACCTGCCGGCGCAAATAACTGCGGTCGAAGCGCTCATCCTCGTTCATGGGATCGGGGGCGCACGCGCCGCTTAAGTGCGCGCCTGGACCTAACAGTCTGTCCTGCGGAATTTCCAGCACGGGACGAAGGTGCCAGCCTTGGCCCAAGGCGCGGCACAGCGGCATGGCCGAGAGCCCCTTTAAGCCCGCTCCGCGCAGGGCCTGCAACAGCAGAGTTTGTGCTTGGTCCTCGCTGTGATGGGCCGTCAAAAGGCATTCACCGGGCTTGAGCTCCGCCGCGAGCGCCGCATAGCGTGCGTCGCGCGCCGCCGCTTCGATTGAAGCACCCTGCGGCACCTGTAGCACGAGCGGCAATACCGTGAGGGGAACGCCGCAGGACTTGCACAGCGACGCACAGGCTTCGCGAAACGCGGCAGCAGCCGCTTGCAAGCCATGATCGACATGCACCGCGCGAACGCTGAGGCCGCGAAAACTTCCCTGCAGCGACGCGGCGGCGGCCAATAGATTTGCGGAATCCGCGCCGCCGCTCAAGGACACCACCAGACCCGTGGCCTGCACAGGAGCATGGGCCGTAAGGACCGCGCGCAGGGAGGCGGCGGAGAAGCTCACGCCTTGCGGCGCGCGCTGCATCCGCTATGCGTCACGAAACGCACCGAATCCGCGCAGCCGGGCTTGGCGCGCATCGAGCAATTGGGTCACCGGCTGATTTCTCAGCTCCGCCAAATGCTTGAGCATGCTTTGTTTGACGGATTCCGCCATGGCCTGCGGGTCGCGATGCGCGCCGCCGTGCGGCTCCTTCAGCACTTCGTCGACCAAGCCGAACTTCTTGAGCCGCTCCGCGGTGCCGCCCATGGCGTCGGCGGCGATTTCTTTTTTCTCGGTGCTCTTGAATAGAATGGAAGCGCAGCTTTCCGGGGAAATGACCGAATACACACTGAACTGCAGCATCACCAGCCGGTCACAAACGCCGATGGCAAGAGCGCCGCCGGATCCGCCCTCGCCGATGACGACGCTGAGCACCGGCGCCGCCAAATTCGACATCTCAAATAGGTTGCGGGCGATGGCTTCGCTTTGGCCGCGCTCTTCCGAGCCGATGCCGGGATACGCACCCGGCGTATCGATCAAGGTAATGACCGGAATTCGGAACCGTTCCGCCATCATCATCAGACGCAGCGCCTTGCGATAGCCTTCGGGCTTGGGCATGCCGTAGTTGCGCCGCACCCGCTCCTTGGTGTCGCGGCCCTTCTGGTGCCCGATCAGCATCACCGGCGTTCCCTCGAGCCGCGCCAATCCGCCGACGATAGCCAGATCGTCGCTGTACATGCGGTCGCCGTGCAGCTCATGCCAATCGGTAAAAATCATGGAGACGTAGTCGAGGGTATAGGGGCGCTGGGGGTGACGTGCCAGCTGGGTGATTTGCCATGGCGAGAGATTGGCGAAGATGCTGTTGGTGAGCGCGCGGCTCTTCGACTGCAGCCGCTTGATCTCCTCGGAGATATTGACACTCTCGTCCTTGCCTAGAAATTTCAGCTCCTCGATCTTCGCCTCGAGCTCCGCGATCGGCTGTTCAAATTCCAGAAAATTCATCGCCATGAAGACGTTTCCTCGCCACGAACATCACTGCGTGGACCATACACTAAATACCAGCCATCGCGCCCGACCAATGCCGAGAGCTTGTCGAGCAGTTCCCGGGTCGGGCGTACCGACCAAGTGTCCGCCAAATTGAGGCGCCCCGTATAGTCCGGCCGGTTTACCGCCACGCTCACGCCGCAGGGGCCGCGCAAGTGGGGCTTCAGCATCTGCTCGAAGCGGTTCATGCCCTGCGGACCATCAAAATCGGTCGGCCAGCGCAGCCAGAGGCGGCGCGCGAAACGCTCGCGGGCCCGGTCGATATCCATCAGCGACTTTGCCTGCAGGCGCCACGCCTCGATGAAGTCATCGAAGCGCAACGTGCCGTCGATGATCAGAATGGCGTCCTTGACGATGATGTCGCGGTGTTGCTGGAAAGTCTCTTCGTACAGGCTCACCTCGAGCCGGGCGCTGCGATCGTCCAAGATCAAGGTCACGCGATTCGGGCGCCGGCGAATCTCCAGTACCAGGCCCGCCACGGTCACGGCCTTGCCGGCCGCCCAGCTGCGCGCACCGTCCACCGGCGCGGACGGCTTGGGCGTGCTGACGACATCCGCTAGCGGCGCACATCCCAGCAATTTCAAATCCGGCTCATAGGGCGTGATGGGATGCCCGCTCAAAAACAGGCCCAGGGTTTCGCGCTCGCCCGCCAGGCGCTGCGCCTCGGTCCAGTCGGCCACGGCATTGTCCTTGGGCGCGCTCAAGCCGAACAGATCCACCTGCCCCACGCTCATGGCGCGGGAATTCTGCTCTCCCAACTGCATGGCCCGATCGAGCTCGGCGGTCAGGCTGGCGCGATTGGGCCCAATGCGGTCCAAGCTGCCTGAACGAATCAACGCATCGAACACCCGGCGATTCACCCGCTGCAGATCGATGCGCCGGCACAGATCCGGCAGGCTCTTGTACGCGCCGTTGGCGGTGCGTTCCTCGATGATGGCTTCCACGGCGGAAGCGCCGACGCCCTTGATGGCGCCCATGCCATAGCGAATGCTCATCGCGCCCGAGACATGAAATGCGTACACCGATTCATTCACGTCCGGCGGCTGAACGGCGAGTCCCATGCCGGCGCATTCATCGATAAGCGTCACCACCTTGTCGGTCTTGTCCATGTCCGAGGACAGAACCGCCGCCATGAATGCGGCCGGATAATGCGCCTTCAGCCACGCGGTCTGATAGGACAAAAGCGCGTAGGCCGCGGAGTGTGATTTGTTGAAGCCGTAGCCGGCAAACTTTTCCATCAAGTCGAAAATATGGGTGGCCTGCGCCTCGCGCACTCCGCGGGCCACCGCGCCGATGACGAATACCGAGCGCTGCTTGGCCATTTCCTCGGCCTTCTTCTTGCCCATGGCGCGGCGCAGAAGATCCGCGCCGCCCAGCGTATATCCGGCCAATATTTGCGCGATCTGCATGACTTGCTCTTGATAGAGAATCACGCCGTAGGTCGCCGCCAGCACCGGCTTCAGATCCGGGTGCAGGTAGTCGATGGTGGCGCCGCTGGTGTCATGCTTGCGGGCAATGAAATCCTCGACCATGCCCGACTGCAGCGGACCGGGCCGGAACAGGGCGACCAAGGCCACGATGTCGCCGAAACGGTCGGGCTGCAGGCGGCGGATCAGATCCTTCATGCCGCGCGACTCGAGCTGGAACACGGCTGTGGTGCGCGTGCTTTTCAGCAGCGTGTACGTCGCAGCATCGTCCATCGGCAAAGCGCTGATCAGCAGCGGCGTCTCGTTTGAGCGCGCGCGGCCTGCGTTG
Organism: Gammaproteobacteria bacterium; assembly: GCA_040002315.1. Lineage (GTDB taxonomy): Bacteria > Pseudomonadota > Gammaproteobacteria > Steroidobacterales > Steroidobacteraceae > Bog-1198. The sequence continues at coordinate 26,273 of JBDUEQ010000120.1, forward strand.
ATGTCGCGCACCGCCCAATCGATGATGGTCAGCGTACGCAGTCCCAAGAAATCGAATTTCACCAGGCCGGCGGCTTCGACATCGTCCTTGTCGAACTGCGTTACAGGCGTGGTGCTGCCCTCTTCGCAATACAGCGGCGTGAAGTCGGTCAGCACCGACGGGGCGATGACCACGCCGCCCGCATGCGTGCCGGCGTTGCGGGCAAGACCCTCGAGGCTGCGCGCGAGGTCGATGAGTTCGCGGATCTCCGTATCGCCTTCGTAAAGACGCTTTAGCTCCTCTTCTTGTTCCAGCGCCTTACCCAGTGTGATGCCGATCTCGAAGGGAATCAGCTTGGCAATCTTATCCACATAGCCGTAGTTGTGTCCGAGGACCCGGCCGACATCGCGCACCACAGCCTTCGCCGCCAAGGTGCCATACGTGATGATTTGCGACACCCGCTCCCGGCCGTACTTTTTGGCCACGTACTCGATGACCCGGTCGCGACCCTCCATACAGAAGTCGACGTCGAAATCCGGCATGGATACGCGTTCGGGATTCAAGAATCGCTCGAACAGCAGATCGTGTTCGATCGGATCCAAATCGGTGATGCCAAGTGCATAGGCCACCAGCGAGCCTGCGCCTGAGCCGCGGCCGGGTCCCACCGGCACGCCGTTCTCGCGTGCCCAACGGATGAAATCGGCCACGATCAAGAAGTATCCGGCGAAACCCATGGAGCAAATGACGCCGAGCTCCAAATCCAGGCGTGCGCGATACACCTCCATGCGTGCATCAGCCGCACCCAACCGCACCCCGAGTCCGCGCACCGCCTCGTCGCGTAAAAAACCCTCAGTGTCGCTGCCGACGGGCACTGGATAGGCTGGCAGCATGGAAGACCCTAAGCGGATTTGCAGTGAGCATCGCTTGGCAACTTCCACCGTGTTATCAAGCAGTTCCGGCGCATCCTTAAACAGCTCCGCCATTTCTGAAGGTAACTTCAAGTACTGCTCTTCCGAATAGCGGCGCGCCCGGCTCGTGTCGGCAAGCAGGGCACCGTCATGGATGCACACGCGCGCCTCGTGCGCATCAAACTCGGCGCGCGTGAGAAATCGCACATCGTTGGTGGCAAGCGCGGCGACGCCCCGCTCCTGCGCCATCTCCAACACCGCTTCAGCCTGGATCCCTTCCCCGGCCCGGCCGGTTCTCTGCACCTCGAGATAGAAGCGATCACCGCATAGCTCCTGCCACCGGGTGAGACAGCGCAGCGCCTCATCGTCGCGGCCGCGGGCGATCGCCTGTCCGATATCGCCATCCGCGCCGCCCGACAAAACGATCAGGCCTTGCAACATGTCGCTTTGCAGCCAGGCGCGCTCCAGCATCGGTGCGCCGCGCCGCTGCCCTTCGAGAAAAGATCGGGTCACCAGCTGTGTCAGGTGCCGATATCCCAAGAGGTTTTGGCACAGGAATACCACACGCGACGGCGCAGCCCGCTCGCCCGCCTCGCGAATCCACGCGTCGACGCCGATCAATGGTTTGACGCCGGCCGCCAGTGCCTCCTTGTAGAACTTCACCATTGCAAACAAATTGCTTTGATCGGTGAGCGCCACCGCCGGCATGCCGGCGGCCGCCACCGCGGCCATCAAATCTGGAACCCGCACAATCCCATCCACCAGGGAATATTCGGTGTGCAATCGCAAGTGAACGAATTGCCTCAAGCGCCCGCCTTCAAGGCCAAGCGCACCGGTGCGAAAGTTCGCCGATGCAAGGGACAAGGTCCGTGCAGTTCCAGAAGCTGCTGATGCGCCTTCGTGCAGTAGCCTTTATGAATCGCGAAAGAATATGAAGGATATAGCGTATCCATATGATTCATAAAACTATCTCTGGCTGTTTTCGCCAGGATAGAGGCCGCGCTTATGGCCGGATGAGTGGCATCGCCGCCGACAATGGCGCGCGCCGTGATGGGTTTTCCCAAACCGCCCAATTGCGGCAATTGATTGCCATCCACCAATATGTGATCGGGCGTCAAGGGCATTGCGAGCACGGCCCGGCGCATGGCGAGAAAAGTAGCCTGCAGGATATTCAGGGCGTCGATTTCAGCCCGGTCCGCCCAGCCAATGCCGAAACACAGTGCGTCGCGGCGAATCACCACGCTCAAGGCCGAGCGTTCCTGCGGGCTCAATACCTTGGAATCCGCGACCCCGTGAATGGGGCGCCACGGACGCAGAATAACCGCCGCGGCGACCACGGGCCCCGCTAATGGGCCGCGCCCCGCCTCATCGATCCCGGCTACTCGGCGCCTCGTAAATTCACTCTGAGTCATGAGGCTTGCGCCATGTTGCGCCCGCGAGACGCCAGCAGCGCGAGGACGGCGAGCGCCGCGCGAGTACCGGCGTCGCGGCGCAGCTCAGCATGAATGCGCGAGAACTCGAGTTCCAATTCTTGGCGCCGTTCGGCATCGTCTAGCCACATCAAGAGCTCCGCTCCGATTGACTCTGGGACAATTTCATCTTGAAAATACTCGCCGACGACGCGCCGATCCGCAAGTAGATTCGGTTGTGCGAAAAACTTGGATTTGACCAGCTTCAGGCGGCGCAGTATCCAGGCCGTCATCGCCCCCAGGCGATAGACAACCACCATCGGCCGTTTGCACAGCGCGGCCTCCAGGCTCGCGGTTCCCGAAGCCACCAGCACCACATCGGCGGCGATCAGCGCGGTTTGGGCCTGCCCATCGATGAGCCGCGCGTCGAGGTCCGGCGCATGCCGTGCCAGCGCCTGTGCGAAGATCTGGCGGGTCGCGGCGCTTGCCATTGGCGCGATGAATACCAAGCCCGGGCGGTGAGCGGCAAGCCAGCGCGCGGTAGCGGCGAATTCCTCAGCCAGCCGCGCCACCTCGCCGCGCCGGCTTCCCGGCAGCAAGCCTACGACCTGGGCGTGCGGCTCCACTCCGAGAGCAGCGCGTGCAGCTTGACGGTCCACCGTCATCGGAATCGCATCGGCGAGCGGATGTCCTACGAACTCGGCGCGCATGCCGTGCTCGTCGTAGAAGCGCTTCTCGAACGGTAGCAGGCACAACACCAGCTCCACGGATTCGCGGATGCTGCGCGCGCGTCCTTGGCGCCAAGCCCAGACCTGCGGGCTCACGTATTGCACGGTAAGGATGCCGGCGGCGCGCAAATCGCGTGCCAATCGCAAATTGAATTCCGGCGCATCGATGCCGACGAACACATCCGGCATTGCGTCCAGAAACTGCGCACGGATGCGTGCACGCAGGCGCAGCAGGCGCGGCAAGTCGCGCACGATCTCGAACAGCCCCATCACCGCGAGCGATTCAGCCGGTTCCCAGCTCTCGCATCCGGCACCCTGCATTTTCGGACCGGCAATGCCGAAGAATTGCGCATCGGGCACCTGGCGGCGCAACGCGTGAATGAGATCAGCGCCCAAGGTGTCGCCCGAGGCTTCGCCGGCGACCAATCCCACCCGCAATGCGCGCGGCGGGGACCTAGTCGCGGACACGGACGCAGTCGCAGTCGCAGACATCGTTATCGGACGATGCTGCGTTCGCTGCGCTTGATGAAATCGACAAAGGGCCGGATTTCCGCTTGGGTCTCAGCCGTCTTCTCGAGCTCCTCCATCGCAGCCTTCAGTTTCAGGCCCGAGCGATACAGCACGCGGTACGCGCGGCGAATATTGAGGATCTGCCCCGCAGTGAAACCGCGGCGCTGCAAGCCCACAGCATTGACGCTGTGCGGCACCGCCGGCCGGCCGACGGTCATGACATAGGGCGGTACATCGCGGGTCACAGCGGCATTGTGCGCGATGAAACAGTGCGCGCCCACCTTGGTGAATTGATGCACGGCCGACAAGCCACCCATGGTTACCCAATCGCCGACTTCGACGTGACCGCCGAGCGTGGCGCAATTGGCCATCACGATCTGGTCGCCCAGGTGGCAATCATGCGCGACGTGCGAATAGGCCATCAACAGATTGTCGTTGCCGATGTGCGTGACACCCCTGTCGTGGGTGGTGCCGCGATTCACGGTGACGGATTCGCGGAACACATTGCGGTCGCCGATCTCCAAGCGCGTCGGCTCGCCGTTGTATTTCTTGTCCTGCGGCGCCTCGCCGAGGGAGGCGAATTGGAATACCTTGTTGCCGGTGCCCATTCGCGTCGGGCCATTGATCACCACGTGCGGGCCGATCCAGGTGCCGGCGCCGATGACGACGTCCGCCCCGATGACCGTGAACGGGCCGATCTGCACGTCCTCAGCGATCTGCGCATGCGGCGATACCACCGCGCGCGGGTCGATCATCCCGGCACTCCTTTCGCCTTGGGAACCTTGGTCTCCGGGGCCACCATGATCTCTGCCGAGGCCACCTCGGCGCCGTCGACTTCGGCCAAACAATGAAATTTCCAGATTCCCTTGAATGCCCGCTTCAGCGTGACCTTGAGCTGCAGCTGATCGCCGGGTTCGACGGGCCTGCGAAAGCGAGCATTGTCGATGGCGACGAAATAGAAGCGCGTCTCCTTGTCGGGCACGACCTTGGCGGTCTTGAATGCCAATATCCCCGCAGCCTGCGCCAGCGCCTCGATGATCATCACGCCCGGCATCACCGGCCGATGTGGAAAATGGCCGGGAAAGAACGGTTCATTGACCGTCACGTTCTTCAGGGCGTGGATACGCTCGCCGGCGATGCATTCGAAAACACGATCCACCAACAAGAAAGGATACCTATGCGGCAATTGCTGCATGATCGCTTCGATATCCAACTTCTCCGGCTCAGTCATCATCGCTCCTTAACATCCAAGCGCCTTAAATGCGCCACCATGCGCCGCCACATTCGAGTTTCCACTGTCGGCATGCCGCTCGAGTAGCTGCCGGCGTGCTTGATCGAGGCGCTCACCAAGCTGCAACCTGTCACCACCACATCGTCCGCAATGGTCAGATGACCGGCGATACCCACTCCCCCGCCGATCATGCACCGCTCACCGATGGTCGTGCTACCAGAAATCCCCACGCATCCTGCGACGGCGGTATGCGCCCCAATGGTCACGTTGTGGCCCACTTGTATCTGATTGTCCAGCTTCACCCCATGCTCCACCACGGTGTCATCGATGGCACCGCGATCGATCGTGGTGTTCGCACCGATCTCCACATCATCGCCGATTCGCACGCTGCCCACCTGCGGCACCTTGATCCAAGTCCCCGCATCGGCCGCGAACCCGAAACCATCGGCGCCGATTACCGCCCCCGCATGCAAAATACAACGCTGCCCGATCCGCACCCCAGGGTACAAGTTTACCCGTGCATTCAGGCGCGAATCGGCTCCCACCTGTGCTCCCCTCTGCACGATGCAGCCGGGTCCCACCAGCACCCGCTCGCCGATCTGTGCACCGTCCTCGATCACGGCAAGCGCCGCCACGGCGGCTGAGGACGCGATGCGCGCGCTTCCCGACACCACCGCGCTCGGATGAATTCCTGCCGCGAACTCAGGCTCAGGATGCAACAGAGCCGCGACGCGGGCGTACGCGAGGTAGGGGTTGGGATCGATTAGCGCGGCAACCGGGCAATCTGCCGCGTTCTCCGGCGCCAGCATGACTGCGGTCGCACGGGTTGCCTGCATCTGCTTGCGATAGCGCGGATTCGCCAGAAAGCTGATGGCGCCCGGCCCCGCGTTCGATAGCGTGGCGACATGCGTAACTCGCAGCTCCGGCGCACCGTGCAGACCGAGGCCGAACCGTACCGCCAATTCCCCTAGGCTGAATTCTACCTGCACCTGCGCACCCCCCTAAAGTGCGATGCGCCGGCTAACAGTCCGCCCTTATTTGGCGGGTGTTTTGGGCGGCGCAGTCGATCCCGCGGCAGGCTTGGTCGCCGGCGGTGATGCCGGTAAAGTCGTGGGCTTGGTGCCAAGCACCGCCAGCACATTGGCCGTTACATCGAGCGGCCCCTTGGCGAAGAACACTCCCTCGCCCAGAACCAGATCAAAGCCCTGCGCACTGCCGTACGCCTGGATCTCAGTCACCAGGTAGCGCTGCACCTTGCCGATTTCCTCATTGCGCCGCGTCGACGCATCGTCCTGGAATTCGCCCGCCTTGCGCGAGAACTCGCGCTGCTGGTCACGCAAGGTCTTTTCCGCCTTGGCGCGATCCGATTCGGACATCACAGCGCCTTCTTTTTGCAATTTCTCGTCGCGGGCCTTCAAGTCATTCTGCATGGTCAGCAACTCGCGGCGCCGCGGCGCGAATTCATTCTCGAGCGCTTGCATCGCTGTCTTGGTCTGCGGCGCATCTTCCAAGAGCTTTTGGAAATTGACCACACCAATCTTGATTTCCGCGCTCGCCTGGCCGGAAAACAGGGCGGCGCCGAGGCACAAGCTCATCAACGCAATGCTGCGATTGAAAGTCGACATGTTGATCTTTAAGACCTCAAATAGTTTACGGTCAAAACGCCTGACCGATGGAAAATTGAAAACGTTCTGTTTCGTCGTTGAATCTTACCGTGTCGCCGGGGTACGGATTCAAAGGGATGCCGTATGAAAAACGGAACAGACCCAAGGGCGCAAGCCACTGCACCGCGATCCCGGTCGATCTCTTCAGATTATCATAATTGAAGTGGTAGTTGACCGGCGTTATGTCATCGACCCCCAGGAATCGCACCTTGTTTCCGGTCTGAAACACATTGCCGAGGTCGTAAAACCAGCTCACCCGGGCTGCACTCTTCCATTTATCGGGCACCGGGAAAATGAGCTCCAGCCGGTTGACGACGCGGAAGTTTCCGCCGTATGGATTACCGATACCGATATTGTCGCGGGGTCCCAAGCGGCTCTCGCGATAGCCGCGTACGCTGTCGGGACCGCCCGCGAAGTAATTGAGATATGGCGGCAATGCCGTGGTGCTGCCGAGCGCCGACGCGAAGTCGATTTGCGAATTGACTGACAACAGCCATTTTCTCCAGATGGGCACGTACTGCAGGTACTGGAAGTTGGTGGCATAGTAGCGCACGTCGCTCGGCGGTATGGCGTAACGGGCCGAAACGCTCAGGTGCAGCCCGCGGTCGGCAAACAAAGCGCGATTGCGGGCGTCGTAATTCCAGCCAACCGTCAGCTCGTAGTTGTAGAAGTCCGTGCCGTACACGGTGTACGGACTATCGAGGGAATTGACCACGCCGTCGCCGTTGGTGTCCTGTAGCTGCCGCTGAAAGGTATTGCCGTTTTGCTTGACCCAGTCAACGGCCTGCTGCGCGCTATACCCTTGAGAGACGACCAGGGTGTTCTTGTTGGCGGACACGCCGGCTTGCAGGTACTGGTATTCGGTAATGGGATAGGACCACTGCATGGCACCGGTGATCTGCTTGGTCGAGAACGCCGATGAGGCGGCCACGAACTGCGTGATGTCCCGGTAGGTGAGGGAGGCAGTGCGCGCCACGCCATCGATGGTGGTGTAGGGATTGGTATGCGAGAAGACGTAGCTCTTGCTGTACTTGCCGGCATTGATTTCCAACGCGATGCGATCGCCCGTGCCCATGAAATTACTGTGCACGAAGTTGCCGTTCAGGCTGAACTTCTGCGACTCGGAGTAGCCGATGCCGCCGCCGAATTGACCCGGCAGTCCCTCCTTGATGTTGTAGTCCACGTCGACCAGATCGGCACTGCCCGGCACCGGCTTGTTTTCGAATTCCACCTTCTCGACGTACGGCAGACGCTGCAGGCGTTCCTTGGAGCGCTCGATCGCCGAATTCGACAGCCATCCGCCCTCGAGCTGACGCATCTCGCGGCGCAGGGTCTCGTCGTTGATCGCCGTGGTATTGATGAAATTGATGTGCCGCACATAGACGCGATTGCCGGGCTCGATGAAGAACGTCAGCGAGACGGTCTTCTTTTCGTTGTCCGGAGTCGGCACTGGATCGATCTTCGCAAACGCATAGCCGTCGGCGCCGAGGCGATAGCTCATCAGTTCCTGCGAGGTTGTGACGGCCTTGCGCGAAAAGGTGTCGCCGGGCTGAATCAGCAGCAGTTTTCGCAGCTGCGCCTCGGGCACGACCATCGTGCCGGCCAGCTTGATCTCCGATACCTTGAATACATCGCCTTCGTTGACGTTCACGGTGATGTACATGTCGTCTTTTTCGGGAGCGATGGCGACCTGTGTCGACTCGATCTGAAAATTGGCGTAGCCGCGATCCATGTAGTAGGAGCGCAGTTTTTCCAAGTCGCCCTGCAGCGACTCGCGCGAATAGCGGTCGTCCTGCTTGTACCAGGACAGCCAATTCGGCGTTTTCAATTCGAACGTCCCGAGCACGTCCTTTTCCTTGAACTTGGTGTTGCCGACCAAGTTGATCTGTTCGATCTTGGCGCGCTTGCCTT
>JBDUEQ010000121.1:0-30493 GCA_040002315.1 Gammaproteobacteria bacterium
CCGCTCGAGCGCCGCGCTGACGCGTCGAAAACCTGCCGCACTTGCCGCGACAAATTATCGCGACCAAGACGTGCACTATCCGCCTGGCGCTTGCATGAATCCGAGATTGCGCGTGGCGGCGTCAAAATTGGCGAGATTGGGGAAGATCGTCAACAAGTTGGCATCGCTCACGCCGAACCAGGTACCCAAGGTCGCGCCGAACTGGTCCACAGCCATGGTCGGAACGAACCGTCCGCGGCCGACGTCAAGCGGCGCCGGCGTCGTCAAGCTGGGCGGCAGCACGGGTGGCGTGCCATAAAACTCGGTACCATTGACCGCGCCGCCGAGGGCGAAGTGCACGCTGCCCCAACCGTGATCGGAGCCGTCGCCATCGGAATTGAGGGTTCGCCCGAAGTCTGACACGGTGAAGCTCGTGACGCTATTCTGCACGCCCAGTGCGTTCATCTCCGCGTAGAACGCGGCCATCGACGCGGCCACATCGGACAACAGCGGCGGTTGAGTGGTAACGACGGCATTGTGAGTGTCGAAGTTGCCGGCGCCGACCATGAACACTTGGCGTCTTGCACCGATGCCGGAGGCATTTCTCGCGGCAATGACCCGCGCCACCATCGACAGTTGCGCCGACAGATTTGTCACTTGGGTCGCCGGAAAGGTCGTGATCGTGCTCGCCGGCAGCGACGCGCCCAAAACTTGCTGTCCCAGTAGCGAGCGGCTTACGACATCGGCATACGTAGCTTCGAACAGATTGGCGAGGTTGCCGTCGGCATCGGCGCGCTGCGCCGTGACCAAGCTCTTCATGACGTTCTGGCACGCGGCGGAACCGAACAAGGGATGCACGATGCTCTGAATCGGAATCGCGCCGCTGGTCGGCGAGATCGAGTAGGTGTCAGTGCTGAGTCCGGTGAGGAACAGGCTGTCTCCGTTGGGGGAGATGCAAGTAAACAAGGCGTTGCCGTTACCCGCGGCAAACATATCAGCAATCCGGCCGCCCCAGCCCGAGGTATTGCCGACCGGTCCCTCGGCCTGATAGAACGAGCGTTGATCGAGATGCGAGAACAATTGCGGCGGCAGGCTGCTCGCCGGCGCTGCGGCATAAGCTGCGGCCGATGCGATCGGATCGACCAGCGTCCCAATGTTCAGCATCACCGCCATTTGGCCGCCGTTGAAGAGCGGCAGCAACGGCGCCAAAGCCGGGGCCAGTGCGAATTGCTCGCCGCCGGCAAGCGCCGTGGCGGGCGCGAGCAGCGTCGGCGTCAACGCGCTCATGGCCGTTGCGATCGCGGGTCGCTGCTGCGCGTAGATCGCGTAGTTGGCGGCATCGTACGGTACCAGCGTGTTGAAATTGTCGTTGCCGCCGATCATGAACACACAGACCAACGCCTTGTAATCCGTTGCGCCTGCTGCCGCGCTCTCACCAAGCGCCGCTAAGTTGAGCGCGAGCGGCGGTGCAAAACGCGTAGCCGACAGGGCGGCCGCCATTTTAAGAAATTCACGTCTCGATGCGGGCCTAGTCACGCGGGTGTCCTTACTTCTGAACGAGATATTCGGGAGTGCACATGACGAGTGTCAGGGCGGCGTACAGCCGGTTGTTCGCCCCTGTCGATGTGCTCGTGTCTATCGTGTCAAGCGCATTTTGCATCAAGCTCAACGTTGTTGTAGAGATCTGGCCGGCTGCGACCAACACATTGAGTTCGGCGAGTAAGGCCGCGGAATTTCCGCCCTGGTTCACCAAAGGCTGCACGGCACTGTAGTTCCCCGGCACGCCGCCGATGCCGTTGGCAATCAGGTTCTTCATGAAATTCATGTAGCCGGCGACCGAACTCTCGTTGGTGATGCCGAACTCGGGTGCGGTGATGCCATTGGTTTGCAGCGCCGTCTGCGGAGGGATGAATCCGGGTTGAAAGAAAAAGAAGACGTTCGGCGATTGCAGCGGGCTTTCCCCGAGCTTGGTCGATGGGTTGGAGAGATCCCCGATGGTGGCCCACGCGGTGGCATCGTCGGGCGAGAAATTCAATGAGAAGGTGCGCGCCCATTGAATGAATCGCACCACAGGCTCGCGTAATTTGCCCGCTTGAGGGTTCGACAACTGCTGCTCGGAACTGGCTTCGGGGTCCGTTAGGATTGCCGTGATGATCGATTTCATGTCGCCCGTCGTGGACTGGAACACCGTGGCGACGCGCGATACGTAATCGGGCGAGGGATTGCTGGTGACCAGGCGCTGGATGAACTGTCGCGAGATGAAGGGCGCGATGTTCGGATGCTGCATGAGAATGCCGATCGCGGCCTGAAGCGTCTGTTCGCCGTCCAAGCCGGCCGCGATGGTTTCCCCCAGCACGAACTTCTCGGTGGTGTCGAATCCTGACGGGCTATTGATCATGTCGGTGGCCGCCGAGGCGCCCAGGTAGGCGGTCGCCGCGGAATTCAATCTCCAGCCGGTGAATACCTTTGCCATATTGAGCACGTCGATCTGGCTGTACGTAGCCAGTGCGACGTTGGGGTCTTTCGGATTTATGATGGCGGTGCCGTCAAGATTCAGCTGCGTGACGCCGATGGTGAAGAGCTGCATGATCTCGCGACCGTAGTTCTCATCGGGGCTGGTGCCGGTGACGGGATTTGCTTTGACGCTGCCCAGGAACGTCAGATATTGACCCATGGCCGGGGTATGCGACACGGCTATCAGCAGGTCCTTGAAATTGCCAAAGGCGTTGGCCTCCAGTTGATCGAGATAGTAAGCGGCCGCGGCGCCTCGGTACGTCAGTTGAGTCGCCCCGGTGTTGACCACGAATAAATCCGTGAGCGCCAGCATCATGCGCTGCCGCAGGACATCGGGGCTTGAAATCAGCTTGCGCCACAATGAGCTTTGAACCCCGGCCGTATCGAACTTTACCGAGATCAAGTTGTTGGCCTGCATCCACGCCACGTTCGATAACTGCCCGGATGAATTCACCGGTATCGCGAACTGTTGCGCAAGCCAGCCTTGAATGCCGGTGGGCTGCTTCTGCAGCGCCAAGATATCCGCGTCGGAGCCACCGAACGCCGCCTGCGCCAGCACTCGCGCGGCTTGGACTCGCGACAAGGAGACCGGCGATGCGGCAGCAGCCGTTGACTCGGCGCTCGAACCCGCGGCGTTCGATGCGGACACGACATAATAATAGGTGGTGCCATTCGTGACGCTGCTATCGGTGAATGAGGTCGAGACCGATGTCCCAACCGAGGAAAACGGTCCGGCGCTCGTGGCGGCTCGGCTGATGGTGTAGGAGGTCGCGCTCGCGCTCGACGCCCACGCGAGGGTGACTTGGCTGATGCCGCCTGTTGCCGTGAGGCCGCTTGGCTTGGACGGAGCCATCGCGGAGGGCGATTGACCGCCACCGCCGCAAGCGGCCAATGCCAGTGAGGACAGCGTCACGATGGGTGCGCTGGTGCCGAGCGTTTGCGGCGCTGCATGATCGATTAGGGGAATTGCCGTCTCGTGGGCCACGCTTGAGTGGCTTGAGGTCATGGTTTCGCCCGTTGCGAAGCGGGTTGGCTTCATACTCCGCGACATCCCTAGGACGTACGTACTCGTCATCCCGTACTTACCCATAACGGCAAGCTCTCGCTATGGTTGACATCCCGCGGCGTTTCGCCCGCCACCGAACCTTCGCACGACAAAGGCAAACGAGGCACGCTGTCGAGCGACTTTGTTTTTCGTGGGAGCCACATGCGCGGCGATCTGGCTGATCGCACGGGACGCCTGGCTCGCTTACGCACCTTGGTGCCTCCGACGGCCGCGGCACAGCAGCACGGGCTGACCATAGGGTCGCGGGATACATCGGAACACCTGAAGGTCGGCGGCGCCGTGTTTAACCCTTGGGTTGACGCCTTTTACCCAACTCCTCCTTGAAATTTCAATTCGTCAGTCGGCCAGAACTGAAATGGATCTCAACACCCATAGGCGTGGTGAGTGAGCCGGGAGGCTGACCAAGCCGTAACGGACGGCTCGAAGGCGGGCCGAGGATTGTACGCGTCGCAAAACCGCTTACTGGTCTCCATAAATCTTCATCAGACGGTAGAGGTAGTTGCGGCTGTCGTAGATCACCTTCACGCGCAGGTATTCGTTGAGGCCGTGCGCACCGTTGCCGTCGGGATCTCCAAAATCGCCCGAGATGCCGTAGGTCGGAATACCGACAGGGGTGAGGAATGCGCCGTCCGTTGCTCCGGCCGACATCAGGCGTAGCTGCGGCGTTCCCGGCCACATTTCCGCGGCCAGTTTTTCGGCAGGTCCCAACACCTTTGGATCGAGCGGCGGCGGCGGCGCGGCTGCGTTGCGGACTTCGCGCAGTGACACATGGACACTCGCATCGGCGATCACCTGGTCGAGCGTTTGACGAACCGTTTCCGCGCTGGTGCCTGGGAAAATCCGGCAATTCACGTTCGCGGTCGCGCGCTGTGGCAGGGCGTTGGTCGCGTGGCCGGCGCCGAGCATCGTCGCCACGCAATTCGTGTGCAGGATTGCGTTGATGTCGGGATCGCGCTCCAGCAGCGCCCGCGCAGGTTCATCGGCGGGATTCTTCAGCAGCGCGGCGAGCGCCGTCTGCTCTTCACGCGTCCGGGTGGGGCCCAATCGCGTGAAGTAGTCGCGCGTGGTGTCGTTGAATTCCACGGGAAACGGATGCCCCTGGATGCGGAGCAGGGCATTCGCCAGGTGATAGATGGCGTTTTCCGGTACTGGACGAGAGCTGTGACCGCCCGGGTTGGTAACCTCGAGCGTGTAGTTCTGCGAAAGCTTCTCCCCGACCTGGATACCCTGAAAGACGGGTTTTCCCTGCGGGTCCAGCATGCCGCCGCCACCCTCATTCAATGCGAACGCCGCATCGATCAGATCGCGCTGGTTGCCGGCCAAGTACTCTGCGCCATTAAAGGCACCGCTGGTCTCCTCACCGCAGGTCAGCGCCATCTTCAAAGTGTGCTTGGGCCGGTAGCCCTCTTTCTTGTACCGCACCAGGGTATCGACCCAGATCGCCGCCATGGACTTGTCATCGGCGGCTCCGCGAGCGTAAAAGGAGCCGTTTTCTTCGACCAGGACGAACGGATCGCGGGTCCAATCCTCGCGCCGCGCTTCGACCACATCCAAGTGTGCCAGCATCAACACGGGCCTAGCCTTCGGATCACGCCCCATCAATATGGCGACCAGTCCGCCTTCCTTGGGATGGTCAGGCGCTGTGAACAAGTGTAGGTCGGAGTCACGAAATCCCGCCGCCTTCAGATGGGCGGCCATTCGCTCGGCCGCCAGAGTACAGCTGCCTGAGGAGAGCGTGGTATTGGTTTCGACCAGCTCCTTGTACAGAGCGCGGAACTCGACCAGGTCAGGAGTGAGCGAGGTCGTTTCGGCAAGCGCCGGCGCCGACAGGCTTACAAGTGCAATTGCGGCGAGGGCGAATCGATTCATCATGCTGCTCCCAGTGTCGGAGGTTCCCATGGCACTCCTAAAATCGGTAAATTTTCTGCATTTCCCAGAAATGGAAAGCGCGATTCCATTTTTGGGAATTCGGGGATAGTACATTGATAAATGCTAGCCATTGGAACCGATGTGGTCGAGCGCTATTTTTCGGCCAAGCGGGGCAGCAAAGGCGTTAAGGCCGCCAGATCACAGTACGACGCGTGGCGAAACGATTGCGGAGAAAGCCGATTGGAGATCACCCCAAGATGTTAAGCAAGCGCACCCGAAGGCCAGCATCCTGAAAGGCGGCAGAGTCGTGTTTAATATTAAGGCCAACGACTACCGTTTAGCAGCCTCGGTTCAGTACAAGGGAGGAGCCTTGATAATCCGCTCTTTCGGTTCACATCAACAGGTTCAATGCCGCTCCATTTCTTCACAATTGTTTACCCGAATTGCCGCCACAGTATTCCAAATGAAACTATTGCAACTGAAAGGCTAGCGAAAGGGACCGACCGTGCGATACGACGTAGGATATCGTGCGACATCGTGCACCCATGGCGCGGCCGGGCTCCGATGGAATGCGTTGGATGCCTCAACTTGGTGAAGCCGACTGAGCCCTGCGTTTGCACCTCGACGTCGTCCGACGCCCCCCATGGCGGCAGCGGACCATCCGTGCCTCTGGCCTATTTGCACATTTGCTCAGCAGTCAAGGAGGGGCCTCGTTAGAACCCGCAGTCCGTCCAAGCGTCGCCGGAGTTGCAATCGCCCTGCGCGGTGAAGCGGGCGATCAGCATGTCGCGGTTGCGCTCCAGCGTGAACGGAATATTGGCCATGAGCTGCGGATCGTAAGCGAGCACCCATGGATTACCGATGACGGTGTGAAATGTGACTCGGGTGGGACACTTGAACTCGCGGCGCGGTCCCGAGCGCGGATCATACTCACAAACGTATTTTGCTCGAACCTCGAAAGGACCTGTCCAGTGGGCAAGATTCGGCAGATACGGGAAGGGGATGTCGACGTGATCGATCCCCATGGTATGGGACTCCGCACGATCGACGACCTTGCCGTCGCCGGAGACGAGATAACAATCATCGTCCCCCGACCAAGGCAAACCGCCGTCGGCCGCTTTGACGCCGATGGTGAACCGGCCACCGTACAACGCAACCAGCTCCGGAGAGTCGACGTCGGCCTTCACACGGCAATCAAACCCGCCGGGGCCGGTCACGGTCAGTACCACCTCGGCGTCAGCAACCGTTGCGAGGGCCGTACCGCCATCCATGCTGACCGAGAAGCCCTGTTGCCACGAGATTCCCTGTCCCATGAAAATCTTGTCGACGGCTGCATGATCGGCTGGGGACTTTTCGAATTCCTCAACCGCGAGGTCACGCAGATCGCGCGCCGTCCACACAGCGTGCTTGTCGCGCGAATAATGAGTCAATGCCGTCAACAGGCGCGTGAGCCCCGCGACGCCTGAGCCGAGGTAATCGATCAGCTGATACGCGGCGGCGCCGATGCGACTTTCATTGTATTGCGCGTAGCGTTCCGCTTCGCGAGAAACTAGTCCGGGGCGAGCGGGTCGATCGGCCAGGCCCTGGTAGTGCTCACAGTTCTTGTACAGCTGCCCGCCTTCCGCCGGATTGGCGATGGCCGCGAACGCGGCCGGGAAGCCTTCCGTCCAGGCTAGAGTGCGGCGCTTCGGATACGACTCGCCGATGTGATGCGCACGGCCGGCGTCCGGGTCATCGGGTGCGACCGACCACAGCAGGAAGTGACCGTATTCGTGCGCCATGGCGTCCGGCTCCCAATGAGCATCCACTCCATCGACTTGTCCCACCTCGATCGTCAGCGGAGAGTCGAAGTGGAGCTGCGGTCGGGAGCCGATGTCGCCGTCAAAGACGCGGGCCGTGACTTGCGCGAGGGCTTTAGGACTGGCCTGGGCGGCGACGATGGCGGCGCGTTCAAGCTGCAGCAATACATTGACGTGGCCGTTGCCCACATCGTCGTGCAGGACCTCGAACGTCACCACCCCATTGTCCACGGTGGCTTCGCCGAGCTGAATGCGTTCGGTGCCTGCGTTGCTGGCACCCTCGACCACTTTGATCCGCGGGGTCTCGAGCACGAGAGTGGCTTGCACGGGACCGGTACCGCTGATGTTGGCCTGGGCCATGTTAGTACTCAGAGTCAAGGGCGCGGGAGTCCGGCCGTTGCGGGAGAGCAGAAGTGTTCCCGCGGTTACCGGGACGGGCACGGTGCCGGTCACTGGCGACACGCCGCAATTGCGCTTCCAATAGAGCACCCGCACATCGAATGCCGCATTCGCGTCCGGCGCGGCTGCGCCGCCGGCACCGCCGAAGCTGACGCAGGCTATTGCCCCCAGCATTGATGCCGCCAAGAATTTCAAAAAAAGAGTTCGATGTCCCTGAGTCGATGGTCCCGCCATTCAAGATTCCCCTTGAGGCTTGGTGAATAATTGCCTCAACACCTGCGGACGTTTGTTTCACATATTTAACCGTGCGGCGCATGATGGCACGAAGCGCCTGGCCGTGGCGCCGCCCCTATTGCAACAGGTTCACGCCCAGCTGATCGCCAATTTATGGGAAGCTCGGTACCGGAACTTCCTGGAAGCGACCGCCGCGCAACAGCAGATCGAATCGGCCAGGCGCTGATATTGGCATGGCTTGACGGCCGTGCACCACCACTGGATGGAGCTAGGTTGCTTGTCGAATCGCCTCGATGAAGCATTCGCCATAACGGGAAAGCTTCGCCTCACCGATGCCGCGGATGCTCGAAAACTCATGCAGCGTCGCGGGGCGCCGTTGGGCCATCTCGCGCAGAGTCGCATCGTGGAAGATCACGTACGGGGGAAGCCCGTGCTCGTCCGCCAGCTGTTTGCGCAGCGCACGCAACACTTCGAATACTGTCCGGTCCCCGTTGCTGAGCGCGGCACCTGCCGCCGAAGCTCTTTCCTGCCGCGCCGATGAAGCGGGCCGTGCCGCACGAGCTACCTGCACCGAGCGTTCTTCCTTGAGCACCCGCCAGCTTTCTGCGTTGAGGATAAGCACCGGGTATCCATCTTGCGTCTCCGCAAGGAGCCCCTGATGCAGTAGCGCACGGATGAGATCACGCCACTCCTGCGTGGAGTGGTTCTTGCCGATGCCGTGGACGCTCAACTCGTCGTGACTGCGCGAAATCACACGCGCTGAGCGACTGCCGCGCAGTATCTCTATGACGTGTGCCGCTCCGAAACGCTCACGACGCTGCGCCAGGCGCGCCACGCAGGAGAGCAGCTGCTTGGCTTCGAGGGTCCGGTCCTCGAGATTTCGTGGCTCGCAGCAGTTGTCGCATGTACCGCAGGGCGGTGCATAGTCCTCGCCAAGGTAACGCAGCTGGATGGCGCGACGGCATTCGGTCGCCTCGGCGTAGTTCAAGACCTGGCGCAGCTGTTGCCGGGCGACGCGCTGCTCGTCTTCCAAGGGCTCACCGCTGTCAGGGTCGACCTTCTGCTGGATTAGAAAATCCGCAGTTCGAATGTCGGCCGGCCCGTAGAACAACGTGCAGCGTGCAGGATCTCCATCCCGTCCGGCCCGTCCCGATTCCTGGTAGTAACCCTCCAGGGTGCGCGGCAGATCGTAGTGCACCACCCAGCGTACGTCGGGTTTGTTGATGCCCATGCCGAAGGCGACGGTAGCAACGATGACCTGCACATCGTCGCGGATGAAGGCTTCCTGATTCGAGCGGCGTGCCTCAGCATCCAAACCGGCGTGGTACGGCCGCGCGCCGACAGCATCCGACGTCAGCCGTTCGCAGATTTCCTCGACGCGCTTGCGCGACAGGCAATAAACGATGCCGGAACCGCCGCCTCTTACGAGCCGCAGCAGCTCAGCATAGGTTCCGGCGTTCTTCTGATGGACCTCATAGAAAAGATTGGGCCGGTTGAAGCTCGAAAGGTGCACAGCGGGTTCGCTTAACGCCAGCTGCGCGATGATGTCCGAACGTACCCGCGAGGTGGCGGTGGCGGTGAAGGCCAGCACGGGAACGTGCGGATGGCGTCGGCGAAGCATCGACAGCTGACGATACTCGGGCCTGAAGTCATGACCCCATTCGGACACGCAGTGCGCTTCATCGATGACGAAGGCGTTGATTCCTGGCTTTGCCGCAAGCTGCTCCAGTGGGCCCGCGAGAAAATCCGGCATGAGCAGCCGTTCAGGCGCCAGATACACCAGCTTAAAGGTGCCACGGAGCATCGCCGCAATCCGCTGCTGAATCTCTTCTCGGGACAACGACGAGTTGATGAAGGTCGCAGCGATGCCGTTGTCCTCGAGTAGCCGCACTTGGTCCTGCATGAGGGCGATCAACGGTGATACCACGAGGCTGACACCCGGCTGCAGCAGCGCCGGCAGCTGAAAACAAAGCGACTTTCCGCCGCCAGTGGGCATCAGGGCAATGACGTCCCGGCCGGCGAGGGCATCCCTAACGACGGCCTCCTGGCCGGGCCGGAAGGCGGTAAATCCGAAGATGCGATGAAGAGATTGGGCTAAATCGAGCATGCGCGGCATTGTACCCACCACGCTCTCGATCCGCCGACAAGTGGAGCGATCGATTTCATCAGAAATGAGGCAGGTGCAGTGTCCATCGCACGGATGGGCCGCTACTCAGGTTACGCGATTGTCAACGCCGGGCATGGGCTCGTTATGGCGGGATTCAACACGCCATCGGGTAGTTAGAGGGTGGGCTCCTATTGAGTGCATGCATGGGCGCCGCGTAAGCCGTTCTTGATAGCCACTCGCGGAGTAACCAGATGGTCATCATCTTCATGTTTCCGGGCCAGTCTTCCCGCTATCCCGGCATGTTAGATCGGTTGATAGAGCGCCACGCGGGGGGAAGGCAGATTCTGGAGGTTGCATGTGACGTCCTCGGGCGCAATTTGTTTGCTCACTACGCAAAAGCCGATGGAGGCTTTGATACCAACCAAGATATTCAGGTTGGCGTCTTCTTGGCAAATGCAATCCAAGCGAGTTGGCTAGCAAGCGAAGGAATCACACCCGCGTTGTCGCTTGGCCTCAGCCTCGGAGAATATAATCATTTAGTCGATATCGGGGCCTTCAGCCTCGAAAGTGCCATTCGTCTTGTGGATCTGCGCGGGCAGATATACGACCAGGGCCCAGCCGGCAAAATGGCTGCTGTGTCGGTTCTGCGTCGGGAGGAGCTTTTGCCGGCTGTCAGCAAGGCAAGTCGATCGGGCTTAATCGAAATTGCAAATATAAATTCGCCGACACAGCACGTCATTGGGGGCGAGGCTGCCGCGGTCGATGATGCGCTGGAAATCCTCGAGCAGGAGTATTTCGTAACCGCGACGGTGATTGAGCATAAGATCCCGATGCACACTAGCTTATTTGCCGGTGTCGCCGCCGCGTTCGCACCGCAACTGGCCAAGGTCGATTTTCAGCGAGGTCATCGGCCCTATATCTCGAATTATGTCGGTGGTAAAAGCGCGGTGGCGGACGCGCCGGGCATTCGAGCCATGCTTGAGGCTCACGTGCACAATCCGGTCCTATGGCGTCAATGCATTGAAGAACAGGCAGCCGCCACCCCCGATGCTGTGTTTATCGAGGTGGGTCCCCGATCCGTTCTCACCAACCTGCTGACCCGGCGGTGGCTGCCCCATCGAGCACTCAAAACGGACTGCTCCCCCGCGGAACTGCCCCTTTTGCTCACCACGCTCCGTCAATTGGGCGCTCAGTCGGTCTAGCGCGGCGGGGCCGTGACGGCAGCGTGATGCACAACATCGATCAAACCATCAATCGTACCGATCTTCATAAGGTCTGATCGGGGCACCTTTACGCGTAATTCCCGCATCGTCATTGACACAATTTCGACAATGTCCAGGCTAGAAATGGCGTAATCCTTCATCGAGCGGCTGGGATCAACGTCTTGCATATCCGTACTGGCCTTGATGTGTTTCATGACGACGTCTTTAACTAAATTCCGATCCATTATTAAACTCCTTTTGTACGTTCCTCTTCAGAAACCCACGAACTCCGAAGCGAATGTGAAACTGGCGCCGCGATCAACGGTGATGGTCTGGCCGTTGACGGCATCCATCCATCCGGAGCACAGCCCAACTGCGGCACCCGCAACGTCGTCCGGCGAGACGAAGCATTCAGGTCGTAATTGCAGGGCGGCGGCCACGCGCTCTTGCCCGAACACCGACGCCAGTGAATCCGTAGAAACAAGCCCCGCCCGAAGGATGTTCACACGGCACCCCTCCTGTCTCAATCGCCGGCTCAGATATTTAGCCAGCGTTTCCAGCGCCGCTTTCGATGTCGCCACAAAGTCGTAGCCCGAAAAGTATTGGTCAGGTCCTAGTGAGGACATGGCAATGACGTAGCGGGGATACTTGGCGAATGCATCCTTGATGGCAAATGTGTAGTCGATCAGGGGCCAAGTCGTGTAGTCCATACTTTTCATCAGGTTTCGCCGCTGGTAATCTTCCGTTCCTTGCACGACCTGCGCGACGGCCGCGTTAGATATAAAGACATCGATTCCGTCGCACAGCGACTTCAGCGATTGCATCAGGCTCACTGTATCGGCGGGATACGACACGTCTGCAGCGATGATCTCCGGCCGCGGCGCGTCGGCGGCGGCGAAGGCTTCGAAGATGGTCGTTTCGTCTGCTGAGCCCCACTTATGGGTCAGTACGGCGCGCGCACCAAGTTTCCCGAACGCGAGCCCGCAGGCGAGGCCGATTCCGCGTGTGCCTCCGGTCACAAGAACAGTTCTGCCATGCCAGGTGGTCAACATGACAACTAGCCCGGGAAGTTCGTCGCAACGACGGCCGATAAGTCGACCTTGGCCGCCGAGACGGAGAACATCAAGGCCTCCAAGGTTCTACATTCTTCGTAAAGGCGACGGCGGGAAATGCTGAGCACGGCTTTCAGTGTTTCCAAAGTGGGTCGTGGCTTATCCGCGATACGCCGAGCCAGGTCCAAAGCACGTGCCATAACGAGTTTACGAGGCAAAATCGCATTCACGCCGCTCGAACCGCGAAACTCGCAGCCACGTCGAAACTCCCCTGTGTACATCAGCTCGTGCGCTATCGCAGGCGTAAGAACGTGTTCCAGTACCTTGGTGGTTCCCATCCCGGGTGTTAGCCCATAATCAACAAAATTCATGCCATACCGGCTTTCCTCGGCCATCAACACCATGTCGGCGCACAGGCCGAAGGCAAAGCCACCGCCGATGGCCGCGCCTTCCATTGCCGCGATCGTCGGGACTGGAATTTCAAGCACCGCCCTGGGTAGCAATAGATCGAGGTGAGCCCGTTCTCCACTCAATAGCGCGTCGAGTGATTCACGACTCGCACCAGAACAGAATACGTCCGGTAACCCGGTGAGGATGACCACTTTTACCTCCGCATGCCTTCGCACGGCGGACAGCGCGTCGAACAATTGCCGCTCGGAGTGCGCGGTGAGGGCGTTGTGGCCCGGCACATCTCTGAACTCTAGGATCAGAATCTCATTGCCGTCGTTGCGAAATTGCACCAAGTCGGTCATGAGGCCCTACTTTCTGTCGGCTCTCGATGATGATTGGTCGTCAGTCCTGCCATGGTGCGATCCCTTCTTCCTGAAAGTTACGGAGGCGGCGAGCAATAACCGGATCTTGCAATCGGGCAGCGGTATCTGCCGCGCCCTGGTGCAGTCTGGCAGCTAGCGCTGACGCGTCTACGCTGTAGCGCCGCCACGCCGCGACGGTCTCACGCCGCGCTCGACCCAATGAGCGCGCGGCTCGCCGGACAGAAACGTCCAACGTCGCTGGGTTTACCACTTCGTCAACCAGGCCGTCACCCGCTGCGATAGCGGCAGAGAAACCTTCGCCCAGAAGTGCGCGAAGTCGAACTCGCTGCAATGTTACCCGTCGTTCCAAAACCGGCAGCACCATGGCGGGGAAGAAGCCGAGCAGAAGCTCGGGAAGTGCGAAGACCGCCGTCTCCACCGCAATTACGCAGTCGCATGAGGCTGCAAGTCCTACACCGCCGCCGACCGCACGCCCGTTGACAGCGGCGATCGTCGGCATCGGCGCTGTAAGGATCATTTCCAGCAACGCCGCGAAGTGTTCTGCCGCGTCGCGCCAGCTGTGGGATATATCGGAACCGCCAACTTCGAGGCCCAAACAAAAAACGTCATCACGTCCAGCGAGAACCATCCCCGACGCATGGGGTAGAGCGATGGCGGATTGGACGTCCGCAGTGAACTGTTCGAGGCCGTCCCAATTGAGGACGCGTGGAACCTGAATGTGCGACCAGCCAACTGTCGTCAACCAAGGACTCCTCGACTTTACCAACATCAACGGGCGGCGTTTTTATCAGGAAAAAAAGTCGCTCGTCGTTCGAGTCTAGTTAATCACATTGCAGGATGATAACAAGCATTCTTGCGCCACTAATCGCGGTTGATTCGCATAGCCGCGCTGCAAATAGGTCGAGCAGAAATAAATCCATCGAGACATGGCGGGATTCGTCTCCACATCTGGTTTTAACTCTCAGTGGACGGTGCGGATTCGGTTTCGCTTGCGAAATGAGGGTCTAGATTTTGGAGGAAATCATAAAATGCAGGGTGCGGTTGGCATAGAAAAAATTGGGGTCGGGCCGACCTCTGCCTATCTGGACATTCGAAGCCTGTGCGAGCAGCGTGGTCTCGATCCGCAATATGTCAGCAGCAGCCTGCTGACGGACGAGCGAGGCGTTCTGGCGCCATGGGAGGATCCGGTCACCCTCGCGGTAGACACCGCCGAGTCGATACTCACATCGGCCGATAGGGCAGCGATTGGACTTCTGATAATCGGGACCGAAACGGGGCTCGATCAAGAAAAGCCGCTTAGTTCCTGGGTACATCATCACCTTGAGTTGTCGGCTCATTGCCGTCACTTCGAAATCAAATTCGCCTGCTACGGTAGTACTGCGGCATTGCACATGGCCGCCGCATGGTTGGGTTCACCGGCCGGAAGGGGGCGCAAGGCACTCATAATCAACACAGACCATAGTCTCGTCGGATTTGGACAGCCTTATGAACCGATGGCCGGCGCAGGCGCTGTAGCGGTATTGGTCTCGAACGAACCCCGATTGGTTTGGTTCGAGCCGCACAGCGGCATCTGGACTCAAAACGTGACGGATGTCATCCGACCGAGCCCGATCGTAGAGATTCTAAATGAAGAGAGCATCTACTCTTATCTAGACGCGTTGGAAGGCGCTTATGCGCACTACGAATCTCAGTTAGGAAGCAGGATCGAGTTTTCGGAGTGGTTCGCCCGCAGTATCTATCACGTGCCGTTCGGCGGCATGGCGGTCCGTGCCCATCGCAGCCTGCTCATGGCGACAGGGAGATACAGCCGCGAGGCGGCAGACGAGCACTTTCGAAAGCATGTACATCCGTCGCTCATTTACACGCGCCGGATAGGTTCTTGCTACGGCGGCAGCACTTTCATTGCCTTGCAAGGCCTGCTGGCTTCGGACCGTTCGATTGCAGATGACGCCCGCATCGCGATGTTCGGTTTCGGTTCAGGCTATTGCGGCGAGTATTATGCTGCGCGCGTGCTTCCGGGAGCCGGCGAAGCGGCGGCCGCCGCCGCCACGGACGTGCTTCTGAATTCTAGACGATCGCTCGATGTGTCTACGTACGAGGCCGTCGAGCGCGCGCGCGAGGCGTCCACCGGCTCACGAGAATATCAACCAGATCGCGATCAGCATGCCGATTGGTACGACTCCCTCTGGCATGGTCGTGGAAAGCTCATTCTCAAAAGTATAGAAGGCTACCACCGCCATTACGCGCGCAGCTGAGTGAATCGCCCCGCTCTAAGACAGCAATTGTTCCATTTGGAGGAGCATCAATGAATGCAGATACACCGCACGACCGAAATTCCCCAACGGCCTCCGCGAACAATGTCCCGGTCGATCGACTGGCCGGTACTTGGCAGATCCTTTCGGTCGTAACCAAGGACCAAATCAACGGCACCGAGCGTGAGCCGTTTGGCCCGTCGCCCGTGGGCTATCTCATATACACCCGCGACGGGAGGGTGATGACCATGATTGCCGCCGCGGGACGGCCCCATTTGCCTTCTGATAGGCGGCCGTCTGAAACCGAGCTTGCGGGTGCTTTCATGAGCGCGGCGGGTTACGCCGGACGCTACACCATCAATGGCGATCAAATCGTCCACCAGATCGAGGTGTGCACGCTTCCCAACTGGAGCGGCGTCACTCAGATTCGGCATCTGGCGATGGAGGGCGAGAAGTTGATGCTGACCACTCCCAGGCTCGACACTCCGGCGATCGGGGATGTTCGCTGGTCTATGGTATGGAAGCGGGCGGTTTGAAGAATGGATTTCAGTTCCATAGTCCGCAGCGTTTTTCAAGATCTTCCGCAAAGTCGCTTCCTCCGTATGGAAATACTTGACGTTGGACTCAGCTCTTGCGAGTCGACGATGCTGCTTCCCTTCTCAGCGGACCATGCCTGTGGTGACGGCACGATTGATTGGGTCACGACTGCCACATTGATGGACACCACGGCGAGCCTGGCCGTGTGCGTGTCAATAGAAGGTCAATTTGCGTTCGCCACAATCGACTTGGCGCTGCAGCGAATCGCGTCTCTGCATCACGGAAGGTCTCTGGTAGCAACTGCGAAAGTGCTGGCACGGGAGAATCAGGTGGCTACCGTGTCCGTGGAACTTTATCATCATGGCGAGCGGGACCTCTTGGGGACGGCGCGCGCGGGGTTTTGGATCAGCGATAGGCGCATTCTTGGTAGTGAGCCTACGCCAGACTCGAACCTATCTCCCGGCTCGGCGCTCGATGATGCGGCGACAGGCGGGTTAGAGCCTTTAGGCCTCGACATGTCGGGGTTCGAGAGGCAGCTGAACCTCAGCGTTTGTCTTCGCGGGACCACTCGATCTGTACGGCTACCGTTTCAGCCCCTCGTCACGTTCAATCCTGTTACGGGCGCAATTCATGGTGGCTTTATCGCAGCGCTTATGGAGTACACCGCGATTGATCATTATCGCCTCCGCTGGATGTCGGGGTGGTTGCTGCCGGGTAGCCTGAGCGTCGACTTTATGCGCCCTGCTCGAGCCGGTGACCTATGGGCCGAAGTCACGGTAGACGAGGAATCGCCGGCGGGCAGGGCCCTTTCTGTCGACGCCTGGCAGGAGGATAGGTTAAGGCCAATCGCGTCCGCGACAGCAGTTTTTAGCCCCGATATTAAGTGCCTGACATGCTGATAGACCCCGGAAAACTGGTGCCGGATTTGCGCAACCGGTCCCAGGTTCCACAGGAACAATGGCGTGTGCCATCCAGCTGCCCGGTCGCTCACCTGATCCCGCATCGCGCCCCGTTCAAGTTCATAGATCGGATCGAACATTTTGATCGTGACGCGCAGCTTCTCGTTGCAAGCTACCGCGTGCGTAAGGACGCGAGCACTTTCCGCGGCCATTTTCCGCAGCAACCAATCTTTCCCGGCACCTTGTTGATCGAAGCAATGGGACAGGCTGGGGCCTGCCTCGCATCACTCTTCCGCGAAGATGTGGAAGAAGGCCGGCCGCTTCTCGTGCGAGTTCATCACGCGCTTTTCCTGGCGCCGGTGTATCCGGACGATACGTTGGTGATCGAAGTCGGGCTGCTTGAGGGCGATAACCTAAGAGCGATCACCACGGCAAGGGTGCATCGTCGTTTCGATTTATGTGCCATCGCCATCCTGGAGACTCACTATGTCGGCCGCTAAGCGTATTGTCGTGACTGGAATGTCCGTGTTGACGCCGCTTGCCGACAACCTTGAGGGGTTTCTCGAAGCACTTCTCGCAGGTCGTTCAGCCATTGCCCGCCTGCGTGCGTTCGATACGGACAACATTTATGTGAAAGTAGGCGGTGACTTGACGGGTTACGATGAGCCGGGCAAGTTGGCCGCGCTGTCCTCGCTCATTCCTGAGGTAGCAAGCGTGCGCTTGCGCCGGTTGATGAAACGAGCGCCGTGGGCTGCACGTCTTTCCATGTTGCTTGCGGTCGATGCCTGGCTGAATGCCGGGCTGTTCGCCTCCAGCAGCCTAAACCCTCGTCGTGTGGCGACGCTGGTGGCCGGTCACAACATCAATGCGAATTATCAGCTGCAAAACACGCTGCGCTTCCTCGACGAGCCCGATTTCATGGACGGACTATTCAGTGTCTTTGCCTTGGATACGAGCCATGCATCATTGGTGTCCGAGGTGTTACAACTTTTCGGTCCCATGTACACGGTAGGGGGTGCCTGTGCAAGCGGCAATCATGCGCTCCGCTCCGCCATCCACGAAATCCGCTCGAATTCCTGCGATGTAGCCGTGGTGTTGGGGGCCGTCTCGGACTTTGCGGCTCCCGACCTGCACGCCCTGGCTCTGGTAAACGCCATTAGCTGCCAGTCCTTCAATGATGAGCCTGAACGAGCGAGCCGCCCATTTGACGTTCGTCGAGAAGGATTCGTCCCCGCGCATGGCGGCGCGGTATTGGTCCTTGAGGAGCTAGAGCACGCTCGTCGACGGGATGCGCGGATCTATGGGGAACTCCTTGCCGCCGGTTCGAGCGCCGATGGCAACCACCAGTCACAGCCAAATGAGACATCCCAAGCCGATCTTATGACGGCGGTGCTGGCGGAAGGGGGTGTGGCGCCGGAGGCCATAAACTATTTGAATGCGCACGCTACCTCCACGCCTTTGGGTGACGTTTCAGAGAGCAGGGCAATCGGGCGCGTTTTCGGCAGGCACACTCGCGCCCTGAAGGTGAATGCAACCAAATCGATGCTAGGGCACACCATCTGGGCCTCGGCGGTCGTCGAGATCGTGGGCGCTATTTTGCAAATGAATGCCGGGCGGTTGCATCCATCAATCAATGTTGATCAGCAGGACGAAGCAATAGACCTGGATGTATGCAGCAACGGATGGGTGCCGTTAGATGTGGAGTACTTCCTGAAAAATGCGTTCGGATTCGGCGGATATAATGCGGTCAGCCTGTTCGGCAGGTATGACGGCAAATGAGATTCCTCATTACGGGTGGTTCTCGAGGGATTGGCGCGCAGATCGTATCTGACGTGGCTGCTGCAGGACACGATGTGGCTTTTACTTATTTTAGCGGCGAGTCAGCGGCCTCGCTCGTTTTGGAGGGGGCGCGTCGCCAGGCGCCCGGCCAGCAAGTCGAGGCGTATTGCCTCGATGTGCGATTGTCAGAGCAAGTTGCGTCAGTTTGCGATCACATTCTCGACGATTTTGGGTCCATGGACGTCGTCGTCTGCAATGCCGGTGTTAGCCGCGTCGGCCTCGCGGCTCTCGTCTCGGACGACGATTGGAACGACGTATTGGCCACTAATTTGACCGGAGCTTTCTACGTCTGCCGCCATTTCTTACAACCATTTCTTGCTCAGGGGCGCGGACGGTTCATCCTCATTTCATCGGTTGGGATGCACGGTGTCTCGGGTCAAGTGGCCTATAGCGCAAGTAAAGCGGGCATGATGGGCCTCGCGCAAGGACTGGCCAAGGAATATGGGCCGAAGGGCATCACCGCGAACGGCCTCGTACTTGGGCTATTCGATACCGCGCTCAGCCGCGAAAACCTGTCGGAGCGCGGAGAACGATTCTGGCTGGAAAACTGCCCAGCACGTCGTAAAGGCAAGCTGTCCGAGGCATCGGGCGCCGTGCTTTTTCTCGCGTCAGAAACAGCGAGTTTTGTAAACGGCCAAATGCTTGGCGTGAATGGCGGCCTCGACTGGGTTTTCTAAAAATTGCACGCAATCAACGCCGCGGCTGATCGTGCGTAGACCAGTCGCCGCACCTACGATGTGCTCTGCTTCGCCGTCGCGCAGTGCTCCGGAATCTCCACCGGCAGGTTCATGAATTGCGTGTGCGGACCTGGAATAAGTACTCCCGTCTCGGGCATCAGGTACTTAGTAAAGATGCTCAGAATGCCGTTGACCATCTTCACGAAGGTCTTGTTGAGTTGGTACCCGACCCCAGAATCTATATCGCCGGTAATGTAACCGCCGACGCAATGCGTCAGCACGACGTCGGATTGCCGAAGCATGCTGCCGCCGAATCCCAGGCCCACGAATACTCCTGTATTGAATCCAAACGCGCCGATACCGATCATAGGCCGCACGTTGAACGCGAGTGTCATCGAGGTGATGCCGACAGAGACGCCCTGAATGCCGTCAGCGAGCGCCGTTTTGGCGCGCACGCTGGTGAAAGGCTCAATAACGCCCGATCCGTTTTTGATGCCGATAAAAACGTCGCCGGCGGCAGTGTATTCCCCATTGGCAGTCAATACTGACTGCTTTGCGCTGAAACCGCTTGCGAAGCTAAACGAGGTATGGAAGGTCAGGCACAGCGGCACGCCCGCAATGGGCAAAGGTAATGAGATATCCGCCGGCAGCGAACCGGTTTGCTTGGCATTGATAAAACGCTCCTTGTCGCTCCAAGACTTGAAATCGATAGTAAAAGCCGCGGCACCACCCAGCTGCATCCCAGCGGTCACGATCTTGAAGTTCTCAATATCGAGCGCGAAGTGGATGTGCGCATTCTTGAGCACCAGCTTGCCAGTCGCATCGACGTGCACGCCGGCCTTGTTGTAGGAAAAGTTCATGCCCACCGAACTATCGGAGCCCGCGACAGGGATTACCTTCATAGCGTCGTTCAATGTCATTGGCGCACCCAGGGTCGGCACGGGGGCGTGTTCAAATTGGGCGCCTGCGGTTGACCGCCTAGGCCACTTGGTAGCTGCGCCGTCTGAATAAAAGCGGTCTGCTGCGCAAACGGCGCCTGATCGGCAACGTCTTCCCGCCCTGAAACGGGTTGGGCCACGGGCGGTGTCGAGTCGATCATCGAAGGGAATCCGGGAGCTTCATAGATGATGACATGGGTGGTATCCACATCATCATCGACAATGAAATGGCCATTCTCAATGATTTCGTTGATCTCTACCGGTGCCAATTTCACCGTGACCGCATTACCGCTCTTGGTGATCTGCCCAATGCGGCCCACAGCTCGGCCGGTGGCAAAGATGATCTTGCCCTCCTGAAATTCGCTGACGTGCGCGGCGGCAGCATCGAAAGTCCAGGTGATACCGTCGCTGGCGGCATCCTGAATGGCCTGATCGCCCTGCTCCATCAGGATGATGCCATCGGCATACTTCACGTGAGGGTCGCGCTTAGGCGCCATCCCATACTTGCGCTCAGAGGCGGTCAATTTCTTTGGATCGACAAAGTGACCGACCGCTGCGTCCGGGTTCATTTTCGGATCGAACATGCTTCTGGCAATCGCCGCCAGGTTGCTGTCCGCAGTGCCGGATTGCGTCGGGCTACTTCCGAGCTTCG
The DNA here is from genome assembly GCA_040002315.1 of Gammaproteobacteria bacterium. Taxonomy (GTDB): domain Bacteria; phylum Pseudomonadota; class Gammaproteobacteria; order Steroidobacterales; family Steroidobacteraceae; genus Bog-1198. The sequence continues at coordinate 20,789 of JBDUEQ010000121.1, forward strand.
GCTGGTGCGCTGTGGCAGCAGGCTCCTGGCTAGAATGCCGCCCGCAGGCGCTCAGCAGTACGGCAACAAAGACAAGGCGATATATCGCGCAGCGCATTGGGTGATCCCCTGTAATGAGCGTGTAACGCCGCCCGACGCGATTTCCCGCCGATTGAATGACCCAGGCACTTCCCACGGTGCATCAACTAGTCGGACGCAATTCGGGCGCGCGCAGGATCTCAAATACACTGCGTGTTGAGGTCAAGATCCGATAACGAACCTCGAGTTGGAGTAGCAAGGCAAAATCAATTGACGCCGACCGGCGGGTGCACGTTCGTATACTCGTAGCGAATTTCCATGTGCGAGTCGCCCGGCAATGTGACGCTCTGTCCCAAGAGCAAGCCGCTGGATTTTAGAATCCGCACGAGCGATTCGGTGTCGCTCTCGTTGTTGTGGACTTTGTAGGTGATTACGGCTTGACCGGCGATCGTCTCAGTGCCGGCGGCAGTACAAACATCCGGGTGTGTTTTCAATTTCTCTTGCGCAGCCTCAATCATGTCCTGTGGGGTCATAGGGCTACGCTTCCAACTTCCGCTGATCAGTATGTACTCGATGCCGCCGGCGAAGATTGACTCGCCGGTGGGCGTTTTGACTGCGCCCGCGACGCTCTTTGTCGAATACACGTGATGCGGCGTCTGCAAGGACTTGATGCCGGCGTTATACAGTGCATCGCAATTATCTGCATGAGCGGCGAATGGCAACGCGATCGCAACAAATGCCAGCGTAGAAGCCGTCCGTCCGGCACGAGCAGGTGAGCATCTCGTGCCAGAGTCCTGCGGGTTGGCCGGACTAAAAAGGATCATGATTTTCCCCTGGGTGAGCAGATTTATCGAATTCGCGGACACGTGCTTATCGTTCACTGTGATTTGCTCCTGTTGCTGAAATTCGCCGTCGCAAACTTATCTTCAGATTGGTCCACTCTTGCCTGCTGTCAGCGGCTCTCAATCGACCTTTGCCTGCAGGTAAACAGTCACCGGCTTGCCTTCCTCTTGAATGATCATGATGGAACTATTTTGCGAGGCGGCCGCAACACCCGGCGGCTTGAACAATGACATGCTGATGTTGGGTACGGGAGCCGCCGCGGGCTTGCCGGTCGGCGCGGTTTCGCCGGCCTGACCCAATAGCAACTGCGTGATTTTGTCGCCGGACAGATTCTTGGCTTGCCGCGCCAGTTGCGAAAAATTGCTGATCGTGGTGCTTTGCCACCCCGGCGGTACATTGCTTTGGTACCAAGCGACGACATCGTTGAAGGAACTACTCGTCACAATGACTGCGCCGGTGCCGTAAGCACCGGTATTATCGCCGGGTTTCAAAGTGTTCACATAACTGACCGAGCTCGCGACGACGTCAGGGGTCATGTGGAGCGCATGGTCCGGCGGCGCGTTATCCGTGTCGCCTTTGAGCTCGCCGCGGCCGCCGTCGAAGTCCTTACCCTGTAAGTCGTGGGGAATTATTTTGCCGGTGCCGTCGGGTGGGTCGAGCTTGGAAACGCCGCCCCCGGCATCGGCATCCGCCGGTCCGCTTATGGGCTTGCCTCCTGCGGGTGCCTTGCCTTCATCTGCCTGGGCCGGATGTCCGCGTCCAGAGGCGGCTGCTCCCGAGCCGCCGCTGCTAGCTACGCTCGGACATTCTGGACATGTAGGCCCGAACAAACGGCCCAACAAAATTCCCAGCACGAAGAACACTGTTATTGCGAGCACCCACCACCGGCTACGACGCTTGTTGGGTATTTTGTCTTGAATGGGCACTGCCGGCGGCGAGACCCCGAGACCGCAGGCGTTGCAGAATGCGGTGCCGGCGCTCAGCGAAGCTCCGCAGTGCGTGCAAAAGGCGTTCATGTCGACGTTAACCCCGAAATGCGCGAAATACCGCCATCACGGAGTTGGCCGAGTTTAGTCGACTGTACCGCCCAAGGCACAGTACAGCCACGCTCGGGCTTTGAGCCAGTCACGTTGCGCGGTGCGCAGTGATATGCCCAAGGCCCGTGCCGTGTCTTCTTCACCATAACCGCCGAAGAACCGGCACTCAACGACATCGGCGAGCCGTGGATCCTCGCTCGCCAGGCGCACCATGGCCTCATGCAATGCCAACAGGCCCTCGTCGGTTTCAACCGAAAGATCGGCAATATTGGACAAAGTGACGTGCAAGCTGCCGCCGCCGCGCTTCTCCGCGATACGCGAGCGCGCATGATTGATAAGGGCGTGACGCATGGCGATCGCCGCGGCCCGAAGAAAGTGAGTTTCGTCGAGAAAACTTCTCTTTTGCCCAAGTCGCAGGTAGGCCTCATGGACCAACGCGGTGGTCTGCAACGTTTGCCCCCCTCCCAGGCGCGCGCGGGTGCCATGCGCAATGCGCCGCAACTGCTGATAGAAAGCGGGGAGCAACTCCGCCGCGATGCGCCGCACCTCCCCCGGCGCGGTCCTTTCCTCCAATTCAGCGAGCGCGCCGCTGGGCAAAGACTGTGGTTCCTGCACAGATCCAATTCTAGCCATACGAGGTAGAAATAGCTTCAGCGCGCGGGTTCACGGCCTCGCGTCGCCCAATCCGGCGGCTGCCCAAGGCGCACGAGGATTCGCCCCATGCCTTGAACCCGGGCCGACCTTTCCAGGGCAGCGCGCAGCCGCATCGCAGCGCGTTCATCGCCATTCGCTTCAGCCAGCTGCCAGGCTGCGAGCTGCGCCTCCAACGACCATCTAAGCCAATGCCGATGCGCTGCATCAACGGCCAACGCGTTCAGCTGCGCTATCGCATCACGGTGGCGTCCGACCGCAAACCCCAGTTGCGCCGACACGATCTCGACGGTATATACCTCCAGCCGTGAGGTGATTGCCGCACGCAGTGTCCGCGCTCGCGCCAGCGCATCGTCGCGCTGGCGCGAATCACCGAGTTGCTGGTAACACGCCGCTCGCAAGGCCTCGGCCTCCGCCTGTCCAGTGTGCGACTCGGTCAACGCAAATTCGTCAATTGCCTGGCCCAGCCGCTGCAGAGCTTTTATGCAGTGGAGCCCTTCCAAGTCGATCTGTGCCAACATCAGCCGAGCATTGGCGAGATAGGTGCTGTTCTTGCTTGCCTCGCTTTTTCTCTCCACCTGCAGGAGCATGTCCACTGCCGTGTCAGAGCGACCGCGATCCCACTCCACCAGTGCGCACGTATATAGGCTATAGACAATAAATTGCGGGTCGGACAACTGGGCGGCTTCCGCCAGTGCTTGCGCACAAGTCGTGTGAGCCTCAGCCAACTCGCCGCGTAATCGCGCCGTTTCTGCGTAGGTTGCCAGCGACCAGACGTGTCCGCCTCGATCGCCGCTACGTTCCGTGAGCGCCGTCACTTGCCGGTAGTTTCGCATCACCTCATCGCTTGCGGAATCGTCAGAGGCAATTGTCGCCAGCGCGCGCAGCGTCCAAGCCTGAAGCTTGAGATCACCCGTCTGCAAGCTGAGTTCGAGGCCGCGCCTTCCCGCCGCCTCGGCCCCATCCCGGTCGCCGTTGTCCCACAGTAGTTCGCAAAGATTGCGATACACGGCGGAAACGCCCCCCAGATCGTCGATGCGCTGCGCGATCGCCATGGCTTTCTGGTATTCCGCGCGTGCTTCGGCTTCGTGATGGCTGTCGATGAGCACGCGGCCGAGTGTGATGTGCGCCTCGGACTCGCCACGTGGATTGCCGATGGCTCGATACGCTTCAATAGCCCCGTGCGAATTCTCAGTTGCCTCATCGATGTTGCCGAGGTGCATCATCGCCACCGCGAGCTCATGGCGCGCATCTGCCGCGAGTCCCGGCGCCTGCAGTGCGAGCGCCAGCCGCAGCGCCTGCGCAGCGTGCTTCGCACAGGACTTAGAATCATCGAGCGCGCATGCGACGCGGGCTGCGGCCAGCGCGACACGCGCATCCTGAGCGGCATCGTCAAGGTGTTGCAGCGCTGTGAGGAGTACCTGCGCGTTTCCCGGCTCGCCGGCGTTCAGTGCGGCATCGATGGCCTGCAGGCGATATTCGGGGTTTGCGGGTTTGAGTTTGATTAACGCGTTCCAGTCACTGGATGCCTTGGGCCACTGATACTTGGCAGCCTGCAACGCCGCGTCGATCTGTAATTGCATTTCGCTGGAAAGTCCCGATGCACGGGTTTGTGCTTGTTGCGCGGCGGCGGTCGCCTTTTCGCGATATCCGAGCGTTGCCCACGCTTCCGCCAGACTTGCGTAGGCCGGCGCGAATCCCGGTGATTCCGCAATGACTTGCAGCAACTCATCCCGCGCCCTCGCTGCGTCGTAGTGCTGCATGGCCTGTCGCGCCAGGCTGAGCTTTTGTGCTACATCCACCGAGGGCGGTTGCGCATTGGAGATCTGCGCCAGCATCTGCATGCTCGGCGTAGCAGCGCCCAGATTTTTGCGCAGTGTGGTTCCCATTTTGCTCACCATTTCCGGCAGGGAACTCAGACTCGCTTGCTGCGAAAATCGTGTGATGGACTTGCCGCTTTTTACATCTTCCACGGCGACGTCGATTCGCAGCTTGGGATCGCCGGCGGCGGAAGAGACTAGATAATTGCCGCTGATGACGTAGTCGGCGCGCAGTTTCCGTCCAAGTCCCTGTAGCGTGTCGAGGCCGTAGCCCGCATTCTCGGTCTGCTGCATGCCTTTCGTCACATCGATTACGAGATCTTCCGGGATCACTCGAAGCTGCTCGGCGCTGCTCATTTCCGTGTCGAGCATCTCCGTCAATGCTGCAGGCAACCACGAGACATCTTCCTGCCGCGACAAATTCTTGAAACCGACGAGCGCCACCGTGTGCCCGTGTGCCTCGCGCGCCGCGGCGGCGGGAAGCATGTTCCTTCCCAAAATAAGCAATATCATCACGCCGAGCACGCCACTCAGCGGCCAGCGATAGCGTCGCAGCCAATGGCCCACCACGTAGAGGCGCGCGTGCTTGCGCGCCTCCACCGCCTCGCCCCTGAGCAATCGCTTCACATCCGCTTTTAGGGCCTCAACCGTCGCGTAGCGGTGAGCGGATTCCTTGCGCAATGACTTGGCGATAATGGCATCCAGATCTCCGCGGATCCGCCGCGCGGGCACCGGCGGGGCTCCGTGCGCATCGGCCGCGCTGCTGGCCAGCGGCGCAGGGCGTTCCAACACGGTACGCATGGCCTGCAGTATGTGCGTGTTGTAGCTCATCCACGGATGGGTGCCGCTCAACAGTTCGAACAACAGCAGTCCCAGCGCGTACACATCGGTGGCGGGTGAGGTGGGCTGGCCCGTCAGCTGCTCGGGCGCCGCACAGATCGGCGTCATCGGTGCTATCCCTGCCTGCGTTACGCGCGCGAGTTGTGTCTGCTGCAGTTGGGCAATTCCGAAGTCAAGCAACTTTACCGCGCCCTCCGCGGTCACCAAGATATTCGAAGGCTTAAGATCTCGATGGATGACATTGTTGCGATGTGCGAACGAGACCGCGTCGCAAGCCTGCATGAACAAATCCAGCCGCTGCGCAAAGTCAGCTCCCTGTGCATGGCAGAATTCGGTGATGGGCCGTCCCTCCACGTATTCCATGACCATGTACAGGCGGCTATCCTCGGTCACGCCACCGTCAAATAGCCGCGCGATGCCGGCATGGTCCAATCTTGCCAGGATCTGGCGCTCGGTTTGAAACCGCCTCGACTCGCCCGCCGTCCCACGCTGCAATAGCTTGATGGCTACCCGTTGCTCGAATTCGCCATCGGCGCGAATGGCTTCGTACACATCACCCATGCCACCGCGCCCGATCAGCCGCGTCAGACGCCACGCGCCCAGGCGCACGCCGATTGTCGGATCAGGCAGGCACCACTCGTCCATTTCCGGGCGCGGCGGTGTACTTAGAAAATCATTGGAAGCTTGCACCGCTCTCAGCCAGCTCTCCAACGCCTCAGCCACTTGTGGATCTTCGACGGAGCGGTGATGCAGTGCCGCAACTCGCTCGTGTTCAGGCAGATCCAAGAGTTCGTCCAACAACGCATCCAAGCGCGCGCGCTGCGCGACAGTAAGCGTCGAGACATCTTGGGGACCGGGTCGCACTTCGCCAGTCTACTAGCCATGAGCACAGGGGGTAACGGCGGTTCCCCTGGTGATTCATGGCGGGAAATCATCGTCGATGGGGTTCTAGAGGAGACGGCGGGGACTTGGCGCCGCCAACGGCATCTCGCCTATTTATCGCTGGAGTATTCATATCCTGGCATGGCCAAGGACAACCAGCACCCCAAATATCGACTTTGGAGAGACAATGCTTCACTTGCGCATCCGTTTAATTATTATCTCCTGTGCGGCATGTGTCTTATGCGCGTGCCAGCAAGATACCTCGTCATCCGCCACGGGACTTGCGGGACGGCGGGGATTTAGTATTCGATGGGGATCCCATAACCAAAAACGGCACTCCGATACAAAGCGTCGGCGACAAGGTGGTGCGCACGCAGGAAGACGGTGTTCAAGCCGTCAAAGGCGACCACGTTTGCAGTATTTATGTGAAGCCTCCATTTGGCCACAAGCTCAAAGGCGATGCGATGGCGCAAAAACTCGGCGAGGTTTGCAACAAGCTTTTCGCATTGCCGTAAAATGGCGCCTGTATCAGGGTGTTTATTTGAACCTACTGGCCTTACGATCCGGGCAGGTCCAGTGCTAAGGAACAGGGCTTCTATTGTATTTGCGGCCATCGATACGGCACCATGGCCGACAAGCGTGAACTGCACAAAAAAGTATTTTGGGGGGATGGCACGATGAAGTCGATTCAGATCTTCGGTAGCGCATTGCTTGTTCTGGGATGCATGAGCGCGCGCGCGGAAAACGTGCTGCTTCGCCACGCCATACTCTACGACGGCAGCGGAAAAGCCCCCGTAAGCGCCGACGTGCGCATCGTCGGCGAGCACATCGCGGCGGTCGCCACGAGCCTTAAGCCGTTGCCGGGCGAAACGGTGCGCGACCTGCATGGGTTGGCGCTCGCGCCGGGGTTTATCGATATGCACAGCCACGCCGACCGCGGCTTGCTCGAGGATCTGGACGCGGCGACTCAGACGCGGCAAGGGATCACGACGATGGTGGTTGGGCAGGATGGCGAGTCGAACTTCCCCCTGGGAAGCTGGCTCGCCAAACTCGACGCTACGCCGCCGGCGCTCAACGTGACCAGCATGGTCGGTCAGTCGACGTTGCGAGAAAAGGTCATGGGTAAGGATCTGTACCGTCCTTCGACCGAGACGGAACTCGCCAAGATGAAGACCTTGCTTGCCCAGCAGCTGGCGGAGGGCGGCTTCGGACTATCGACTGGACTCGAGTACGAGCAGGCGCACTTTTCCACCACGCAGGAAGTGATCGAACTGTCGAAGGTGGCGGCAGCGGCGGGCGGCTTCTACATCAGCCATGTGCGCGACGAGACCGATCGCGTATTTGACTCCTTCGATGAGGTCCTCACCATAGGACGTGAAGCCCAGCTGCCGGTCGAGATCACCCACATCAAACTAGGCTCGACCGGCGTATGGAATTTGGCGGCGAAGCGTATGCCGCACTATTTCGAGGCCGCGAGGCGCGATCACATCACGCTGTGGGCCGACGTCTATCCGTATACTTACTGGCATTCGACGATTCGCGTCATCGTGCCAGACCGAGATTTCTTTAATCCGCCGAAGGTGGAGCGCGCACTCGCCGACAATGGCGGCGCCGGTGCGATCAGGTTGGCTCACTATGCCCCTGACCCTACTCTGAATGGAAAGACGCTTGAGCAGATCGCGCAGTTCTGGAAGGTCAGTCCGGTCCAGGCCTACATGCGCATCGTCAAGGCCACCGAGGCCGAGGTTGATTCTGGTAAGCAACTCGAGGATATCATCGCCACCTCCATGACCGAGGCCGACGTGAAGTGGTTCATCGCGCAGCCCGAGATCGCCTTCTGCACCGACGGCGAGTTGCATGGAGCTCACCCGCGTGGCGCGGGCACCTTTCCGCGAGTACTAGGCCACTATGTGAGAGATGAGCACGTCGCGCCGTTGAGCGACGTGATCCATCGTATGACCCAGGTGCCGGCGCAACGGCTGAAACTGTCCGATCGGGGTAGTGTCGCTCCCAACTACGTGGCGGATCTTGTGATTTTCGATCCGGCATTGGTCATCGACCGGTCGACCGTCGAATCGCCTGAGGCCCCACCGCTCGGGATTCCAGCGGTCATGGTGTCCGGGACCTTCGTGATCGATGACGGCAAGCCAACCGGCCATCATCCCGGCAAGGCACTGCGCGCGTCAGCGCGAAGCCCACGGTAAAAGCGCATCAATTTCGCGCCACTCGCCGGGCACCAAACCGTCTACGCTGACGGCTCCGATGCACGCCCGTACCAAGCGCAACGTCGGAAAGCCCGCCTGTGCTGTCATGCGTCGGACCTGGCGGTTCTTGCCTTCGCGCAGCGTTAACTCGAGCCAGACCGTCGGAATCTTCGCCCGATGGCGAATCGGCGGATCGCGCGGCCAAAGATTACCGGGTGGGTCGATGAGTCGCGCGCCGGCAGGCTTAGTTGTAAAGTCGCTCAGGGTCATGCCTTGGCGGAGTGCGAGCAAGGCCGCGGCGGTCGGTTCGCCTTCGACCTGGACCCAGTAGACCTTCGGCAGTTTGTCGCGGGGGTTCGAGATGCGCGCTTGCAATACGCCGTTGTCCGTCAGCAGCAGCAATCCTTCGCTGTCGGTGTCGAGTCGGCCTGCGGGGTAGACGTTCTTAACGGGAATGAAGTCGGCAAGCGTGCGGCGGTCTGGTTCGGGGCGGAACTTGCAAATGACGCCGAACGGCTTATTGAAGGCAATCAACACGGGTGCGCCGTCCTAAGCTAGATATCGCTCAATAAGGTTTGATGGCACAGTCGTGGCGGGGACCGCATAGGACAGGGCGCGGCGGCGGCGTTGCCGGCCACGGCTGCGAGGGCTGCCCGCAGGCGGCTCGAACCAAATGCGCACGTCCTCGCCGAGGCCGGCGCCGTGCATATAACTGTAGAGCGCCTTTCTCAGGCCGTTTCCTAAAAAGTTGTGATCGGTGCCGACAGGATCATCGAATTCGAGGTCGTTGTGCGCGAAAGTGACGTTGAGCGGAGCGCGCAGAGTGATGCCGTATTTCTCAGGGCTCAGGCCAATGGGTGAATGCGCCGTCGCCGCAAAACGATGCCAGTATGCCGATTGAATGCAGCCGGCGGCGAACAGTTGGCGCACGCGATCGAGCGCGTCGATGGTGTCTTGTGTGGTCTCCGTGGGAAATCCATACATTAAGTACGCATGCACCATGATCCCGGCATCGGTGAACGCCCGCGTGACGCGTGCGACTTGCTCGACCGTGACCCCTTTCTTCATGAGTTCGAGCAATCGATCCGACGCAACTTCGAGCCCGCCGCTCACCGCCACGCAGCCGGCGTCGGCGAGCAGGCGACAGTGCTCGGGGGTAAAAGTTTTCTCGAAGCGTATATTGCCCCACCACGTGATCTTAAGCTTCTCGGCAATCAGACGCTTCGAGAGCGCACCCATGACCGCCGGCGGCGCTGCCTCATCGACGAGGTGGAATCCCGTCTGACCGGTTTCTTTGATGAGACCGCGAATACGCTCCATGATGAGGTCTGTGCCCGGCCGATCGTAACGGCCGATGTAGTCGAGCGAGACGTCGCAGAACGAGCACTTCTTCCAGTAACAGCCATGCGC
>JBDUEQ010000122.1:0-28395 GCA_040002315.1 Gammaproteobacteria bacterium
CGACACCGACACCGACACCGACACCGACACCGGCATCGGCATCGGCACCGTCATCCGCACCCGCTTCCGCATCCGCATCGACCATCGCCTCGCCGAGCTTGGCGCCGCCGCAATCGGCCCTGCCGCAGTGATTGCCCGCCGCGTATTTGTCGCCTCATTGGCGCTTGGGGCTGCGCTCGGGTTGGCGGCATGCTCCAGTACGCCGTCGCAGCCGGGCCCTACCATTCCCCCGGCGTCGCCGGTGCCGAGTATTTCGCCGCCGCCGATCGTGGCTTCCGTGCCCGATGCCGTGCCCCGCACCGAACCGCGATCTCGCAAGGGCAATCCGCCGTTCTACGATGTATTCGGCAAGCGCTACTTCGTCTTATCCTCGAGCGCCGGCTACCGGGAGCGCGGCGTCGCGTCCTGGTACGGTCCAGGTTTCCACAAGGTGCGAACCTCGACAGGCGAAGCCTACGACATGTATGGCATGACGGCAGCGCATAAGACGCTGCCGCTGCCCGCCTATGTACAGGTGACGAATCTTCAGAACGGCCGCAGCATCGTGGTCCGGGTCAACGATCGCGGGCCCTTTGTCGGCAATCGAATCATCGATCTCTCGTACACTGCCGCGGCCAAGCTCGACATGTTGCGCAACGGCACCGCCATGGTCGAAGTGCGCACCGTCGATGGCTCGATGACGGCGCCCATGGTTGCAGCGTCACCCGCGCCGACCGCGTCCGTTACCGCAGAGCCGGCAATAGGGCCGCCCACGGCACCACGTCCCACGCTGTTCATACAGGCCGGCGCATTCTCTGACCCCGCGAATGCGAGTCGCCTGGTGGAGAAATTACGCGGCGGCAGCTATGGCAAGGTGTTCGTGCGCGACGACCAGATTGCGGGCCGCAGAATGTATCGGGTGCGCATCGGTCCCGTACCCAACGTCGCGGAGTTCGACCGCGTGGTCGCCGCGCTCGAGAAAGCCGGCGTCAACGACGCGCACCTTGCACTCGACTAGCTTGCGAGAAGCGCGACCGTGCGATAATCCTACACTACAGTTTCATTCGAGGTCCTCACACACCATGTTCCGTTCTCTTTTGGCCAGCGTTACCATTGCCGCGTTTGCGGCCGTTTGCTGCTTTGCCGAGACGCCTGCGCCGGCCACCGCGCCCGCCGTCATCCCGAGCGCCCCGCAGGTTGGTGCGCGCGCATACATCCTCGTCGACTACCGTACCGACAAGATTCTGGCCGCAAAAGACGCTGTGGCGCGGATGGAGCCGGCAAGCCTCACCAAGCTCATGACCGCCTATATCGTTTTTCAGGAGCTGGCGGCCGGCAAGCTCAAGCTGACTGACCAGGTGACGGTGAGCGAACATGCCTGGCGCTCGGAGGGCTCGCGAAGTTTCATCGAATTGGGCAAGCCGGTGTCGATTGAGGACCTGATCCTGGGGATGATTGTGCAATCGGGAAACGATGCCACGATCGCCCTGGCGGAGCGCGTCGCAGGAACCGAAGAGACGTTTGCGCAGATGATGAACGCCAATGCGAAACGCTTGAAGATGGTGGGTACTCATTTCGATAACAGCACGGGACTGCCCTCGCCTCAGGAGTACACCACCGCGCGCGATCTGTCCTTGCTGGCAGGCGCCATCATTCGCGAGTATCCGCAGTACTACAAATGGTTTTCAGTGCACGAATTCGAGCACAACGGCATCAAGCAGCAAAACCGCAACGGTTTGTTGGAAAAGGATCCGACAATCGACGGCCTGAAGACCGGCCACACGGATTCAGCGGGCTTCTGCCTGGTGACATCCTCACTGCGCAACGGCATGCGCCTGGTGTCGGTAGTCATGGGTTCGACGAGCATGAAGGAGCGCGAGAATGCCAGCGCGGCGCTGCTCAACTATGGATTCACTTTTTACGACACCAAACTGGCGGTCAAAGGCGGCACCGTTCTCGCGACCGCAAGGGTATGGAAGGGACAGGGCGCAGCGGTGGATCTCGGCATCACGGATGATCTGTACATTACCGTGCTGCGCGGCTCGTCCGACATCAAGACCGCCGCCGACGTACAACCGCGATTAATCGCACCCGTTACCACTGACATGAGCGTGGGCAGTTTGCGCGTATTCGCGGGCAGTCAAACTTTGGCCACCGTACCCCTGCATCCGCTCAAGAACGTTGCCGCCGGAGGCTGGTGGCGCCGCTTGATCGACACCATTCGATTGTGGTTCGCATAGGCTGCCGGCCATGCCGCTGCCTATTTGCTACTTGAACGGCACTTACCTGCCCTTGGGCGAGGCGCGCGTGTCGCCGCTCGACCGCGCATTCCTATTCGGCGACGCGGTATACGAGGTCCTGCCCCTCTACTCGTCGCGCCCATTTCGCTTGCGCGAGCATCTGGAGCGGCTCAATCGCAGCCTGGCCGGCATCCGCATGCCTCCTCCCCTGTCGCATGCTGACTGGGCCGAACTTTGCCGGGAACTGGTTGCCCGCAATTCTGCAGGCGATGGATACCTATATCTTCAGGTGACCCGTGGGGCTGAATTTGGGCGCAACCATGCGTGGCCGGAGGGACTCAAGCCCACCCTGTTCGCCTACGTCTCGGCCTTGGACCCCATGCCGCCCTCATTCATGAATCAGGGAGTGGCGGCAGTGACGGCGGTGGACACCCGCTGGGCGCGGCGCGACATCAAGTCCACGGCGTTGCTGGCGAACATTTTACTCAAGAAGCTTGCCGTCGATGCCGGCGCATTCGAGACCATCATGCTCGAGAACGGCGAATTGACCGAGGGCTCGTCCACCACGGTTCACGTCATCAAGGATGGCGTCATTTGCACCCCGCCCAACGGGCATCAGATCTTGCCTGGCACCACTCGCGATGTGGTCGGCGAACTCGCCGCTCGACTGCAGTTGCGCAGCGAGAGCCGCCGCGTCACGGAATCGGAGCTGCGCGCCGCCGACGAAATCTGGCTGGCGTTTGCAACGCGCGGCGTGCTGCCGGTGACGAAGCTCGACGGCGCTGCGGTCGGCAGCGGCAAGCCCGGGCCAATGTTCAAACTCGTAAGCGCTGCGTTTGCCGATTACACGCGCGAACTTGCGGGAACGCCGGCGCTATGAGCGACGCCGAATTACAGGAATTTCCAAGTGATTTCCCCATCAAGGTGATGGGGCGTCACGACAGTGAGCTGCGCGCGCTCACCCAGGCCATCGTCGAGCGCCACGCCGGGCCCCTCGAAGAATCGAGCATACGCACTCGCACCAGCGGGGACGGTAATTTCCTGGCACTTACCTACATGGTGCATGCCAGCAGCCGTGCGCAGCTCGATGCGATCTATCGCGAGTTGACGGCCTGCAAAGCCGTGCTGATGGCGCTGTAATCGGCGCCGAACTTCAACTGTCGCAACAAATGGGGCGTCAGCCCTTTCGCCACGGAGTCCATCACGGCGGCGGCAGCCGCGAATCCCGCAACATGATCCGCGAGCCGGGTTACCGCAAGGCCGCGATGCCCACAGACATTAATGCGCTCAAATGGCGCGAGATCAACGGTGACGTTGATCGCCAATCCGTGATAGCTCGCGCCGCGGCGAATTCGCAATCCGACACTCGCAAGCTTGGCACCGCAGACATACACCCCGGGTGCCGCGCGCGAGGCCTCGGCCGCCACGCCGAGTTCGGCAACATAGTCGATGACGGCATTCTCGAGCGCCACCACCAACTCGCGCACACCCAAACGCCGACGCCGCAGGTCGACAAGAGGATAGACCACGAGTTGGCCTGGGCCGTGATAGGTTACCTGACCGCCACGATCGATTTGCATCACGGGAATATCGCCCGGCGCGAGCACATGTTCGCGGCTCGCGTTCATGCCCAAGGTAAACACCGGCGGATGCTCGACGAACCAGATTTCATCCGCGGTCGAACTCTGCCGCTCGTCCGTAAACCTCTGCATGGCACGCCACGTGGGCTCGTAAGGCGCCAACCCAAGATGCCTGATCAGGGGCGCATCGCTCATGCGTTGACGAGGCCGGCATTATTGCGGGCTAGTGCCTGTTCGGCGCGATAACTCGAGCGCACCAACGGGCCGGACACGCACTCCAGAAATCCTAAGCCCAGTGCCCACTGACGGTACTGATCAAATTCGGCCGGAGTCACGAATCTCTCGACATTCAGGTGATGGGGGGTCGGACGCAAATACTGCCCCAAAGTCAGGATGTCGACCGCCGCGCCACGCAAGTCCAGCATGGTTTCGCGAATCTCGGTGTCGCTCTCGCCCAAGCCCAGCATCAAACTGGTCTTGGTCAACAGCTCATGGTTATGAACCTTCGCCGCGCGCAGCACACCGATGGTCTGCTCGTAGCCCGCTCGCGGATCGCGTACCGGATGAGTCAGACGCTTGACCGTTTCCACATTCTGCGCGAATACGTCCAAGCCCGAATCGAGGACGGTATGCACATCCCGCAGGACACCTTGAAAATCCGGCGTCAGCGCCTCGACGGCGGTATCGGGATTGCGCCGCTTGATGGCCCGAATTGCCGCCGCGTAGTGCGCCGACCCTCCATCCGGCAGGTCATCGCGGTTGACCGACGTCAGCACCACATACTTGAGACCCATCAACGCCACCGATCGCGCGACGTTTTCCGGCTCCTCTGCATCCAGCCAGCCGCGCGGATTGCCCGTATCCACCGCGCAGAATCGGCAGGCGCGAGTGCACACAGCACCCATTAACATAATGGTCGCCGTTCCCGCGTTCCAACACTCGCCAATATTCGGACATTTCGCCTCCTCGCACACCGTGCTCAGGCGATGCTCGCGGACGATATGTTTTACGGCTGTGAATTGCTTTCCGGAAGGCATCGGCGCGCGTAACCAGGGCGGTTTGCGAAGCACCGCGGCACCCAAGGGCGAGACCGCGCCCGCTGCCGGGCCGGCCATTGCGCCAGCTGCAGCGGGCTTGGGTTTGACGCCGTCCTTGATCGCCGTAAAGCCTTGAGGCGTATGATATTTATCGCCGCTCCTGATCGGTGCGGCGGCTACGGCAATGGGGATGCCTTTGAAGTGGGTCACGACGCCATTATACCGCTAGTGAAACTCACCGGCAGCCTGACCCGCCTGGCCAAACTCGAGGCGGTGCGGGGGATGGCCCGACGTGATACGGCGCTTCGGAGAGATGCGAAAGCGGGGCTTATTCAGCTGACTGCCCATTCAACGCCGCCAATTGCTCTGGCGTTCCGACGTTCACCCATGACCCTTCATAAAGCTCCGCCGAACAGCGCATCGCAGTCATGGCCCTGACCATCAGGGGCTTTAAGGGAAACACGCCGTCGCTGCAACCGGCGAAGAATGCCTGCCGATACACGGCAATATTGCCGAACGTATAGCGGCGCGCGGCAGTTGCCAGCGCAAGTCCTTGCGCCAATCCAAAATCTCCGTCGCGGTGATGCAGCGGATTGGGGACCAGGACCAAATGTGCATCCCTATCGACCGCGATCTCGAGAGTGGCGAACGCAAAATCCGTAAAAATGTCGCCGCTGACCACGGCAAAAGGCCCGGGTTCGAGATGCGGCAATGCTCGAAAAATGCCGCCGCCAGTCTCCAGCGCCTGCGGCTGTTCTTCGCTGTAAACGATCGCTATGCCGTAGCGCTCACCATCCCCCAGATACTCGCGTATTTGCGAACCCAACCAGGCAAGATTGATGACGATTCGCGCAACGCCTGCGCGCGCGAGGCCGATGACGTGGCGCTCGATCAGCGGCTGGCCACGCACCCGCAGCAAGGGCTTGGGCGTGGTATCGGTGAGGGGACGCAGGCGCTCGCCGCGCCCCGCGGCGAGGATCATGGCGGCGCGGGGCCTTTCGACCGAAGCGCTCACGCGAGCGCGCGCTCCTGCGCGGCGGCAAACGTAGGTTCAATGCGCTTGGCGATGAACTCGGCAAACGGTACAGTCTCCGCGTACTGCGCGGCCGCCTCCTTCGTATAGCGCAGCACACGCGGCAAATCCTTAAGATACCCCGCCTTGCCGTCGCGATAGCGCAGACGCGCGAAAATCCCCAACACTTTGATGTGCCGCTGCAGGCCGACGAGATCGAACCAACGGATGAATTCGGATGCGGTCGCCCCGAGTAAAAATCTCCTTGCCAGCAACTGTTCGCGGTACTGCAAAGCCCAGGCGCGCACCCGGACCGCGGGCCACGCGACATAACAGTCCTTGAGCAGCGACACCAAATCGTAGGTGACAGGTCCCTGCACGGCATCTTGGAAATCCAGAATCCCCGGATTGTCGTCCGCGGTCACCAGCAAGTTGCGCGAATGATAGTCGCGATGGACGAATACGACGGGTTGCGCCAATGCACACTGCACCAGGGTTTCGAACAACCTCTGCAGCATGGCGCGCTCTTCGGCGCAGAGTTGCAGCCGCAGATGGCGGCTCAAGAACCACTCCGGCAGAAGTTCCATTTCACGCATCAGCAGGGCGCGATCGTAGCGCGGCAACTGGCGTGCGGACGCATGCTCGGCCGTTTGCATGGTCGCCAACGCGCCGAGCGCGTCGGCATACAGCCGGTCCGCCGCGCCGACGTCGACCAGCTCATCCAGATATAGACGCCGGCCCAGATCCGACATCAACAAAAATCCCCGCGTCGGTTCTCTTGCCAGCACCACCGGGACATTCAGGCCGATCTCGAGCAAAATCCTCGCCACGTTCAAGAACGGCTCGAGGTTTTCCCGCTCGGGCGGCGCGTCCATCACGATGTAGGTATCCTGGCCGCGGGTCACGCGAAAATAGCGGCGAAAACTCGCATCGGCCGAGGCCGGCGCGATTCGGCTGCCGGCGAATCCCAGATCGTCGAACACCCATCGAGTCAATTCCGCCAGTCGGGAATCGCTTGCATCCAGTAGACCCATGCTTGACCATTCACCAGCCGCAAATGCGGCGGTCACCAGTATACCGACTAAGGCGATTCATATTGTCCATGGAATTCCATGTTCGAGCCGCATTCATTGTCTTCTGCCTCGCGGCCGCAGGCATGGTCCGTGCCGGGGATATGTGCCCCGCTCCGCCGAAGTACCGGCCGCCGATCGCCTCGGACATCGCCGCGGACGATCATCGAATACACATCGACAGCGATGATGCCGAGTTCGACGCCGATCGCAACGCCGTGCTCAGCGGCCGCGTCAAGCTGCGTCAGGACGCGCGCATCGTAACCGCCGACTCGGTCAACTACAACGAAAAGACCGGACGCGTGGCGGTCAGGGGGAGCGTGGATTTCGAGGATCCGAAATTGCGCGTGCGCAGCGATACGGGCAGCTACGACACGAGCGGCGCCGCGAATTTCGACAAGGCGAACTTCCAACTCATGGATCGCAACGGACGCGGCTTCGCCAAGGACATCGACGTTCTACCGGACGGCAAAGTCAATTTGACGCAGGTACGCTATACCTCGTGCCCCGTCGGCAATGAGGATTGGATGCTGCAGGCTTCTTCGCTCAATATCGACTCCGAGGCGCAGGAGGGCGTCGCGCACAACGTGACCATGCGCTTCAAGGACGTGCCGATTTTCTACACCCCCTACATTTCGTTTCCCGTGGGAGATGAGCGCAAGAGCGGCTTGCTGTTCCCGAGCTTCGGCCACTCGGGGAGCAACGGCTTCGAGCTGCAGGTTCCCTATTATTTCAATCTGGCGCCGAATTACGATCTGACGCTCACGCCCGGCCTGTTGACAGCGCGCGGCGTAGAGCTTGCCGGCCAGTTTCGCTACCTCAGCTCGAATTCGCACGGACAGCTCGACGCCACCTTCCTGCCGAATGATTCGCAGGCGCACGATAATCGCAGCTACCTGCATTTCACGAATATCACGGACTTCAAGCGGGGCATGCGCTTCGACACCGACATCGCGAATGTCAGCGACCACAACTACTTCGAAGATTTCGCCGTGGGCTCCGACCAGACCAGCGTGACTTTTTTGGAGCGCCGCGCAGATTTGCTCTACTACGACGATGTCTGGCGGATACGCGGGCAGCTGCAGAACTTCCAAACCATCGATATATTCGTGCCGCCCGACGAGCGGCCCTACTCGCGCGTGCCGCGCATTCAGGCGAATGCGCTGTGGCCGATCGTGAACAGCCAATTTGAATTCGCACTGGACAGCGAGGCGGTGAATTTCTTGCGGGACATCGGCCCGACGGGAGTGCGCGTGAACGTGGCGCCGGAGCTGCGCTGGTCGAGCCGGGCGCGGGGCTATTTCTTCGAGCCCGCCATTGGTTTCGATTTCACGCAGTACGACTTGAGAGATGCCGCCATTGGCGCGTCGAGCACCCCCACCCGGGCGCTGCCCTACGCCAGACTGGATGCGGGGCTGGTGTTCGAGCGCGACGCCGGTTCGCAGGGACAACGCACCCAGACGCTCGAGCCTCGCGTGGTCTACAGCTATGTGCCCTACCGCAATCAGGATGGCTTGCCGATATTCGACACCGGATTGCCGGATCTGAACCTGACCGAGCTGTTCCGCACCAATCGGTACGTGGGCGAAGATCGCATCGGCGATGCGAATCAGCTGGCACTCGCCTTGACCACCCGGCTCTTCGACCATGTCTCAGGAGCCCGGTATTTGACGGCCACCCTCGGCCAAATCCGTTATTTCAGCATCCCGCGGGTCGGCCTGCCCGAAGATGTCGCCCAGACTGGGCAGACTGTGGTCACGATTCCCGGCGTCAATCCCTTGGCGCTTCCGGTCCAAGCGCTGGTGAACTCGCGCGGCCAGATCTTAAGGTCCATTCCCGGACAATATGTCTCCGGGCTGCCGTTTCAGACCATGGCCGCCGCTGTGCCGGGGCAAGTGCTGCAGGGCTACCCCGCTTCGGATTTGGTCGCCGAGGTGGCGGTGACCGCCTATAAGCACTTCAGCTTCAATTTCGACTACTTATACAATCCCTACACCTCACAAACGGATAAATCCGAGGTCTCCCTGCAGTACCGCCCCGACCCCTCGCGGGTGATCAATCTTGGCTACCGCTTTCAGCAGAACCCCCTGACTCAAGGGCCCATTTTGAAGCAATGGGATGGCTCATTCGCCTGGCCGATTGCCGACCACTGGAACACCGTCGGACGCTGGGTATATTCCCTGCAAGACCATCAAACCATCGAGCAAGTGGCTGGATTTGAATACAAAAGCTGCTGCTGGAAGGTTCAAGTGGTGCAGCGGCGCTATGTCCGCTCCATCAACCGCACCGCGGGACTAGACACATCGATTGCATTACAATTGGAACTCACGGGCCTAAGTTCGGTCGGAAAATCTGCGAATAGCTTCTTGGAACGAGAGATTCGCGGCTACTCGACCCGCGATCCGAATGCCCAATATCAGGCCCCCTGACCAGGACGATGTCGTTTCATGCGTAAATTTGCCTTCTTTTGCTTAAGTTCGGCCGCCGCTGTGCTGCTGTCCGCGGCCGCCCACGCACAGACCCGCGATATCGGCGTGCACGGCGAAATGCTCGACCGCATTGCCGCCATCGTCAACGACGGCCTGGTGCTCAAAAGCGAGCTGGATTCGCAGATGGAGGCGGTCACCAAGCGGCTGCAGGAACAGAAAGTCGAGCTGCCTTCCCAGAGCGTGCTCAAGCAGCAGGTGCTCGACCGGTTGATCTTGCAGGAGATTCAGGCGCAGCACGCCAAACGTGTCGGCTTGACGGTATCCGACGAGCAACTGAACAGCGCACTGCAGGAAATCGCGAACCGCAACAAAATCCCGTTCGATCAGCTGCCGACGGCGCTCGCGACGCAGGGAGTCGACTACAAGCAATATCGCGAGAGCATGCGTAAGGAACTTACCTTGAGCACTTTGCGGCAGCGCGACGTGATTGCCCACATCAATGTCAGCCCGCACGATCTGGAGCAGTTTCTCTCGCGCCAGCAAACATCCGCGGCGAACGATGAATTCAATGTCTCGCACATTCTGCTGTCGCTGCCCGAAGCCGCGACCCCGCAGCAGCTGGAAGAAATCACGCACAAGGCAAAGGACTTGGCTGCGCGAGCCACGAAGGGCGAGGATTTCGGCCAGCTTGCGATCGCCAATTCCAACAGCCAGACCGCCTTGGAGGGCGGCCAGCTCGGCTGGCGCAAGGGCACTCAGCTGCCGCAGTTCATTTTAGATCTGGTCACTCGAATGAAGCCCGGCGAGGTGAGCGAACCCGTGCGTACACCGAGCGGCTTTCATATCGTCAAGCTGAACGAAAGGCGCAGCGGCGAGGCACAGGTCATCATCAACCAAGTTCACGTCCGACACATCTTGATGAAGACGAACGAGCTGGACGACGATGAAACGGTGCGCCAGAAACTGAGCAAGCTGCGCGAGCGTATCTTGAAGGGCGAGGACTTCGCCGGCTTGGCGTCGACCAATTCGGCGGACCCGGGCTCTGCGCCGGACGGCGGTGATTTGGGATGGAGCGGACCAGGCACGTTCGTGCCGGAATTCGACAAGGCGATCGCGGACCTCAAGGACAAGGAAATCAGCGAGCCGTTCAAGACTCGCTACGGCTGGCATATCGTACAGATGTTGGGCACGCGCACCTACGACAGCACCGACGACGTGCGTCGCCAGCATGCGTTCGCGGCAATCCGCGAAAGCAAGGCGGACGAGGAAACCGAGCTGTGGCTGCGCCGTTTACGCGACGAGGCCTTCGTCGAAGTCAAGATGTAGGCGCGCGCAGCGGTGTACGTACCGCGGATAGTCATCACGTCAGGTGAGCCCGCCGGGATTGGGCCGGACACCTGTGTTGCATTGGCTCAATCCGCGTGGGCGGCCGATCTGATCGTAGCGGGAGACGAGGGCTTGCTGGCATCTACCGCCGAGGCGTTGAGGCTGCCGCTCGTCCTCGAACGCTACAATTCCTCTCAGCAAGCCGCGGCGCACCGCGCAGGCACCCTCAAAGTCTTGCATATCCCCACCGCCCGGCCCGTGATCGCGGGCCAAACCGACGCGGGCAATGCCGCCTACGTCATCGACATGCTGAACCGGGCCTGCGACGGCTGCACTAACGGTGAATTTGCGGCCATGGTGACTGCGCCCGTGCAGAAGAGCACGCTGATGGATGGCGGTTATTTATTCACAGGCCACACCGAGTATCTCGCGGCAAGAACGCGCGCCGCCATGCCGGTCATGTTGTTGATCAGCAATCAGTTACGAGTGGCGCTGGTGACCACTCACCTGGCGCTAGCCGACGTGCCGCGCGCCGTCACCCGGGATCGGCTGCGCACGACACTGCGCATCGTCCATATGGATTTGGAACGGCATTTCTCCTTGGACAATCCCAGAATCGCCGTGTTGGGCCTCAATCCGCACGCGGGTGAGTCCGGACACCTGGGGAGGGAGGAAATCGATGTGATCCAGCCTGTGATCGAGGAACTGCAGGCTGAGGGCTTGAACATTCGAGGTCCCGTGCCCGCGGATACCGCGTTTACTCCGCGCTTCCTGCAAACCGCTGACGTCATTGTCGCCATGTACCACGATCAAGGCCTGCCGGTGATCAAGCACGCGGGATTCGGCGATGCGGTGAATATGACCTTGGGGCTGCCCATACTGCGTACCAGCGTCGATCACGGGACGGCGTTGAGCCTGGCGCGAACCGGCAAGGCGGATACCGGCAGCTTGCGCGCGGCCTTAGGCCTCGCCATCGAATTGACCGGCGGCCCGGCGCGGCAGTCAAATCCGATTGCCGGCTAGTCGATGCCGGTTCGCAAACGATTCGGCCAGCATTTTCTGCATGATCCGCAGGTGATCCGCCGCATCATCGACAGCGTGGCGCCGGTCGCCGGTGAGCGCATCGTCGAAGTGGGTCCGGGCCGCGGCGCGTTGACCTGGGGGTTGTTGGAGCGCGCCAAGCGCTTGGACGTCATCGAGATCGACCGTGATCTGGCGCGATTACTCGAGGCCGATCCGCGCGCAAAGAACGGCCTTCAAGTGCATGTCGAAAACGTGCTCGACACCGACTTCATGCGTTTGCGCGGAGCGGGGGAACCGTTGCGCGTCGTTGGCAACCTCCCTTACAACATTTCGACTCCACTGCTGTTTCGTTTGCTGAACCAGCGCGCTGCCATCTCGGATATGTACTTCATGCTGCAGAAAGAAGTCGTGGACCGCATGGCGGCGCAGCCGGGAACCAAGGACTACGGCCGGCTCACCGTCATGCTTGCGGCCGTCGCCGAGGTGCAAGGATTGTTCGACGTCGGTCCCGGCGCTTTCCAGCCGCGACCCAAGGTATGGTCCGCCATTGTGCGCTTGCGTCCCACGCAGAGTCCGCGCTTCGAGATAGGTCGCGACGGCGTGTTGCGAACCCTTGTGACCGCGGCGTTCTCACATCGTCGCAAGACCCTGCGCAACTCCCTGAAGGGCCTGCTCGCCGCGCAGGATATTGAAAGCTGCGGCATAGATCCGCAATTGCGGCCGGAAACGCTCGCGCCGGCCCAATTCGGCCTGCTCGCCGCCCATTACTCCCGACTGGTCGGCTATACTTGATCGCATGGCCGGTTACAAGAAGGTCTTGGTGCTGCTAGATCTGTCGCAGGACAGTGAACAGGTCGCCATTGCCGGACGGGACGTGGCGTCGTCCACGAATGCGTCCATGGTTGCATTGCATGTCGTGGAATTCGTGCCCCTCGAACCCATGGGCGAGACGTTGATTCCTACAGCGCAAATCGAGGAGGAACTGATCGGCCGCGCTCGAGAGAAATTGAGCGCGCTAGTCACCCGTCTCGCTCTGCCGCGCGTCACTTCGCGAGTCGAAGCCGGCAACACCAAGGCGGAGATTCTGCGCGTGGCCAATGAAGAGAATGCGGATCTCATCGTCCTCGGCAGCCGCGAGCGTCATGGCCTCGCCATCCTGGTCAATTTTACGGAAGATACCGTACTGCACGCCGCACACTGCGACGTGTTGGCCGTCCGCTTGAAGTAATGCGATGCAAGACATGACATCCGAGCCGGTGAACCCCAGAATTCGCGTCGAGGTGGAGACCTCCTATATCGAGGAACAGTCCGACCCGCGTGACAAGCGCTTTGTATTTTCCTACACCATTACCATACGCAACGAAGGCCAGGTTCCCGCACGCCTGCTCACGCGCCATTGGATCATCACGGATGCGAACGGCAATGTGAAGGAGACACGCGGCGACGGCGTGGTCGGCGAACAGCCCTACCTGAAGCCGGGCCAGGGATTTCGCTACTCGAGCGGCGCCGTGATTGAAACTCCGGTCGGCACCATGCAGGGGAGCTATCAAATGGTGGCCGATGACGGCCAACAGTTCGACGCGCCGATCGCTCCGTTCAGATTGGCAATGCCCGGAGTCCTGCACTAAGCGCGTCCCGATGGGTGCTTCCATTCCGGTGAATGGCTGATGGCGCTGTACGCGATCGGTGACGTACAAGGCTGTAACGCTGAACTCGGCTCCCTGCTCAAGGCCATACAGTTCACGGCGGATCGCGACCGGCTTTGGTTTGTCGGTGATTTGGTGAATCGCGGCCCCGATTCGCTGGGAGTGCTGCGCAGAATCCGCTCGCTGGGCGATGCCGCAACGGCCATCTTGGGGAATCATGACCTACACCTCTTGGCCGTGGCGTTTGGATCTGCCCAAACGCGAAACGACGATACTTTGAATGAGATTTTGGCGGCGCCTGAGCGCGCCGCCCTGCTCGAGTGGCTCACGAGTCTGCCGCTGTTTCACGAAGACCCGGCGCACAACGTCTGCATGCTGCACGCAGGCTTGGCCCCGCAATGGGATTTGCCGTTGGCGCGGCGCAATGCCCGCGAATTCGAGAGCGCGCTACGGAGCGATCCGGAGCGATTACTCGAGCGCTTATACGGCGATCAGCCGGACCTCTGGGACGATGCCCTCGCCGGGGACGCGCGGCTGCGATTCATCGCCAACTGCTTTACGCGCCTGCGCTACGTCGACGCCGAAGGCCGATTGATGCTGCGCGCCAAAGGAGCGCCTGGAAAAGCGCACACGAAATCGCTGATTCCTTGGTTCGAGGCGCCGTCGGCGCGCTGGCGTGGGCCGCGCATGGTCTTCGGTCACTGGTCAACATTAGGATTCTTCGATCAGGACAATGTCACCGGCCTCGATACGGGCTGTGTCTGGGGAGGCACACTGACCGCGCTGCGCCTGGACGCACCGCACGCCAAGCCGGTGCAAGTGGGCTGTACTGCGCCGAAGCCGGCCTTGACTCCCTAGCTCTACGGCAAGGTTCTCAATATCTCGCCCCGCACCAGAAACCGGCCGCCGCTCTGTTGGAATGGCACGCAAGAAATGTCTTGCTTCAGATTACGGGTGACCAGCGTCGGCAGTATTTGGTGAGCGAACTCCTCGACCAGTTCGCAATCGGCCACGCCCATATTGCGAAAGGCATCGCCGGTAATGGTAAACGGCTCGAAACGCGCATTGACGGGCGTCAAATCTCCCGCGTGCAGGGGCTTTGCGGCGGCATCCGGCAACACGGGTGTGGAGAACACCATGTTCAATCTCGGACCCATGGATCCCTCGCGCACGCGCGCAGGCGGATATTCGCAGCCCACTGCCGTGATGATCAGATCGCGGCGCGCCCCCAAATCCAGCAGCATAGCGCGCACCTTGTCCCGCAGGCCGTCGCAGGAATAGCGCGCTGTGCGGCCCATGTAGAAGAAGTTGAGGTGTTGCTCCTTCCATACCGCGGCCAGCGGTGCGCCGCCCTCGGTGCCGGCCGGCCGGGCCGGCGCACAAAGCAAGATTGCAAGCAGGGCGCAGACCCAGTTAACCCACATGGCGAACCTCCGCTTCTTTCGACTACGCCGAACGCAGCGAAGTTTCACGGCGCCGCTATAATGTGTTCATGCAAATAGCCGCACCCTTCAATTTGCAGCGCTGGATCGAACAGAATCGAGATCTGCTCAAGCCGCCGGTAGGCAACAAGCTGCTGTTTCAAGACAGCGCCTTCATTGTCATGGCCGTTGGCGGCCCCAATTCGCGCAAGGATTATCACCACGACCCGAGCGAGGAATTCTTCTTTCAGGTGGAGGGAGATATGGTCCTCAAAACCGTGCAGAACGGCCGCATCACCGACATACCGATTCGTCAGGGCGAAATCTTCCTGCTGCCTGCGGATGTGCCCCACTCGCCGCAGCGTCCGGCAGGCAGTGTCGGCATCGTCGTTGAACGGCGCCGCGGCCGGGACGAGCTGGATGGCTTCTCCTGGTACTGCGAGCACTGTGGAAATCGCCTGTACCTGGAACGCGTGGCGGTGAGCAACATCGAAACGCAGCTGCCCGAGATTTTTTCCAGATTCTATGCAAGCGTTGCGAACCGCACTTGCAGTGTCTGCGGCACCGTCATGCAGGCGCCGAACAAGTGACGGCCGGCGCCGTTGACGCGCTGGCGCGGGATTCGGCCGATCCACTCGCCGCCTTCGCCGATCAATTTCACCAGCCCTATGACGGCACGGGGCGGCGCTCGATATACCTCTGCGGCCATTCGCTGGGGCTTCAGCCCAAGACCGCGGCGCAGTATGTTGAGCAGGAGTTGAAGGATTGGCAGCGCCTGGGCGTGCTGGGGCACCACACTGCGGAGCGGCCGTGGATCAACTACCACCAGCTGGCCGCCGTTCCCCTCGCCGCCTTGGTCGGCGCGCATGCGGCCGAAGTGGTGGCGATGAATTCGCTGACGGTGAATTTGCACTTGATGATGGTGAGTTTCTTCCGGCCAAATCGCGAGCGCAACCGTTTGTTGATCGAAAAATCAGCCTTCCCTTCGGATCGATATGCCGTCGCATCGCAGCTGGCATTTCACGGATTGAATGAAGCTGAGCATCTGATCGAAATAGAGCCGCGTCCCGGCGAGCGGGCCTTGCGAACGGAAGATGTGATCCACCTCATCGAACGGGAAGGTAGCAAGTTGGCGATGGTGCTGCTGCCCGGCGTTCAATATCTTACCGGGCAAGCATTGGACCTTGAGCCTCTGACCGCCGCAGCGCGCCGCGCCGGCGCGGCCGTGGGTGTCGATCTGGCACACTCCATCGGCAATACCTTGCTGGATCTGCATGACTGGAATGTGGATTTCGCCGTTTGGTGCAGTTACAAGTATCTCAACGCCGGTCCCGGCGCTGTCGGCGGCTGCTTCGTGCACGAACGTCATGCGCGAAGCGACTTGCCGCGGTTCGCCGGCTGGTGGGGACATGATCCGGAGACGCGATTTCAGATGGGACCCATGTTCCTTCCCGTTGCCGGCGCCCAGGGCTGGCAGATCAGCAATCCTCCCGTGCTGGCCACGGCGCCCCTGCTAGCCTCCTTGGAAATCTTTCAACGCGCCGGCATGCGCCGCATTCGCGATAAATCGATTGCACTGACGGGATTCCTGCAGCAGTTAATCGAAACCCGCCTTGCGGGGCTGGTGGACATCATCACCCCAAGCGCGGCCGCCGAGCGCGGCTGCCAGCTGAGTCTGCGAATAGCGCGGCCGGCCGCCGCGGCCAAGCGCTGCCATGAGATGCTCGCCGCGGCCGGCGTGGTCGGCGATTGGCGCGAGCCCGATGTGCTGCGATGGGCGCCGGCCCCGCTCTACAACTCGTATAGCGATGTGCTCGCCGCCGTCGACGCCTTGTCGCACGCCGTGCAGCGGTGAGCGCGGATCGGCCGGTGATCCGCATCTGTGGCGCAGGCCCGACCGGCGCACTGCTCGCCATCCTTCTGCAGCGCCGCGGCCACTCGGTGGATTTGTACGAAAGCCGCACCGACCCCAGAGAAAGACCCGCCGAATCAGGGCGCTCCATCAATCTGGCGTTGGCGGACCGCGGCATTCACGCCCTGCGATTGGCGGGAGTGTTCCAGGACTTAGAGCCTGCCCTGCTGCCGATGCGCGGCCGGCTGATTCATGGTGTCGAGGGAGATACGTCGCTGCAGCCCTACGGGCAACGGCCCAGCGAATTGATCTACTCGATCTCGCGTCATCGTCTCAATCAAACCCTGCTCGACGTTGCGGCCCGCCAGCCCGGAGTGACCATTCATTTCGAACATCGGCTCGAGGCGGCCGAATTCGACACGGGCGTGGCGCTGATACGCGATCTGCGCCGCGACCGGCTGATCCGCGTGCCCATGCAGCCCATGCTGGCAAGCGACGGCGCCGGCTCATTGATGCGCCGGAGTATGAGCACACAGCAGCTCATTGAATCCCGGGAAACCGATCTCGAGCACGGCTACAAGGAGTTATCCATTCCTGCGTCCGCTGCCGGCATCTACCCCCTGGCTGCCGATGCCTTGCACATCTGGCCGCGCGGTCAATTCATGTTGATCGCGCTGCCGAACGAGGATGCCAGCTTCACCGCGACGCTTTTCCTGGCCAGGCACGGGGAGACCAGCTTCGAGACGCTGACCGAGAACGGCGCAATCGAACGATTCTTTTCGCGCTATTTTCCCGACGCCTGGCGCTTGATGCCCAATTGCGTCGCAGAATTCCAAACTCACCCTGTAGGGTTTCTGGGGACGGTGTCGGCCGCTCCTTGGAGTCATCGGGATATGGCGGCATTAATCGGCGACGCGGCGCACGCCATTGTGCCGTTCCACGGCCAGGGCATGAATTGCTGCTTCGAGGATTGCGTGGAATTCGACGGCTGCATGGGTCGCAATTCTTCTTGGGAGAGCGTGTTCTGCGAATTCGGTGCCCGACGTAAGCCCAATACCGATGCGATCGCCGAGATGGCACTCGACAACTATCTGGAGATGCGCGAACGCGTCGCCAACCGCAAGTTTCAGCTGCAACAGGCACTGGCTCTGGAACTCGAACGGCGCTTCCCGCAGCGCTTCATCCCGCGCTACTCCATGGTCATGTTCCACCATGAGATTCCCTATCGAACGGCGCTCGAACGCGGGACGGTGCAGACCCAATTGCTCGCCGAGCTGACCGCCGGCGCCGTCGACAGCCTTGCCGACGTAGACTTCGAGCGGGCGGAGCGGGAAGTCCGTGCCAGGCTCGCGCCGATTAGCTGATGCTGACGGGTCCGGTCCGCTCGAGGGTGATGAAACTGTAGGCATAGCCGTTCTTGTCGTCCGCATCGTGACGTTCGTTTGACGAAGCATTCCATTCCCGGCCGCGCCAACCCGCGAACATTGTGTCGCCGTCCTCGATTTGGGTGTGCACCAAAGTGAGATGGATACGGCTGGCGAGCGGCAGGCATTGCCGATAGATGTCCGCGCCACCGATCACCATCAAGGCCGATTGCCCGCTTGCGGCGGCTCGTGCCGCGTCGAGAGTTTTCACAACGGTGCAATCATTCCGTAAAAAGTCCGTCGAACGGCTCAGCACAATATTCATGCGACCGGGCAATCCCTTGCCGATGGATTCGTAGGTCTTGCGGCCCATCAGCACGGGTTTGCCCAAGGTGAGCGATTTGAAATGGCGTAAATCTGCCGGCAGATGCCACGGCAATTGATTGCCGCGACCGATGATGTCATTTTCGGCCACGGCAACCACCAATTCCAGGGCGGCCGCCCCCCCCGGTTCGCCACGCGGTAAGCCATTCGCTGCGATATTCATGGCGAATTTATACGCCGGCGGCGCGAAACCCGCCACCCGCCGCGACCTCGTTCGGCTGCGGCCGCCGGTATCGAGCGGTACTATTGCCGCAAGGCGAGCGCCGGTGGCGCGGCCTCCAACGGCAGCGAAGACAGCGAAATGACTGCGCCCCGTGTGTTCGTCGAACAACTGGCGCGCGCGATCGGCGCCCCGGTCTTCTGATTGTTGGCGTAAAGATCAAATGTAAAGTTGCGGCCCCATAAGTCGCTTACCGATCCGCGGTGTCGTGTGCCGCCGTCGATGACTTTGAAGGAGGGAGCGGCGGCGCCGGGAGCTGCCAAGCTGCCGGCGAAGGCGGCAGCGCAGGCGTTGAGTGCGTCTTTCTCGGCAGAAGCATTCGAGATCGCGGGAGACAGTGCGAAGATCGCAGCGGCAAGGAGAGAGATTTTGCGAAAGTCCATGATGGTATTCCTCGTCAGTCGAAAATACCAACACCCCAGCCACACCATAAGAGGCGCTCACTGCTCGCACAAACGAGAAATATTTTCCGCCGCTGCAATTCCCCTCATCTGTAAAGAGTCGGCCGGCAATCCAGCAGCGCCTCTGTCAAGCGACGCGGCACTCGCTCAAGATCCACCGCGTCAGCTCCTGCAAATCCTCGCGCTCCCTGTCTTCGGGTCGATGCAGCAGCACGTAGCTCTCGTTGGTGGTCAATTCCGCGTCGAATAATTTCACCAGACCGCCGGCGATGAAGCGATCGGCACTCAGGCGAGTGGGAACCAATGCGACGCCGACGCCCTGCTCGGCAGCAAGCACCACCGCCGACATGGTGTCGAGACGCACCAGCCGGTTGGGCTTGATCGGCTCGATTCCTAAGCCGGTCGCCCATCGTTCCCATGCATCGCGCCGTTCCTCATGCAGCAGCAATGTCTTGCCGTTCAAATCGCGGTAGGCGTTGATGGGATTTTCCAGCAGGAACGCCGGCGAACATGCGGCGATGAAGCTTTGGGCAAACAGCTCATGAACCGTCAGGCCGTCCCACGGACCGGAACCCACGACGATGGAGAGGTCTGCCTCCGGCGGATGCGTCTTCGGCGCTGAGAATGTCGTCTCAATGCGAATATCCGTCTCTTCGCGGGCCTGGGAAAATGAAGATAGGCGCGGCAGCAATAGTTCGTTGGCGAAAAACGGCGGCACATTCAGGCGGATGATGGTGCGCCCGTAGCGCACCTGCAGTTGCTCGGTGACGGATTCGAGCTTCGAGAAAATATCGTTGATATGTTCGAGATAGTGGGCGCCTGCATCTGTCAACGTGAGCGAGCGCACGCCGCGTTCGAATAATGCCACCCCAAGCTGCTCCTCCAGCGCCTTGATCTGATGGCTGACCGCGGAGGGAGTGACAAAGAGTTCCTCGGCAGCGGCCTTGAAGCTTTGCAGCTTGGCCGCGACCTGAAAGGTCTTCAGAAACTTGAGCGACGGCAAGCGCATAAGGTCAACCAATACTGCAAACGTGGGGCGTGACTACCGTTTCGGCCCCTCACGGTATATGCCCGCCATACTACACTATGAAGTATCAGCAACATTCGTGCCAAAGCCTCAAACCTCTGAACGCGCGTGCCCCCATGCCGCGTAGCTCGCCCCTCCGCCATGTTCGCGGGCGTCGCGTGCATGACGCGCACGATAGTAGCGCGTGATGCGTCCGCGAGCTGCGGGAAGGCAAGCTAATTTGCCGCTGATTACGCTGCCGGTGTTGCGGCCATTCGCGGCGGCAAACACATACGGGGCGGCGGCGATGGGTCCGGTCGCGCCGGACTTCGAGCGCTCTTAAGGCGTCGCGGTGTAGGGAATGCTGACGGAGCCGGTCTTGGCGGAGCCGGAGTCGTTCTTGTAGCTGTAGGTCAGGGACAGCGTGCCGCTATCTGCCGCCGTGGGTGCATACGTCAGGTTCAACAGGCACGAGCTGCCGGTGCTCACCAGCGCGCAGGTAAGGGCAGTCGAGGGAGTGCTCCAGCCGCTGGGCAGAGTAGTTAGATCCGAAGTCACGGCCAAATCGCTCGCGGGATTGCCGTCATCCGTCGTGAAAGTCGTGGAGACCGTTGTGCTGCTGCCGCTGCTGACGGTGAGCGAGATGGGGTTTGCGGTGCCCACGATGTTGTTGTCGGTCGTCGCTTGATACGCAATGTTCACCGAGCCAGTCTTGGACTCACCGGCGTTGTTGTTGTACGAGTAGGCCAGGATCAGAGTACCGTTCCCCGCCGCGGTGGGGGTGTAAGTCAACGGCAGCTGACACACGCTGCCGCTGCCGAAACCGCTGCAGTCGAAAGTCGGTACAGCGCTGTTCCAGCCTGCGGGCAGGGCGGCCAAGCTGCTCGTCAGCTGCAAGGCGGTTGCGATACGCCCATCATCGGTGGTGAACGAGACCGAGACTGCCTGCGTGCCCAACCCGACCACTGCGTTGATCTGACCGGTGGGCGATGCGGTGGCGACTGAATTGTCGTTGGTCGTCGCCGCGTATCCGACGTTGAGCGATCCGGTCTTGGCGACGCCGCCGGCGTCGGTGTATGCGTAGTTCAATGCGAGCGTGCCGCCCGCCAGCACCAGGGGCGCGTAGGTCAGGTGCAGTTGGCATCCATTGCCGGAGCCGACGCTGCTGCACGTAAAGGCGTTGGAGGCGCTCTTCCAGCCCGCGGGCAGAGCGGTCAAGCTGGATGTCACATACAGGTCAGAGGCCGGCTTGCCATCGTCGGTGGTGAAGCTAACGGCGACAGGTTGTCCGGTGGAATTGATGGCTGCATTGATTTGGCCGGCGGGTGCGGCGGTAGCCACCACACCGTTTTGGGACGTAGTGGAGTACGGAATATTCAGCGCCCCGGTCCTGGCCACCCCGGAACCATCCGTGTAGCTGTAGTTCAGCGTGAGAGTGCCGCGAGTGCCGGCTGTCGGTGCGAACGTCAGTGGCAACTGACAACCACTGCCCGTGCTGACGATGGCGCACGAGAAACTCGACGCGGGCGTGCTCCAACCCGCAACCCCGGACACATCGGTGGTCAGAGCAAGGTCGGTCGCGACGTTGCCGTCGTCCGTGATGAAATTGACGCTGACCGACTGACTGTTTCCGCCGATCGCGGCGTTGATCTCTCCGCTCGGCGACGCCGCGGCAACGACATTGTTATGCGCGGTGCCTGCGTAAGCGATGGTCACGGAACCACCCGTGCTCGGCATGCTGGAATTGTCGACAAACACGTAGTCGATGGTGACTGTGCCGGTGGCGACCGCAGTCGGTGCGTAGGTCAGATTCAGGACGCAACCGCTGCCGGCGCTCACCGCTGCGCAAGCGAAACTGGCGGGGCCGCTCCAGTCGGACGGAAGAGTCGCCATCGTCCCCGAAATTCCAAACCCGGAAATGCCCTTGCCGTCGTTCGAGGTGAAGGTAATGCTCACCGTCTGCGCGGCGCCGACCGCGACCGATACCGCGCCGGCAGCCGACGGCGTGGCAACCACCGAATTATTGCTGCCTGTGGGGCCGCGAATGCCGCCGATGGGATTGGCGGGAGGATTGCCGCCCGTGCCGCTGCCGCTCGAGCCGCTGCCGTTGTCGGTGCCTCGAGTGCTGCTGTAGGAACTAGAGCCGCAACCTGACAACAGCAGCAGCAACCAAACTCCGAGAAGCATTGAATGGCGGGCTAGTCGCATCGCGGGCCTTGCACGAGTCGAAGGGGCACAACGCTAAGCTGGGAAACGCAACGACGGCGTTAACTGCGTCACGCAATGAAAGTTGCGTGCGTGCAATGAACATAACGCATGTGATTCAGGCCCTTGACAGGGCTCGGTCGCGCGGTGCGCGATTATGTTTAACGATTGCTCACCCCTCTTCGTGCTGTGTCATGGCGGAAGGCGGCACACGACCATCCTTCGCCAGGACTCCCTCGGCACGCAGTCGCCGAGTCTGCTCGCGGTGCTCGCGCGACGACTTCGGAAACACGATGCGACCGCCGGCACCCACCACACGGTGCCACGGAATATTTGCTCCTTCGGGTGCTAACTTCAAGGCACGTCCCGCCAATCGCGCACGGCCTGGAAATCCGGCGGCTCGGGCAACCGCTCCATAGGTCGAGACCTGTCCCCGCGGAATCGCGCACACGACATGCCACATCGCCTCAAGCGCCGGGTTTTCGTCGGGCGGCACACTCCGCCGCGACGTAGGGGGTTTTGCGCTCAGGGGCCGGAACATTGCCTCGAAAGTTTTCTTTGGCGGCATGGATTAGTTCGCGCTAACTGTCTCGCTCGACGAGGCGGCTGGCGCGCCTACAATCCATGGTGGCTTTTTCGAGCCCGGTGACATCGAAACGGCCATCCAGGATTTTACCGGGAAATTTTGCAATCCAGTTGCCCGTAGCATCGCAGACGGTCGCCTTGGGCCTGGCGCCGCCGGCAGTGCTCCCCTCAAAATCGAGGGTTGTGTCGTCCGGCACACTGGCGCTATTGATTCGGCAGCGCGCTGGATCACTAATAAAGCTCCATCTGCCGTCGGTCGCCGATTACCCTTTCAAAATCCAGCCCCAGAACCGCCAGCACCGGCTCCGCCACAGGCCTCACCTGCTTCTGCACATAGTGCTCCCGATCCAGACCGTGGCGCACATTATCGAGCGGTTCGGGACCGGACGTAGTCATGACATAGCTGACCAGCCGAGCAGGCGGTAGCGTGGACTTGCGAGCCGCAGCCACGTGCGGCGGAGTGGTTGCGGTGTACGCATCGGCGCCCTTGCGCAGGTTCTTTCGGTACACCAGTGAGGCATCCATATCGCCGCTTCTCACCTTCTTCACCACGTCCGCAAGATATGCATCCACCGCTTGATCGGCGAACAGGCGCTGGTAGAGTTCGCGCTGCACTTGCTTGGCAAGCGCCGTCCAATCGCGGCGCACCACTTCCATGCCGATGAATTCCACACTGTCGGCATCGCCGCCGCCGAGGAGACCCGCATAGCGCTTGCTGGCACCGCGCGTGCTATGGCGGGCGCGCGGCAGAAATAATCTTAAGTAAAGCTTTTCGAATTCCAGCTCCAAGCGGCTCGAGACGCGCCAGTGATCGGCGATATGGACGTTAAGATCGGCGTTAAGCGTCACCGCAAGCTCTTGTCCTCGTTCACGTGCCTGACCTGGATCAACGGCACCCGACTCTACGAACAGACTGTCGGTGTCGCCATACAGCACCTTGAACCCGGCAGCCTCGAACCACGCCTTCGACCACAGCAACAGCTCGCGGCCCGTGCCGGTGATCGCGTTGACGAGTGCGGGGTTGTAGAAGCGGCAAGAAGGCGCACCGAGCACGCCGTAAAAAGAGTTCATCAGAATCTTGATCGCATTCGATGCCACGCCGTCGGCGGCCTTCTTGGCGGCCTCGCGGCGTGGAAAGAGCACATCGAGCATGCGCGGCAGGATGGCCGGCGGACGAGCGAATGCGCCGCCCGCTGTGCGTATGAGATCGGCATCAGGCGACGGTGCTGCCACGTAGGACAGCGGATCGATATTGAAAGTCCGAATGATGCTGGGGTATAGGCTCTTGAAGTCGAATACCCAGACGTTTCGATGCAGACCGGTCGCGGGCTCCAGCACATGGCCGCCCTGCTGCGCGTCATAGTCCCGCGAATCGTCCGCTCGCACGGTCGGCGCGACGACGCTCAAGCGCTCGAGTTCAGTCAGGTAGAGGAAATCGAAGGAGGCTATGCTCGCCGCCACCCGATCAGGCGTCATGCCCGTCAACTGGCTGCGCTCATAAGCGAGTTGCACCAGCTTGAGCCGTTCTACGATGTCGAAGGCCAGGCGCGAATCAGTGCGCGCGTACAGTGCGAACGCGGCGAGGTTCTGCCGGTAATTGTCGAGGATTTCCCCGATGCGGTCACGAACATCGCCCGCGACGGCCTTGCCCTCGCCCAGCACCTCGCGCGCCACGGCATCGAGCGAATATTCATCCATGCGCACGAAGGCGCCGCGTAACAGATCGATGCCGTCCAACACCAGGCGCCCTGGAATCGAGGCCTGACCGCTGCCGAAGTAGCCTTCTGCCTTGCGCAGGCGCATCGCTCCCGGCTCTCGCCCCAACAGAAACGGATGTTTCAAGCGCTCGGCAATTCGTTGCAACACTGTCAGGTCGAAATCGATGACATTCCAACCTGTGAGTACATCCGGGTCGAGCTCCCGCACCCGGGCGCAGAACATGTCCAACGCGGCGCGCTCATCCGCACAGCGAAGCGCCCGCTGCGGCATGGCGCGGGTGCCGCCATCGACGATCAGAACCTCGTCGATGCCCAGGCCATACAAGGAAATCGCGAGCAGGCGCTCTTCCCTGCCATGTGTTTCGATATCGAAAGACAATACGCGAGGTTCAACCTCGACTCGTATCGGCCGCAGCGTAGGGTTGGTATACACCCGGGAAACGCCGTTGCCCGCAAGCCATTCACCGTCAAGCTCGCAGCCACCCTTGATGCCGCGGTCAATCAAGTACCGCAAGGCGAAACGCACATCGGCCTCGAAAGTCTGCACGCCCGCGCCATGCAAACGGTCACGCAGTCCCGGAACATCTTGTGGAGTCTCTACCTCAATACGGCAGACCAAGTCGCCCGCAAAGCTGCGTTTGTCGGACGGCTGCGGCTGAGGTGCCCGCAGCATGAGCGCGCGATCGGCGTCGGCGGCGCGAATATAGAAATGTGGGCGTTGCCGGTCATCGCGCAGCAGGAAAGTACCGCCCTCCTCCAGCCGGCCAAATATATGGACGACGGGCGTACGCTGGCCATTGGGACCGGAGGCGATTCGATAGCTTGCTTGAAGAATCAGTCCACGTGCGGTCATGCGCCTTTGGCTCTCGGCTGTCGCGGCACTAAAGTATGGGATACAGTCCGTCAAGGATACGCGCGGCGAGCCCAATTGACGAAACGACACGCGGGCCGCGCGCTGCTATTGCTGCGAGACGACCTCAGTTTCTTGCTTCCCGCGGAAGCTCAGCAACCTCTCGGAGGAAAATGAAGATCTCGCCGCCGGCCGTATTGCTCGACAGTAACTTTCGGATTTACGCGCTTGGGAATCTGATTTCCTACATTGGCACCTGGGCACAACGCGTTGCGATCGGTTGGCTGTCGTGGGAGCTTACTCACCAAACCTTCTGGGTGGGTCTGATTTCACTGGCGCAGATTCTGCCATTGGTGGTATTCGGCCCGCTGTCCGGAGCGCTGCTCGATCGGCACAATCATCGCCATTTCGCCATGACCGTCAACGGTGCGATGGCAGCTTTGGCGCTGCTTCTGTACGCATTGACCGCAGCCCATCGCATGCACATCGGGGCGCTGTTGGTCATTGCCTTTCTGCTCGGTGTCGCCAACAGCGGTTATCAAGCCGTGCGACTCACCATGATCCAAGAGGTGGTGGCGCCGGCACTTCTGGCTCAAGCCATTGCCGCCAATTCGCTGATATTTAACTTGAGTCGCGCCGTGGGTCCGGCCATCGGGGGCATCGTCATTGCGCATTACGGTCTGGCGGCTGCGTTCGCCGTCAATGCGTTTTCCTTTCTCGGCATCCTGGGTGCATTGGCAGCCGTGCAATTGCATTTGCGTGAGGTCAAGAGGTCGACGCAAAGCCTGCTGGCAGAGAGCCGAGAGGGATTGCGTTATGTGATCGAACACCCGGGAATACGGCAGATGATGCTGCTGGCGGCCATTACCTCTACTTTGGCGCGGGGCGTCATCGAACTGCTGCCGGCGTTTGCCGACTCCGTGTTTCACCGCGGCAGCCTGGGACTCGCCAACCTGACCACGGTCGTCGGCGTGGGTGCCATCGTGGGCGCGTTGGTACTGGCTCGGGCAGGCTCTGCGGGCCTCTTGCCGCGGGTAACCCGTCAGGCGGCCATTTCGCTGGGCCCGCTCGTGATCGCTTTTGGGTTGTGCAGAGAGTTTTTCCTCGGATTGTTGATAAGCGCCGCATTGGGT
The DNA here is from genome assembly GCA_040002315.1 of Gammaproteobacteria bacterium. Classification (GTDB taxonomy): domain Bacteria; phylum Pseudomonadota; class Gammaproteobacteria; order Steroidobacterales; family Steroidobacteraceae; genus Bog-1198. The sequence continues at coordinate 26,482 of JBDUEQ010000122.1, forward strand.
TTTGCCATTGTGTTGTGCAGCGTGGGACTGCAGGTGCAATTGCAGTCCTTGATCCGCGACAACTTCAGGGGCCGGGTACTGGGTTTGTGGACTGCGGTCAACATTGCCGGCCCCGGCGTCGGTGGCGCGTTGCTCGGAGCGCTGGCGCAATGGGCGACCCTGCGGACAGTCACCATGGCGGCTGGATTCCTCTGTATCACTCTCGTGGTTTGGGCAATGCTGCGTTCAACCCGTCTGCCGCCTGCGCTGCCTTCGTGAGCGAGTCGGTCGAGTGCGTGGTCATCGGCCGGATGACTGCTTAAGACCAGGATACGCCGGAATACGCCCAAAATTGCATGGGCCGAACGAACCCGGGGCGGATTTATCGAGTCGCCGGGACGCACCGCGTCGCTTGCGATTGCCGAGTACGTGGCGGATCGGGTGCGCGTCGAGTAATGCACTTAGGTGTCCCGCGCCCGAAACCACCCGCTGATGCTAAGACGCTCAACCCGCGTCGGCAGCACCGCGTGCTCCCGCCCTGGCGTCAAGAAACACACCAGGCATCCGCCAATCGGCTGCACATCCCGATGACCGCCAAACTCATCGAATAACCGCAACTCGCCGCCCGCCGCAGGCTCCCAGTCTTCGTTCAAGTACAACACCAGCGACACCTGGCGCTGCGAACTTCCCTGCGGCTGATCGACGTGGCGCTCATATCCGGTGCCGGGCGGATACCAGGCGTAGTGCAGCTCCAAATCGAACAATCCCAACAGAGTGTCCCGCCTGAGTTCCAATCGCAATCGCTCCAAGGCCTGCAGCAAGGTCTGCTCCGCCGGCAATAGCGGCGGACCGATCCAGCAGATGCGGTCGCCGCGAATCTCCTCGCGCCGCTGCAGGCCGCGTGCTCCGCCGATACGGGCCGCGGTGAACTCACCGCGCGAGCGGCGCAGCTCCGCACAATCGGCCAGGGCGCGGACCTGTTCCGGCGCCAGAAACTGATCCTGAATCGAAACTCCGTCGGGCAGGATCAACGGCCCCGGCGCTGCGACCGTTCCGCCATGCCGCCACGGCGCGCGGTTCTGTTGCGCGCCACCGCTTTCTTGCCCGCGACTCGCTCCGGCGCCCGATGCACCTTCTTGCGCGCCTTCGTCACCTTCTTCGGCGCCTCCAGCATGCTGCCGCGGCAGTTCTCGGCCCCGCAACGGCAGGCGTAGATCTCATCGACATTGGGCGCATCGTCGCTGTCGCGCTGAATCTGGTAGTCGTACGCCAGTTCTTCGCCGGGCTGTATGGTGCGAATCGCTTCGATGAAAATGCGCCTGTTCAACGTCGTGCTTTCGCAATTCGGGTCGCAACCGTGATTGATGTAGCGCGCCTCGTTGCCGTTCACGCCGGCGTCGATCACTGTTTTCGCGTCCACCGTGAACAGAAAGGTATGGTTGTCGTTTGGATCCTTGTCCTCGTAGCGGGCATCCGCTTTGGCGTGGCTGACGCGGTCTCCCAAGTACTCGATCACGGTGGTGCCCTTGCGGATGCGCCGCGCGGCGAATACGCCGTATCCGTGGATCGGGGAATGGCGCACTTCGAATAAAGGTGCGCGGCGGCGCGGAGTTTTTTTCATACGGCGATCGGTGCTTTTATGGCTGCGTGATAGTGGTAATCAAGGATTTCGAAGTCCTCGAAGGTATAGTCGAACAGGCTTGGCGGTTTGCGCCGGATGAGCAGTTTGGGCAACGCGTACGGCGCGCGGCTCATCTGCAAATCGGCCTGTTGCAGATGGTTCAAGTACAGATGACAATCGCCGCCGGTCCAAATGAAATCGCCGACGTTAAGACCGCATTGCTGTGCCAGCATATGGGTGAGCAGCGCGTAGGAGGCGATATTGAACGGCACGCCGAGCAGAGCATCGGCGCTGCGCTGGTACAGCTGACAGGA